>NZ_CP009770.1:576966-654144 GCF_000941095.1 Ureaplasma diversum
AAAAAAAAAAAAAAAAGGACTTTGTAGATAAATGTTCCAGTTTTAACTACTTTTAGGATATATAAAAATTGTTAGCACTTTTCTTAACTACCTAACACCAACAAATCATCTTAGTCATCTCTAAAACAAAAAACAACTAGCCTATTTAAAGCTAGTTGTTCTTCTTTTTTATAATTATCTTTAATCGTTTAAAATTCGAATAATCTTAACTCGATAAGGAGCAACAGCATGAACTGTTACAGTTTCATTAACCTTGCTTCCTAATAAAGCTTTACCAAGTGGAGTTTCATTTGAAACCTTACCTTCAAAAGGATTAGAATCCATTGAACCAACAATTGTAACTACTTCTTTTTTATCACTTCGTAAATTAATGATTTCAACAGATGAACCTAGTGTAATTTGTCCATCAATTCGTTCAATATCTTCAATTAATTCATAGTTTTCTAGAATTGCATCAATTTCTTCTTTACGCTTACTTAGTGCAGCTTGTTCATTTTTAGCAGCATCATAATCAGCATTTTCAGATAAGTCCCCTTGTTCACGAGCATCTTGTAGTTGCTTTGTAATTTCAGGTCATTTAACTTCTAAAATGTCACGTAATTCTTCTTTTAATTCTTTTAATGCTTGACGAGATATTGTATATTTCATTATGCTTCCTTTATTAGTAAACCTTATTTACATTATTTTATTATATCATTTATGATAATAAAAAATAGTGCTTAATTAGTTTAAGATAGTTAACTTTACTATTATTAACTAGATAGATTAGTTATTAGTATGATGATAAATAACTAATTATTTTAGATCTTTAGTAGCTACTAATAGTTTAATAACATCATTAAGATGTTGATTAAACCATTGATCAATTAATGATAGATTCTTTTTAAAAGTATCATTGTTATTAGGATAATAGATTTGATCTGAAATCAATTTAATACTTACTAGATCACACTTAAAGATTTCACATACATGAGCAATTGCTGCTAATTCCATATCAATAGCATCAATCTCTTTTTCTTTTAGTTGATCAATGTTATTAACATTAATAAATTGATCACAAGATCCAACTCTTGCAATCACTGTTTGTTTATCTTGTTCAGCTAATAGCTGAGTTAGTGAGTTAATATAATGATCTTTAATATTAAATAGTTTAGAACGTCTTGGAATCTGGTTTTGTTCATAATTAAAAGCAACTAGATCAACATCTAAGTATTGAGTTTGTTTAACTAGTAATAAATCAAGTGGTTTTAAATTAGGATTAACTGCTCCACAACTTCCAACATTTAAAATTAATTCTACCCCAAAACACTCAGCTACTAAACTACTACAAATAGCTGCATTGACTTTTCCTACATCACAAAAAGCTAATACACAATTTATTTTTTGATCATTTCAATCTAATGTAAATAAATAAAAATCATTGTTTTTTACATTAACAACTTTTTTATTAGTTAGTTTTTTAAAATAGGTTTTGATTTCATCCTTAAGAGCAACTACTATTCCGATATCAAACTTCATCTTTATTTAACCTCTTTATTTTGTAATTGCTCATAGATTTCAATAAAAGCTTGATCAATATTTTCTAAAACTAGATTTCGGTAATGATCGATATTGTATAAATCAATTCCTTCCATACGTGCTGGTTCAAGTTTATCAGCACAATATAATACCTTATCTAATAAACTAATTTCATTAGCATTATTATAATCAAATGGTCTAGTGTGTCTTGCTATTGCATTAATTAACTCTTGGTTTTTAAAATGGTATTTAGTTTGTAGTAAGTGTGCACCATTATTAGCATGTAAAACTCTTCAAGATACAAAATCATTGATTTTAAGTTCTTTTTGATGTTGTTTAAAATAAGCTAATGTTTTAGGTTCAGAACAATTTTTTAAAATATCATGATAAACCCCAGCACTATAAGCTAATCGAGCTTTTGATTGATCATAATGTAACATAATAAAATGAGCATATTCACCAACCCGATAACAGTGCTTAATCCGGTTGATATTTTTAGATTGATCATCTAAATCACTTTCATTAATTAAATATTTCTCAAGTAAATAAATAGCATATAGTCCATTATCATTAATAAAATCAAATACTTCATCAACTAGATGATCTGGTTGGTGGACTTGTTTAATAACTGTTGATGATATATCAACATCAAAATCAATAATAGAATAATTACATTTAAGTTGATCAAGTTTAGATGCAATAGTTTCTTTATCATCCTTATTTCTTAAAAAACATAAAAAAGTAACTTTACAAACAATTGATTCAATGTCTTTTCAATCTTTAAGATTAGCTACTTGATCACTTCCAATAATAAAGTAGTAATCATTATTATTTCCATATGTACTGTAATAATAGTTAATAGTATCAATACTATAAGCTTTACTTACTTGATTAAGTTCATAATCACAAATTTGAATAGGATAAGCTAGATCTTTAATACTAGCTTTGATCATATGAACTCGATCTTCTTTAATACTTAATAATTGTTTTTTCTTAGCTACAAAATCTAGATTATAATCATCTAAGAAAAACTTAGTATTACTTGGAGTAATAATAATTTGATCATAATGATCTAAACTCATTGCTTTTTTAAGGATTGCTAAATGTCCATTATGAAACATATCAAAAGTGCCATGGAACAGTAAGTATTTCATTTTAAATAATCGCAGCAGACGCTAGTTTCACTCCTACTTTTTCATAAACTCTAATTTTGATCTTAGATGCTTTAGCATTGATTACTAATAAACCAAGTCCAGCAATATTAATATTATTCTTTTTGTTTGGATCTAAATTAAATTCATAATCTTTGAAATTAGTACAATCATCTAAATATTGGTATTTAGCTAGATTTGATCGGTTAGCTCAGTTTTTTTCAAAGTTTTCTAATTTTGATCGTCTTATATCAAGTTCATTAGAAAGATATAAAGTAATAGTTGTTCTCTCTCCTTCTAAATACATAATCCCAACAAGTCCTGATACTAAAAGACTTTGCTTAGGTTCTAGTTGATAGTTAACAAATTTACTATCATAACTAACCATTACATACTTATTATCTTTAGGATTAATATAGTTAAGAATGTTTGAAATAAAACTAATCCCAGGTGAATCTAAAATTGTATTCTTATTAATCATTACTTTGTTTAAATGTAATGTAGTGTTTGTAAAACTACTAACAGTTAGTGTTGGATCTTGTTTGTTTAAAGTTAATAAAGCATTAATTAAACTAGATTTACCAACATTTGATTTACCAAAGAAAATGCTTTTTTGTTTATGTTTAGTGGCATTTTCAATTTCATCATAA
This sequence comes from Ureaplasma diversum, assembly GCF_000941095.1. NCBI lineage: Bacteria > Bacillati > Mycoplasmatota > Mycoplasmoidales > Mycoplasmoidaceae > Ureaplasma > Ureaplasma diversum. Next base: position 580,286 of record NZ_CP009770.1, read on the forward strand.
ATTCGTTTTAAACTTGTTTTGTTCTTTGTTGAACAATATAGAATTTCAGAATGTTTAAAACCATGATTAGCTAAAATCGTTTTAACATTAGCATGAATTAAATCAGCATTATATTTTGCTGGTAATAAATCAATTTTATTGATTAAGAAAACAATTTGCTGCTCATAAGCTAATAATTCATCAATAATGGTATGTTCTAAATCTAAGATATCTAATACCATAAAGATTTTAAGATTACTAAAATCAATGTTTTCTATGACTTTAGTAACACTATGATCTAGATCAATATGAGCTAGATTATCGACTTGATTATAATTTTTTAATTTAAAACAACGAGCACAGTATTTAGTATCTTCTAATAGTTTTGGAGTATATCCTAAACTATTAGGATCATTAACTAAATAAGCTCCACACCCAATACATTTACGATACATACTCTTTATCTCCAATCGTACTTAATAGATCAATTGTACTTTCAGTTTCTTCTTCTAAATTAACTATTTCAATTTGTGATGCAACTATAGTTGCTTTATTAATAGCTTTAGAATCAGCTAACTCACTTATAAAATAATCATAACTAACTTGTTTAAGATCATTAAGTTCATTATTATTAATTGGTTTAGTATCAAAACTAGAAGCTTTAGGTTCAACTAATGCAAAAACATTAACTGATCCATCATTTTTAAGTAAATAAAATCCGTTCCCTTTTGTTAATAAAAATGATGCTAAAACTGGTTTGATTTTTTTATTTGATAAAAATAAATTAGATGGGGTTAAAAACCGGTGTGATAGTTTTAGATCATTTAAATTAACTATTTTAAGAGCCCCATCTAAAAATAAAGCTAGATTATGATTACTATGTTCTAGTGCATAAGCACTTATTAAATAATCATTTAATTTTAGCTTACAAGCTTTAATTCCTTTAGCAGTTCGACTTAGTAAACTAACTTCATGACTACTAAAGATCATTCCAAGTCCATTAGATGTAGTTATAAATACTAAGTAGTTTAAATTAGCTTTTAGTAATTGAGCACTTATTAGCTGATCATGATCAGCTAGTTTCATTACACTAATACTTTTAATTGGTTTATTAAGTTCACACTCAGCTAAATTAATCTTTTTAATAATATTATGTTTAGTAGTTAATAAAAGTTGATAACTATTAAAATCAAAGTTTTCATCTGAAATAAAAGCATAGATAACAGATTCATTACCTTCACACTTAACAAAGTTATTTAAGTGTTCTCCAATATCTTTTCATTTTAAAATTGGTAATTTATGTGCAACTATACTGATTAATTTACCAAGTGATGTAACTATATTAATCTTATGGTGTGAATTAATATGATTAATATAAACTAATAAATCATTAGTTTTAATGCCTGCTTCATTATATTTAGAACTTTCAAAAGATTTTTTACGAACTGTTTTAATATAACCTTGAGAAGAGATTGTAATCATTAAATCTTGTTTTTCGATCATATCATCTTCATTGATTTCAATTTTACTTAATTGATCAACTAATAAGGTTTTACGAGCATACCCAAATTCTTTTTTAATGTTTTTAATTAATTCTTTTAAATATTGTTTTCTTATATTAATATCATCAATTCGTGCTTGAATAATTAAAGCATCAGCTACTAGTTGTTCATACTCAGCTTTTAGATCGTTTATATCAGTTTTAGTTAAACGATATAAACGCATCATTACAATTGCTTCTGCTTGATTAATAGTAAAATCAAAAGTAGCTACTAATTTCTCTTTAGCTTCTTGTTTACTAGAAGAGCTTCTAATTAAAGCAATGATTTGATCAATGATATCAATTGCTTTAATTAATGCTAAAACTACTTCTTTTCTTAAATTGATTTTATTTAAGTCATAGATATCAGTTTTATTGATGATATCTAATGAGTGTTTAATTTGAGCATCTAAATATTGATCTAAAGTTAATAAAACTGGTGCTCGATCAACGATTGCTATAAATCTAGTACTATAGTTGATTTGTAATAAAGTTTTTTTGTATAAATAGTTTTTGATGTTTTCTAAATTACTATCTTTTCTTATATCAATAACAACACAAACCCCTTTAGCATCTGATTCATCTCTTACTTCTAAAAGACCAGCTACTTCTTTGTTGTAGATGATTTCATCGATTTGTTTAACAATTTGTGATTTGTTAGTATCATATGGAATTGATGTAATAATTAATTGATCAATTTTAGCTAAATCAGTTTTAGTTGTAATTGATGCTCTGATCACAAATTTCCCTGTACCAGTTTTAGCTGCATTATAACATCCATCTAAACCATGGATCTCTCCCCCTGTTGGAAAATCAGGAGCTGGACAGATTTTGATTAAATCATCAATACTACAATTAGGATGAGAAATCTTATAAACTAAAGCATCACAAACTTCGTTTGGGTTATGGGGTGGAATATTAGTTGTATATCCACTTGCAATTCCAGTTGCTCCATTAATTAATAGATTAGGAAAAATAGATGGTAGAACACTTGGTTCTTTTTCACTATCATCAAAGTTGGGCATAAACTTAACAGTGTTCTTGTCAAGGTTTTGTAACATTAAATTAGCTACTTTTGAAAGACGTGCTTCTGTATAACGCATAGCAGCAGCAGCATCCCCATCAATTGATCCTTTGTTTCCGTGCATATCTAATAAACAAAGGTTGTTTTTTCAATCTTGACTCATTCGCACCATTGCTTCATAGATCGAAGAATCACCATGGGGGTGGTATTTACCAATTACCTCACCCACACTACGAGCAGATTTTTTATATGGTTTATCATAATGGATATTTAGATCATTCATTGCATATAAGATCCGTCGTTGCACTGGTTTAAGTCCATCACGCACATCTGGTAATGCTCGATCTTGGATAATGTATTTTGCATACTTACCATAACTTTCACTAACCACTAAGTCTAGTGGGGTTTTTATTACTCTTTGTTTTTCCATTATGATTTATCCTCTTGTTGTAGCATTTGATCAATAACACTAAAATCAATGTTGTTATTGATTCATTCCCTTCGACTTTCTACATCCTCACCCATTAGTAAACTAATTTGTTTTTCTGCTTGTAAAATATCATCAATATTAACTTGCAATAATAAACGGTTATCTGGATCCATTGTTGTTGTATATAATTGATCCGCATTCATTTCTCCAAGCCCTTTGTATCGTTGGATCTCATAGTTTTTATGATTTGCTTTAAGTTCTTCTAATTGATCATCATCTCAAGCATAATAATGTTGTTTAGTTTGTTTATTAGTTAATTTATATAATGGGGGTAAAGCAATATAGATGTTGCCATTTTCAATTAATGGTCGCATAAAACGATAGAATAAAGTTAATAATAAAACTTGAATGTGACTACCATCAGTATCAGCATCGGTCATAATAATAACCTTATGGTATTTAAGTTTACTTAAATCAAATTCTTTACCAATTCCCGTTCCAAGGCAAGTGAAAATAGAAGCAATTTCTTCGTTTTTAAGTACATCAACAAGTCTTGTTTTTTCAACATTAATCACTTTTCCACGAAGGGGTAAAATTGCTTGGTATTTTTTATTTCGTCCTAATTTAGCAGATCCACCCGCAGAATCCCCTTCAACTAAGAATAGTTCATTTGCTTTTGGATCTTTAGATTGAGCTGGAGTAAGTTTTCCACCCATTCCCCGCTCTTCTTTAATTTTTTTAGTTTTCTTAGTAGCTTCTTTAGCTTGCTTAGCAGCTAATCGAGCATCCCGACTTCTTATTGCTTTATTAACGATTTCAACTGTTTGGTTTTTGTTTTCAACAAACCAAAAACTTAAAGCTTCTTCAGAACATTTTCTTACTGCTTCATAAGCTTCAGGAGTAAATAATTTGTTTTTAGTTTGCCCTTCATAACTAATTAAACTTTCAGGGATTTTAACTGAAACAATAGCTACTAATCCCTCTCTTATATCTTCACCTTCAAGATTTTTCTCTTTTTCTTTTAATAAGTTAAATTTTCGAGCAATATTATTAAGTGCAGCACTTAGTGCATTTTTAAAAGCACTTTCATGGACTCCACCTTCAATCGTTTTAACAGCATTTGCAAATGAAACAATGATTTCATTTTCTTCTTGAGTATATTTAAGAGCTATTTCAACTTCAATTCGTTGATAGTTTTGTTTAAAATAGATAACATCACAAATTGTTTTTTTATCTTTTGTGATGAAGTTAGCAAAATCAACAAGCCCATTTGGATTGTTGAATTCATATGTTTGGTTGTTAATTTTATCTTCAAAAACAATATTAAGTTCTTTAATTAAAAAAGTCGATTCTTGTAAACGATCACGAATCGTTGTTGGTGAGAAATGTAAATTTTTAAAGATTAAAGGATCAGGTAGAAAATGGATTAAAGTTCCTGTTTTTCTTGTATTCCCAATCACTTTTAAACTTTGATCAATTTTTCCCCCATTAATGAATTTAGCTTGATGGATTTGATTGTTACGATATACTTCACAAACTAATCAACTACTTAGTGCATTAACAACAGATGAACCAACCCCATGTAATCCACCTGCACTTTTATAAGTATTCTCATCAAACTTTCCACCAGCATGTAAAATAGTTAATACTGTCTCTACTCCTGATAAATTAGTAGATGGATGTTTTTCAACCGGTATCCCTCTACCATTATCTAGTATACTAACACTATAATCCTTATGTAAGGTTACTACTATATTATTTGCATACCCATTTAATACTTCATCAATTGAGTTATCTAAAATTTCTCATACTAAATGGTGTAGTCCATTACTATTAGTAGAACCAATATACATCCCAGGACGTTTACGAACAGCTTCAAGCCCTTCAAGAACTTTAATATTTGTTGCTTGATAATTATTACTCACAACTAACGTCCAATCTTGATCCAAGCTTTATCACTATATTGTGGATCATCCTTATTGATATGATCATAGTAAACTTTACCATCTAAGTGGTCTAGTTCATGTTGTAAACACATTGCAGCAAAACCACTGAATTCTTCTTCAATTTCTTTTTCTCTAATTAAATCATAAGCTTTAACTCTAACTACACTATGACGTGGTACATTCCCAGCTTTATCTGACTCAACAGATAAGCATCCTTCACCGCAAATAATGTATGCAATCTGTTCTGATTTATAAACAATTTCTGGATTAATTAATAAGTATTGATAAACTTTATCATCATTCTCAAAATGAATATAAGTAGCACGCTTAGATCAGCCAACTTGTGGAGCAGCAATAGCAACTCCTGCTCTGATCTTAAATTTCTTAGCTTTATTAAAAAAACTTGCTTCAATATAGTTAACCATTCGTTTTAAATAATAAATGTCTTCATTACTAAATTCATAAGAATCAATTGGTTTTGCAACTGCTCTAATAACTGGGTTAGTATCCATATAGATTCAAGCTTTATTTGGCTTAGCATTTGGTTTAATTAAGTCTTTAAATTTAACGTTATACATGTGCTTTTCTTTTCTTCATCTATTTTTTAATTAATTGTCTTAGTAAATTATATAAAAGAAATGATTTAAGCAAAATAATAAAGTTATTAAACAAGCTAATTAATTAAAAATTAAAGATTTTTTAATTCGATTTAATAATTATTAAAAAGTTAATGAAAATGAGCTAAAAATTGTTGCTTATTACTTATTAAATAATCAACCTTTTATAAAAGTATCCTTTTTTTGTTTATTTTTTAATAAAAGTGTTCCAGATAGTATAAAATAAAAAAGGTGATTAAATTGATAGATAATAAGAAAGGATTGGCAAAAATCCACAAGAAACTTGCTAAAAATAAAAAAGTTTCTCTGATGGGCTTTGTATTGTTAACTGCATCAGCTATTATTGCGTTCTATACATTCCCATCTTTGTCAACAGCAGGTTGGATTGCAATTATTTTTGCGTTCATCACAGCGATGTGTTGATTTATCCCAATCGGGATTGCAGCTGCAGAGTTGGCAACAATGAAGGGTTGGACCGAGGGTGGTATTTTCACCTGAGTACGAAATTTAATAGGTCCGCGAGCAGGGTTTTTAGTTACATGATTACAGTTTAACGTAACCTTTGGTTTTGTGGCGATGATTTTGTTTGTCCTATCATCATTCTCTTTTGCGTTTGGAGGAGCTGAGGGGTATAACTACATTAACACTCTAAAGCTAGGAACAACGCTTAACCAAGCTTCTTCAATTAACTTATCAACAGATTATCAACCTGGAGCAGTATATGGTATTGCTGTTGTGTTGATTGCTGGGTTAATTGGATTAAGTTTATGAGGGCAAAAACGTTGTCACCAATTAGGACAATTTGCTCTGATTATTGGAATTTTACTTCCATTCGCAGTTGTAGTTGGTTTCTCAATTTATACAGTTGCAACACTTGATAATCCATTGTACTTTATTGGTGAGCGTTTCCAAAAAGAAGCACACCTTGATCCAAGTGCAACCGGAACATCATACGAACTAAATAAGACATTTATGAGTTCAACAGTTATGGCTTCATTTATGGCATTTAGTTTTAGTTTACACGGGGTTGAGGTATCTGCGATTGCAGCTAACCGTATGGAAAACCCATCAAAACTTTACCCACGAGCAATGATGATTGTTGTTATTGCAGCTCTAACTTGCATCGTGATCGGTTCAGTTACAATTTCTATGACTGTGCCTACGCCAACATTATCATTTAATGGTGGTTTAGTGCAAACTGTAATGTTTAACTTAACTGTTGGTGGAATCGATGTTAAGTTACCAAATAATGAAGTTCAACATTACAAAACACTTGCTCATGCATATGAAATGATTGAGCAAAACTATGGAACAGCAGCTGCTAACCAAGTAATGCACCAATTTGTTTATGGTACTCCAATCGGGGGCGAAAACGCAGTTGCAACTCTTGCAACAGCTGATCCATGAGTTAAAGTTGCGGATTTAAATAATCCAAAAATTAACCCATCACAATTCATTAGCGTTGTAAACCATGATACAAATAGAGTAGCAATGCAAGGTCTACAAGCAATTTCATTCTTCATCACACTTGGTGTGTTTGTTGAAGTATCTGTGTGAATGTCAAACCTATCAACAGGTTTAAATTATGCAATGCGTAAATCACACTTCCCAAATTGAGCAACATATAGACTTAAGAATGGTTCACCATTAACTATTGCTTTAATTTGGATTGGATTGTTAAGTGGTATCTTTGCTGTATATATCTTCGGATACACTGGTTTATTCGCTTATAGTGGACGAACTATTACAGACGTTTTATCTAATGAAGTAGCTGAAGATGGTATATTAAAACCAATCGATGATGCTAAATTAAATGAAATTAAAGATAAGTTATTTACATACTACGATCCACACGCTCACCATGGTACACATCCACACACTGATGTCTTCCACCATGACTTTAAGAAGTGAGAAACAGCTCAAATTAATGAATTCTTTAAATTTGTAGAAAACAGAATTGGATTTGAACCTGTAGCTTCAGGTACTCCAGCATCTGTTACAAACGTATCATTCATTTCAAACGTTGTATCTCAAATCTCAATGTATTACATCGGATATAACATTTTCTTAATTGGATACTTATCATATGTATTCAAGTCAAACTACATCCGACGTGAATTCAAGATTAAGCACAAGTGAGTACAAGTAACATTAGCATTATTAGCAATGGGTGTTAACACATTCGCTGTTGTTGCTACATACTTACCAGCTGCTCCTGAATTATACCCAGGTAAAGAAGTATTCTATGTGTTCATTTCAATCGCATTACCAATGTTTATTGGAACACTATTATTAGGATTATTCTTCTACTTAATCAATTACTGATGAAACAAGAAACGTGGAGTTTGCCTTGTTGAACGTCCAAACCACACAAACGTTGATCAAAATGTACTTGATGTGGTTCGAAACTGACACTTATACAAGGATAAAGAAGAGTTCAAGAAATTTGGACGTCACGTTCAATTATTACAAGAAAAAGATATCTTGATTAATAAAACAAAAGACTACAATAAACGTAAACTACTAGCTTCTGAGATGGAATACTTAGCTGTAGAAATTTCTACAAGATTTGCACCAGAACTAGATGACCATTAGAAAACTTAAAAACTAGGATTTTGCCTAGTTTTTAAGTTTTATTTGTAATTCTTGACAAATTTGGTATAATATATGTAGCATAATTATGCTATTTAGTAAGTCAAATTACTAAATTAAAATAATTATAAATTTTGATTAGTTTATAGTTATTTTTACGAAAATTCCTTTTATAAAGAAAAAGCACAGGAGCGTTTGCTTCTGTGCTTTTTCTTTCTGTTAAATTAAATATTATGCTTTTTTAAATCCATCAATTGTTCTTGTATATGTGTGGCTTGCTTTTTCAAGGTTTGAACCAACACTAAGATTAATTGTTAGATCAACTGCATTTGGATTATCTTTATTAATAGTGATTTTATCAATAGTATATTCATAGTTTGTAGCATCGAATTTAAATCATTCTTTGTGTTCAGTTGCTTCTTTTGCTGTATGAGCTTTTTTAAGTTCATCAGAGATAGTTGGAGCAACATGGTATTGCGTATTTGTAGCTATTGATAAATTATTAGTTTTAGCTTTCTTTTGATCAACAGTTAATAGATTGTTGATTTTTTTAGTGTATGTTACACTTGCTAGCTGATCATTAACGCCCTTAGTAATTTTCATAGTAACTATTACTGAATTAGGATTAGAAGTATCTTTAGTTATATTTACTAAACTATAATTTAATTCTTTATTATCGTTTTGAACTCTAATCTTATCACTACTTAATTTTAAAGCATCATCAACTGTTAAATCTTCTACTTTAGTATTAACTAGTTCTATGTCTTTAAATAATGTTGTTTGGTTTTTAGGATCGTTTAAATAAGTTTGATTTGCTTTTTGGATTCTATCATCTTTAGCATCTTTAAAACCACCATAGATCTTAGTATATGTTCTAGTATGTTCACTATTACTTACTTCTAGTTTAACGATTACACTATTTTCATTTTTAGGATCAACAGTAGCTGATTTGATTGTATATGTTAAATCTTGATGGGTTGGAAGATTAACATATTGATTAATGTTTTTAATAAAATCAGCTGCTAGAATTCTGTTTAATTGAACTTTTTCTTTTAAGGTTGGAATTTGTTCATATTTACTTAATTGATCATAGTTTAAATGACAAGCAGCTAATAAACTAGTTAAACCAAAGGTTGTTATTAAACTAGTGCTAATTAGAATTTGTTTATGTAACTTTTTTAATTTCATATTTCTAGCCTTATCTTAAGTTCTTAATTTCTATTATTTTTATTTAGTTTAATAACAACTGATTTGTTATAAATTACTTTACTTTCATTCTCTCCCTTAGAAACTTCTAAGTTAAAAATTAAAGTATCAGGGTCGTTTTGATTAAAGTCTTCGTATTTAATAATATCAACTAATTTAATATTAATTCCACTATAAGCTGGATTGTTTTTATGTAAATAGTCTGGATCATCTTTACTAAAAGTTATTAACTGATCCCCTTTAGCTTTCATTTGATCAATTGTTAGATCTTTATATTCAGGTTTGATTTTGATTCCTAAAAAATTATGTTTTTCTTTTTCGTTTAATTCAAGTGCTTTCATTAAACTTTCATTATTAGCTTTTTTAGCTTCAAAAATATCTTTTTGAGCAGAAGTTAAATAAGGTCCATGATATGTAACATATTCATATTTAAGTTTGTATTCAGCTAGTTCAATAACATAATTGATCTCTAAGTGTAAACCATTTTTATTAATCTTAGTAATCTTATAAACAGCTTCTGGTTTTTGATCATTTAAGCTAACGAAATTAGATGTTCCATCACTATTAATAGTAATTAATCCAGCAGCTTCATCAGCTGTCATTTCGTTTGGTTTAAATATTTCATTATTATAAACTAATGATGGTTTAAAGAACTCTTTAGTATAGTTTTCTGGAGCGGTTTTATTACAAGCAACAGCAATTAAACTAATTGCTGATCCAACAATAGGAACAATTATTAAACTACTATATTTTTTAAATTTATTGTTTTTAATTAATTTCATTATTCAACCAGCCCTAGTTTAATTTGTTCTTTTTGCTTATTAATTTCTAAAATAACTACATTTAAATGTTTGTTGATTTTAATATCTTGATTTTTGAATTGTGATTGGTGTAATAGTGCTGTGTTTTTAACACCAATATCAACAAATGCTCCAAATTGGGTTAAGTTTCTAACAACTCCAATTATTTCCATTCCTACACTTAAATCATCAAAACTTATCACTTTATTTCTTAATAAAGGAAAATCATATTGATCACGTATATCAAGTAATGGATTCTTTAAGTTATTAATAATTAATTCTAAAGTATAAACATCTGTATTAAGATCATTTGCAATCTTATTAGGATCTAAATTATTTAATAAATCAAGATTATTAACTACTTGTTCATAAGGTTTGTTTAAATAAGTTAATAATTGATTAGCTAAATTATAAGATTCAGGGTGTACACTAGTTTTATCTAATCAATTATCTGAACAATTAACTCTTAAAAATCCCGAAGCTAGTTCAAATACTTTATCTGAAATAAATTTAATTGATTTTAATTCAGCTCGACTTTTAATTTGTTTATTCTCAGCTACATAATCAAAGATTGATTGTGCACTTCTTTTATTTAAACCAGAGATTCTACTTAATAAAGGAACTGATGCAGTATTTACATCAACACCAATTTGGTTAACACAATAAGCAACACTAAAATCTACTTTTTCAGTTAATGTTTTTTGGTTAATATCATGTTGATATTGACCAACCCCAATTGATTTAGGATCAATTTTAATTAATTCAGCTAATGGATCGATTACTCTTCGAGCAATACTAATTGCTGATCTTCTTTCAACTGGTAGTTTAGGGAATTCAGCTGCAGCTATTTCAGAAGCTGAATAAATCGATGCTCCATCTTCAGATACTACACAATAGTTAACATCTAAATTGTGTTTATTAATTACATTACTAACAAAAACACAACTCTCATTTGCTGCTGTTCCATTTCCAATTGCAATTATATTTACATTATATTTTTTAATTAGATCAACTAAAATTTGCTCTGCTTGATCTGTTTTGTTTTGGGGTGGATGTGGATAGATAATATTTGTTGTTAATAATTCATTATTTTCTTTTACTACAGCTAATTTACACCCATGAGCATACCCTGGATCAAACCCTAAAACTGTTTTGTTTTTAATTGGTTGTTGTAATAATAATTGTTGTAAATTAGATGCAAAAATATTAGCTGATTTAATATGTGCATTTTGAACTAATTCTGTATGAACAGCATTTGTAACTGAAGGAACTAATAGCCTTTCAAACCCATCAATCACTGCTCTTTTTATATATTCATAACTATCTGATTCAACTTTTTTAGTGTATTTATTAATTGCAAAATCAATAATAAATGGTTTGCTAAATTCATATTTAACACTAATAACTTTTTGATCAACAGCTCGATCAATTGCCATTATTTGATAAGCTTCTAAATATTGAACTGGTTTATTAAAAGCATAATAAATTTCATAATTTTTATTAGGATCTAAATCTAATTTATTTGCTTTTGTAATTAGTTTCCCATATTTAATGATCGATGTGTATACCATATCTCTGATCTTTAAATCATTAGCTAATTTTTCAGCAATAATATCACAAGCACCATTAATTGCATCTTCAACTGTTAATACAGTTTCACATAAATATTTAACTGCTTCTTTTTGAACTATTATATCTTTTCTGTTTTTAAGAATAGTTTCAGCAAATGGTAATAAATTATTAGCAATTGCAACTGAAGCTCTTGTTTTTTTATTAGTTGCATAAGGATGATAAATGTTTTCAAGCTCAATTAATTTACTACACTCTTCTATTGCCCTTTTAAGATCTTCAGTTAATACTTGTTTTTGTTCTAAATTAGCTAAGATTGCTTCTTTACGCTTATTAAGCTTAACTAAGTAGTTATATTCATCAGCAATCTTAGCAATTGCAAACTCATCCATATTTTTAGTTAAATGTTTACGATATCGTGCAATAAAAGCAATTGTATTATCATCAGCTAATAAGTCTAAAACATTACTAACTGCTTCTTGATCTAAATTTAGCTTATTAGCTAAAACACTAATTAAATTATTTTCCATCATAAATTCCTTATAGATAACCTTTAAATTATAAATATATTTATGAAATTAACATAACCTTATTGTTTTATTATATATAATAATATATTAAGCTAATTGTGTCTAGTATATGAAAAAGAAGATTTTAAGAAATAGTAAATTTTTATCATTAGGTTTATTAACAATAACAACAAGCACTTTAGTGCTATCTAGTTGTTATTCTTTTAATTCATATATAAATAGTCAAAAAAGAGATGCTAATCTAACTATTACATATAGTAATGTAGATAAAGAACAAACAAATAACAGAATACCATCAAGTATTAGTAAACAAGAATTTAAGAAATTCTTTATTTTAGGTTATAGTATTAAAGATAAGAATGATAAATCAAATAGAAGAGTAACTAATGGACCTGTTCATTTAATTGATCAAAGTGATTATGAAATAGTTGAGTTGATTCCAGATGATAAGTATGGTAAGCTTGAAGCTAAGATACGGATCAAACAGTTCAATGGCATTTTTAATGTTGTAATTCAATACAATTTATTAAATCAACAAACAGTTAACTTAAATCAAAAACTTAAAAACAAAACAGAAGCAACCTATACATTAGAGCAAGCAAGAACGCTTGCACTTAATGATCCTGATGCTTATATTAGAAACAATAAATATTATCAAGAACTAAAAGCTCATGCTATTAACTATTTTAACTCTAATCAAGTTAATCAGTATTGATCACAAACTTATACTAATCGAATTGGATATGGATCTGATTTAGCTCAATCTAATAATCAAAGAGTTAATGATTTTAATAAAGTAGCTTATGATGAACAAAATGTTTTTCATATCCAAAATCCTAAGATTTTAGATAAAGAAATTAAAACAGTTAAAGAATATGTCCCTAAGGGTTCAAATAATACATATTGAATTGATCGAGCATTAATTCATGAATTAATTAAAATTAATCCTTATGGATATTTACCAACAGCTTTTGCTCAATTTATTAATACTATTAAAAAAGAAGAATATTATAAATTTATAAATATTACAAATGATAAGAAAACAATCATTAATAATAGTAAAGATAAACTAAATGAAATTGAAATAGTAGAAATTTTATACAGAATGACTGATCGCCATGGTGAATTAGAATTCATCATTAAAATCAAAGACTTAAAAACAAATCAATTTGTACATTTAAGTGAAGAATTTAATACTACTAATTCAAGCTTAAAACGAAATGAAGACTATTGAAAATTCATTTATGATCGATCAATCTCAATCAATTTCTTATCAACTAAAGATGGGAAAGAAGCTCATATTAATTCAGGAACTGGATGAATTGTAGATCGAATCAAAGATGATTCAATTGATCCTGATTATGTTAAAGTACTTGTTGCTACTAATTTACATGTTCTATCATTTAGTAATTTTACAAAAACTAAAAAAGAAGATGAAAGAACAAGATGGTTTAGTAAAGAAGAGTATGAACAATATTTAAAAAAGAATAAGTACCAATTAGTATCTGATACTTATTTAGATAAAGAACGATATAAATATGTTCTATGATCAACAGCCGCTTATAAACCAGATATTTCTAATTTTTATAGTTCTTTAGCTGGAGTAAGTTCAGCAAGTCTTGCTAAAGTTTATAATCTTAATCAAGACACTTGATTAGATCGAACTTGATTTATTCCAAGTATTCAAGCAAATGGAGTAATATCAAACGATAATTTAGCAACCTATATTAAAACTAAAAACGGAATTAAAACATTAGCTAATGGGACAATGGATTTAATAATCGTTCCGATGCTTCTTAAAAAAGAAGATATTAAGAAACGATTACCTGCTTATTATGATGTACTTGATACTAAGAATGAAGCTGATTGATATATTGGTTTAGGAAATAATAAAGCTTATCTTCCTCAACTTCAAACCTTTAGAGCTGGATATCCAGGAGATCATCGATTTAGTTCAAATGCTTTAACTTTCTTTATGGGTTCAAAAGCTTATGGTGGATTAGTCCAAGGGTTTGATCGAGAAATCACAAGTGAAACAATCATTGATTATTTAGGTGTAAAGAAGATCAATAATAAAGATGGTGTAGCTGATTTAAATAATACTTATTTACATAAAATGTTTAATGTTGGAAGTCGATTAATTAGTTCTGAAGAAATTGGGCAATTAGGAGCAGGTTCTAGTGGTTCATTAGTAATTGATGCCCGATTTAATCCGATTGGAATTCACTTTGCTTCATTACTATCAAAAAGTTATGGAACTGAAAATAATACACAAATTGCTAATTTATTTGTAGCTCAATCTCCTGATTTAATAGGTGATGTTAACTTAGGTGTTGCTTTAAGAAATAAGCTAAAAAAGGATCGAATTTATACATATAAAATCAATCCTAAAACTGAATAAGATTAAAAAATAAACTAATTTATTAAGGGATAGATAAACAAAAAACCACTTCAAGGGGGAGTGGTTGCTCGATTGCAAGATCAACTGCAACATTATTAAAGTAAAATTTAATGATGGCAGTTGATCTTTTTTCTACTAAATAAAAAATAAAGACTTTAAAAGATAATTTACATATGATTCCGAGCAAAAACAAATATAAACATCTCACAATTGAAGACAGAATTGCTATATCTAATTATTTAAATATTGGTTTTTCATAAGAAGAATAGCTACTTTATTGAACAAAAACCCATCAACAATCAGCAGAGAATTAAAAAGAAATTTGAGTCAAAAAGCAAAGTATATACCTTACTATGCTCAATCAAAGGCTTTAAGAAGACATAAACACAAGTATATGTTCAAATTCGTATTTAATGAATTTAACGAATTTACCAAATTATTTAAAAAGAAATTTGATAAAAAGTTCTTCGGCGTAAAGGCAACTTATAATTTTTTATCAACAAACTTTGATATTAAAATGCCTTATTTAAAAACGGTCTTCAATTGAATTAAAACTGGAAAATGAGCAATTTCTAAGATGGATACCCTAAGAAGAAGATATAAAAAGGGCGGGAAACGGTTTGCAAATGTTGTAAATCGCCTTGTTTCATCTAGTGTAAAATATGTTTTCCCAATATGAACACACCCAAAATACATTGATTTACGCGAAGAATATGGACATTGAGAAATTGATTTAGTTATTGGTAAAAGAGCTACTGGATATAACAATGTTCTTACCTTTACAGAACGAAAATCTAGGGTTGGATTTGCTGTTTTAGTCCCAAGTAAAAACTCTATGAAGATCAACTCAATAATTAGAAAATTGGTTATTGATAAAAACCTAGTTGTTAAAACAATAACTGTTGATAACGGAGTTGAATTTGAAAAAATTGGACTTTTAGGGAAATGATTAGATATCAAAATATATAAAGCTGAACCGTACGCTTCATTCCAAAGAGGATCAAATGAAAACTGAAACTCTTTAATAAGAAGAGAATACAAAAAAGGGTTTGACTTTAACGAAATAAACCAAGACATTCTTGACGAAATAACTGAAAAAATAAACAATATGCCAAGAGAAATATTGGGTTGAAAATCAGCGAACGATCTATTTAGAAATCTAAACAATCACGCTTCAATTAATTAAATATAATTATTAATTTGTTTCTATCAACCATACACTTCTTTTTGTAAAAGAGTATTTTTTGTCTTGCCAATCTATTAATTTTGTACAAAAAATAATCAAATTTATCCAAAAATGACACTTTTTCTATTCAAGTATGTAGAATAAAAGTAAGCCCAAGTGCGATGTTGCAATTGAACTTACTTTCGAGGAACCACTTCAAAGGGGAGTGGTTTTTTTGTGTTGTTGATTATTGGAATTCTACTGGTTCTTTAAGCAAGTTAGTTTTATTAGGGTCGTTTTCTAATCAAATTCTTGTCACTATATATGTTCTACCATCTGCTACAAGTGGTTGAAATGGTGTAGTTAGAAAAGTAACATTATTGCCACTTCTTCCTCTTTCAATAGCTGGTGTTTGCCCACCTTTTGTATAGTCTTCATAATAGTTAATAGTATCTTTAACTTCTACTCTGTATCCGAAATATTGGTTTTTGATTTTGTCAAATGTAGTAGTATCAGTTGTTAGTTGGAAGTATAAATAACCCTTGTATTTTGGATCTCTAATTACCTTAAGATTAGTTAACTTGCCAGAAGTTGTTGCTGCTATTTGTTTTGCTTCTGTTTCTTTTGCTTCTTTATTTTTTGCATTTTTAGCATTTGCTTTTTCTAGAACTTTTTCTAGCTCAGCAGCCATAGAAACATCAGTAATTGCTTCTAATTCCTTATTGAATCCATCTTTTTCATCTTGGGGTAAATAACCAAGTTTTTTAATGTCTTCCTTTATTTTATTCTTTTTAGCATCAAATTCATCTTTTTGCTTTTTAGCTGCATCTTCTTCCATTTTTTTCTTATCTTCAGCTTGTGAACCTATTTCAGATTCTGTTTGATCAGTTTGTTTGCTAGTACCATCAGCCATTCCGCCATTACCCGGTTCAGAATCACTTTGATCTTTTCTTGTACCACCAGTTTGAGGATCTGATTCTGAATTCATCTGATTGTCTTTTCCATCTTTTTTCTTAGTTTCATCTGCTTGTTGATCAGTTTCGCCGTTTTTTCCTGCACTTGAACCATCTTGGTCTTTTTCATTAGATTCTTTAGGAGCAACTTCGGTTGAACCAGGTGTTTCTGTACTACCTGGTGTAGTTGTTTTTCCATCAGTTTTTTCAGTCTCAGGGCTAGTAACAGAACCTAGAATTGGTTTATTTCCATCAGTTTTTCCTTCACCTTTTGAATTAGTGTCGCCACCTAAATTATTAGGATTTTCAGGTTGAGTTTGATTATTTGGATTAGTTGTCTTAGGATCTTCTTGTTTAGTTCCTGATTCTGGATTATTTGCTCCTGGGTTTGTATTAGTTGAGCCTGTTGATGGATTAGTTGTATTGTTTTTAGAACCTTGTTTACTCGGGTTTGTAGTGCTACCACTTCCGGGATTAGCATTTGTTGTTCCACCACTATTTGAACCTTGACCAGTTGGAGTTGTTGTATTACCACTTCCTGGGTTTGTAGATTGAGTTCCACCTGATTGAGATGGGTTTTGAGTACCTTGAGAAGGTTTGCTTGGTTTTGCCTTTGTTGGTGCACAAGCTGCAACTACTCCAATAACACTAACCCCTGCCATAATAGCACCAACTGCTAGAGTTAATGCTGTTGTTTATCCGATTCTCCAGATCCAGCATTTTCACCTGGTTTCTTATTGTCCCCTGAACCAGAACCTTCTTTTGGTTGCTCGTTTTTACCAGTTTCAGTAGTACCTTCTCCAGATCCTACTTTTGGTTTGTCAGGAGTTTCAGTGCCTTGACCATCCTTAGGTTTTTCAGTAGTGCCACCATTAGTACCTGGTTGATCATCTTGCATTTTTTTATCTTCTTGTTTAGTAGTATCCTTACCAGTGTTAGATGATCCTGCTCCATCTTTAGGTGAAGTTTCAGGATTTGTATTAGTTGAGCCTGTTGATGGATTAGTTGTGTTGTTTTCAGAACCTTGTTTACTTGGGCTTGTAGTGCTACCACTTCCTGGGTTAGTATTTGTTGTTCCACCACTGTTTGAACCTTGACCAGTTGGAGTTGTAGTACTTCCACTTCCTGGGTTCGTAGATTGAGAACCGCCAGATTGAGATGGGTTTTGAGTACCTTGAGAAGGTTTATTTGGTTTCGCCTTTGTTGGTGCACAAGCTGCAACTACTCCAATAACACTAACCCCTGCCATAATAGCACCAACTGATAATGCCAGTGCTTTTTTATTTTTGAATTTACTCATATATTAATAAATCCTTTGATAGTTAAAATTATGTTGAAAATTCCTTTTTAAAAGTTTTGGTTTGAGAAATATAGAGCAATTCTAAATTCAATTTTTCGTGCTGCAAAAAAAAAAAAAAAAAGGACTTTCTAGGCAAATGTTCCGGTTCAAGGTGTTTTATAATAGGACTTTTTTTTGTTGCTTTTTGAGCTTATTTGTTTGTGCGGTGGTTTTTTTAAAACAAAATAAATTAACTATATAAAGTGCATATGTTTAAATAAGAAAATCACATTTAAACATACAACTAATACAAACATAACATCTTATTCAAAAGAATTATCTATTCTAATACAAGTAATAAAACCTATTGGTAAGAATAAAACAAAAGATCATGATATTGAGAAACTAGCTAATTTACTAAAAACATCAAAGTAGATATTATAAAAAAACCCTTGAAATCACCACTTCAGATTCAACAAATCTCATAAAAAATCCAAAAGCTAAACTATGAATAAATTATTAAGAGAATAAAAAACACCTAGGAAACTAATCCTAAGTGTTCTGCTTTTGTATTAAGAAAATTAAATTTCTTCTTTTGGTAACACACTAACTTTAGTTTTGTTACCCATGAACTTAGTGTATTTTACAACACCTTCAGTTAATGCGAATAATGTGTGGTCTTTTCCTTGACCTACATTATGACCTGGGTAAATCTTGTTACCTCTTTGACGATAAATAATTTGTCCAGCTTTAGTTGGTTGTCCGTCTCCTAATTTAGCACCTAAGTATTTAGGATTTGAGTCACGACCGTTTTTAGATGATCCTACCCCTTTTTTAGAAGCAAAGATCTGTAAATCAGTTAATCATAAAAGTTTGTTCATATCTTTTAATGCTCTTTTCTATAAAATTCATTAATAGTTTCTAAATCCAAATATGAACCATAATTAGCTACCATTGCTAATAGCTGAGTTCTTATTTGTTCAATATAAGCTTGTTGTTTTAAATCAGTTTCTAAAACAGATATAAAGCAATTACCATCTTTAATTTGGATTTTAGTAGTTGTTTGATCAAATCAATTTAAAGCACCAATTACAATAGCACTTACTCCGGCACAAACAATGTCTGTCCCATAAGCACTAAAATTAGCATGCCCATTTAGTATTAAAGCGTTTTTATAAGCTTTGATTTTGATCATAAGAAACTAACTATTTAACGTTAATAGCATCGATAACTAACTGTGTGTAAGGTTGTCTGTGACCTTGACGTTTCATGTGGTGTTTTTTAGATTTGAATTTAATGATGTGGATTTTACGTTGTTTGCCATTTTTAACAACAGAAGCTTCAATAGATGCTCCTTTAACAAAAGGAGTTCCAATTTTACCTTCTACCATAATCACTTCATCAAATTTAATTTTTGCACCAACTTCTAAATCTAGTTTTTCAACATAGATTTTTTCACCTTGCTGAACTTTATATTGCTTTCCGCCAGTTTGGAAAATCGCAAACATATAATGTTCTCCTTAGTTTATTTATCAACTTAGACTCACCAATAAGGTATGCAAATTGCATTTTAAAAAACCTGTTTTGAGTGGTTGAAGCTGCATACTAGGTCTTATTTAATACACAGCTTTAATATTTTAACATATTCAGCCCTGTTTTTAAGCATTAAAAATTAACTAACTTTTTAGCTTTATTTATACTTCAATCTTAAGGATAAATAATAACACTAACAAATAATTGAGTACATTTAATAATATTAATAATAATTAAAAATTTTAAATTGATTATAATATAAAGATATTAAGCAAAATGCTTGAATTTACGCAATATCAATAGTATATAAGGGAATTATGAAAAAAGGAAAATTAATTGTTTTTAGTGGACCAAGTGGTGTTGGTAAACACACCATCCTATCACAAGTTATTAACAATCAAGAATTAAATCTAGCTTATAGTGTTTCAATGACTACAAGAAAAATGCGTTCTAATGAAGAAAACGGAGTTCATTATTTCTTTGTTAGTGAAGATGAATTTCAAAAAGCAATTGAAAACAATGAACTAATCGAATGAGCTGAATTTGTTAATAATAAGTATGGAACACCAAGAGCTTATGTTGAACAGTTAAGAAACCAAGGTAAAAATGTTATTTTAGAAATCGAAGTTGTTGGTGCTTTACAAGTAATTCAATCTTATAAAGATGATGGGTTAGTTTCAATTTTCTTATTACCACCAAGTTTAGATGAACTTAAAAACCGATTAGTTAACCGGAACACTGAATCAGAAAGCATCATACAAGAACGATTAGCTAAAGCAAGTAATGAAATAGATGTTAAAGACCATTACCAATACCAAATCATTAATGATGATCCAAAACAAGCTGCAAACGAATTAATTGAGGTAATTAAGCATGCTATCAGCCAATAAACCACTTCTGTTTTATGATTATACATTAGAACAACTTGAAGCAATTGTAATTGAAAACAATCTAAAACCTTATTTAGCTAAACAAATCTATGAATGAATCTACAAGCACCGTACTTTAGACTTTGATAAGATGTCAAATCTATCTAAACAAAACAAAGAATGATTACAAACTAACTTTAGTTTTGATTTACATAAAACTGTTATTAAACAAGTTAGTGAAGATGGAACAATCAAATTCTTATTTGAATTAGCTGATGGAAATAAAATAGAAACCGTTTTAATGAAATTTGAATATGGTTATTCTGTTTGTGTAACAACCCAAGTTGGTTGTAATATGGGATGTAGCTTCTGTGCTTCAGGAATTTTAAAAAAGAAACGAAATCTAAGTTCAGGAGAAATTGTTCTTCAAGTCTATCAAGCTCAAAAGTATTTAGATGAGTATAGTTTAGGACGAGTTGGTAATATTGTTGTGATGGGAATTGGCGAACCCTTTGATAACATCCCTAATGTTTCTAACTTCATTAATATTGTTAACAATCCCTTTGGTTTAGAAATTGGTAAAAGAAAAATTACTGTTTCAACTTGTGGACTTGTTCACAAGTTTGCTGAATGAACTCAACTCCAACCCCAAGTTGGCTTAGCAATTAGTTTACATGCTCCAAACGATCAAATTAGAAGCTCTATTATGCCAATTAATAAAGCTTTTAATATTGAAAAATTATTAGCTGCAGCTAAAGAATATACTAAAATTACTAATAATAAGATCACATTTGAATACATTATGATTGATGGAATTAATGATCAAGATGAACATGCTTATGAATTAGTTAACTTATTAAAAGGGATGTTATGCTATGTTAATTTAATTCCTTATAATCCAGTAAGTGAAAATGGTTATAAAAGAAGTAAAAATGTAGATCGGTTCTTTAATATTTTGATCCAAAACAACATTCGTGCAACAACTAGACAAGAAAAAGGGTCTGACATTGATGCTGCTTGTGGTCAACTACGAGCAAAAGAACAGGGAGTACTTTAATGCAATTAGGTTTTATTACAGACATTGGAAACACAAGGAAACATAATGATGATTGCTCTAATGCAATCATTAATGAATATTCACAACACTTATTAATTGTTTGTGATGGACTTGGTGGTTATCAAGGAGGAGCTGCTGCTTCTCATATTGTTATGAACTGTATAACAAATGCATTTTTAACAACTGACTTTTCTGAATTTGATTTAAATCAAATCAGAAAATGATTCATTTTAAATATCCGTAATGCTCAGAAGCAAATTGATAATGTTGTTTTAATTCAAAAAGATTCTTATAATATGGGAACAACGATTGTAGCTAGTATTATTGTTAACAATCATGCTTTTATTTTAAACATTGGTGATTCAAGAGCTTATCTTTTAGATCATTCTAATGTTAAACAACTAACAGTTGATAATAACTTATTAGAAACTCTAAGAGCAAGAAAAGCAAGTGCAGAGGTTTATGATAAATATCAAAAACACCTTTATTCATTAACTCAATTTGTTGGAAGAACAAGTAACATCTCACTAAGTTATGATCTTTATGAACTAGAATTATTACCTAATCAAATCCTGTTCTTATCTTCAGATGGTTTTCATTTTCACTATAACTTAGAATTATTATATGATCAACTAATTAAAGCAAATGCATCTGTTGATCAAAATACTTTTTTAAACACCATTATTAAAGAAGCAATTAATAATGGTAGTAATGATAACTTATCATTTGCTTTTTTAATTAATAACTAGGGTTTAGTTTATGGATGTTTTTGCTATTAATGAATTTATACAAAATAACAAATTCCAAATTCTAGCTAAAATTGGTCAGGGTGGGTATTCAGTTGTTTATAAAGCTAACCAATATAACCCTGATAATAATGAATTTATCAGAGTCGTTGCAATTAAAGTCATTTTTGTTAAAAACCAAAAAGAAGCTGATTTAGTATATGATGAGCTTCGTATTTCTAATCTAATTAAAAATGCTGATCCAAGTTCTAAAAAGCACATTGTAGATTATTATGAATACTTTGAACTTGGTTCTTTTGAAACCAATGATAAAGCTATTTGTATGGTCATTGAATACTTAAATGGTATTACTTTAAGAGACTTCTTAAATCAAAACAAAAGTATTAGTTATATTAAAGCAATTGAATTCATTAAACAAATTGCTCATGGTATTATGCTTTTTCATGAAAGTGAACCTAGTGTTATTCACCGTGATCTTAAACCAGAAAACTGTATGATTGATTTGCAAACAGAGACCATTAAAATCTTTGACTATGGCATCTCTAGTGTTTATTATGATCAAATGAAAATAACAACCATTGATCATGATATTAAATGTACAGTCCCATATGCTCCACCTACTATTCTTAATCTTTATAAAGAACTTACTAAAAGAAAGAAAAACAACTCTAGTTTCACATATAAAGATCAATTGT
The DNA here is from genome assembly GCF_000941095.1 of Ureaplasma diversum. Classification (NCBI taxonomy): domain Bacteria; kingdom Bacillati; phylum Mycoplasmatota; order Mycoplasmoidales; family Mycoplasmoidaceae; genus Ureaplasma; species Ureaplasma diversum. Next base: position 603,217 of record NZ_CP009770.1, read on the forward strand.
TTAAGGATGTTTATAATAAACATTATGATTTACACTCACTTGGAGTAATGTTATATGAACTAATCACTAACCAATATCCATTCTTTAAGTTTGTTGATGAGAAAAGTAGTGATGAAGCTAAGATGAGAGCTTGATATAACTATGACTATAAACCATTAAGTTTATCAAACCCTACGATCCCAATTGGAATCGATAACATATTAATTCGTTGCTTTGCTTGAAAAAATGATGATCGATGTTTACAATATGTTAATGTTAAACAATTTCTAGCTGATCTAGAACTAGTTAAAGCAAATGATCTGATCATTAATCAAGAACTAATTAAACCATTTAATAAGATGGTGTTTGAAAGTGCTGATGAAATTAAATTACATTCAATTAAAAATGAACACTATCCTTGGTATTTAAAGAAATGAGTAGTTTTGTTAACTGTAATTAGTTTAAGTGCTTTAGCTTTAATTTTATTAATTGTGATCATACTAAAAGCAGTAGGAAGGATATAAAGTAATGAAAGCTAAAATAGTTAGTAATATTGCTAATCAGTTCTCTGCTTATATTTATGATCTAAACCAAGAACTAAAAGTAGTTCCAAAAGGTATCTTTTTACATGATAGTCACATCTTAAAACCAATGGTTGGAGATGATGTAATCTTAGAGCAAATTGATGATCAATATGTAATAGTAGAATTAGAAGAACGATATAATCAACTAGTTCGTCCTAAAGTTGCTAATGTTGATATTATGCTAGTTGTAGTATCAATTGTTGAACCTAGTTTAAATACACTAGCTTTAAATAAATACTTAGCTTTTTATGAAGCTAGAAATATTAAAAATGTATATATTGCTTTTAGTAAGTATGATCTAGTTGAAGATAAAACTTGAATCAATAACATTATTAATGATTATAGAAAAGATAATTACACTGTCTTTAATTTAAGTGATCAAAATGATTTTAATCAACTTAAAAGCTTAATTAAAGATCATACTGTCTGTTTAGCTGGGAACAGTGGGGTTGGTAAAACAACTTTGATTAATCGCTTAGATCCAAGTTTAGATCGTAAAACCCAACAAATCTCTAAGTTTTTAAACCGGGGAAAACATACAACAACATCAACTAAATTGATCCGGTTTGCAGATGGGTTTTTAGTTGATACACCAGGGTTTGGTAGTTTAGAAGTCAACTTATCATTACAACAAATGGCAACCGCTTATAATGATTTTGCTAATGTTGCTAAAAATTGTAAATTCTCAAACTGTTTACATATTAACGAACCTGCTTGTGCTATTAAAAAAGCGGTTGCTAAAAACCTAATTAGTTATTGAAGATATCATGACTATTTAAAGATCCAAAACCAAAACACTAAAGAACAAAATCTTAAAGATCAAATTGCTCACTTATTATCATTCCATAAACAATAATTAATAAGCTCTTATTAGTTTATAACTAAAAAGGGATTATTTTTTTATTATCTCCACTTTTAGTTTAAAAAATTATTAGTTGTTTAAATATTAAAATTAAAGATAAATCTTTTTGGATTTTGGTAGTTTTTTTATTTGTTTTAACCTTTTTATTGTATTTAGTTATATAATTTTTTTATATTTATGCAATCGTGCTTATTTTTTTCGTGTTGTGTGAATATAAAAAAATAACTATTTTAATGAGGTGAAATTTGCTATGGGAATTTCAAATTGGGGAGTAGATAAAGATATCTACTTCAGCCAACATACCCTTACATGAGTTAGTGCAAATGCAACTGCAACTGAACTAAGTAGTGTTGGGTATAATCCAACAAGCACATTACTTGTTTCATTAGCAATTGCCTTTGTCCTTTTAATGACACCAGGTTTAGCCTTATTCTACGGGGGATTAGTCCGTCGAAAATCAACACTTACAATTATTAACCAATGTGTTGTTTCTTTAGCGGTCACTACAATGATTTGAATCTTTGGTGGATTCTCGCTTGCATTTGGTCCTTCTGTTGGTAAGGGTATTATTGGTGATATTTCTACTTACTTTGCATTCAGAAACCTTTTATTTAATGGTGCTGATGGATCAGGAGTAGCAGGATGATCAGGTCCTGTGGGCATTGTCTTTGCTAACTTTACAAATGGGGTTCCATTAATTTTATTCTTCGCTTATCAATTAGCGTTTGCAATTATTACTCCACCATTAATGGTAGGAGCATTTGCAGATAGAATGAAATTCAAAAACTACATTGTCTTCCTTGTGTTATGACAATACTTAATTTACATTCCGTTTGCACACTGAATTTGAGGTCAAGGATTCCTTGCAGCTATTGGGGTTATTGACTTTGCGGGTGGTATTGTAATCCACACAACTGCAGGATTTGGAGCTTTAGCTGCTTCATTTGTGCTAGGAAAACGTGTTCTTCTTAAAAATGATAAGAGCCGTCCAAACAACATTCCAATGACTATTTTAGGAGCAACTCTTCTATTCTTTGGATGATTTGGATTTAATGTGGGTGGATCAGGATTTGCAGGTAATGATGCTGCAGTTTGAACTATAGCCACATCTTCATGAGTAAGTACAATTATTGCACTTGCAATTGGTATGGTTGGTTGAGCGATTTGTGAAACAATCTTCAACAAAAACCACAAACCAACATCTGTTGGACTTGTAACTGGAGCAATTGCTGGATTAGCAACAATTACACCAGCTGCAGGATATGTACCAATCTGAGCATCAGTTCCAATTGGTATTATGGCTGTTATTGTATGTTTCACATGTGCTAAATTAATGCACCACTTCCATTTCGATGATACGCTTGAAGTTTGAGCAGTTCACGGTATGGGTGGGGTAACTGGTTCTATTTTAATTGGTGCGTTCGCATCATTTGATGTAAACCCTGGTATTCAATTAGGTGCATTATCAATTAATCCAGACCCTGTTGCTTCAGGAATATATCTCCAAGGTGAAGAAGCAATCGGTACATTGTTTGGATTACAAGTAGGAGCAACTGCTTTAGCTGCTGCTTATGCGTTTGCATTCACTTGTTTAATTGTGTTCATCACAAAACCACGTTTAAGTGCAACACAACAATTAGGTCACGTTGATGAATTATTACACGGTGAAGAAGCATATGGTCTTGAAATTGCATTACCTTCTTGTGCACAAGCAGAAGAATGTGAAGCAGCCGATAAATCATGACACCAAGCTACAGGTACTAAAGCTAAAAAAGCAGTAAATGTACAACAAGAAAATAATCACGAACATTAAACTAAAGAGGGGTGATAACAGTGTCAACTTGAGGTGTTAATCAAGATATTTACTTTTCAACACATGAATTATCGTTTGTTGATCTAAAAGCCACAGGAACAACTCTAGAAGCTGTTGGATTTAATCCAACGAACACACTGTTAGCAGCACTTGCCATTGCATTTGTTTTATTAATGACTCCAGGGCTTGCCTTATTTTATGGAGGGTTAGTAAGACGAAAATCAACACTTACAATTATTAACCAATGTGTTATTTCTTTAGGAGTAACAACTTTAATTTGAATTTTTGGTGGATTCTCACTTGCGTTTGGTCCATCAGTTGGAAAAGGTATAATTGGTGACATTTCTACTTACTTTGCATTTAGAAACTTATTATTCGATGGATCAGTTGCTGATGCAAATGGAGTTCATGGATGAGCTGGAAATGTTGGGCTAGTGTTCTCTAACTTTAGTGGGGGCGTGCCTTTAATTCTATTCTTTGCATACCAATTAGCGTTTGCAATTATTACACCACCTTTAATGGTTGGAGCATTCGCTGATCGTATGAAATTTAGAAACTATATTGTCTACCTTGTATTATGACAATACTTTATTTACATTCCATTCGCACACTGAATTTGAGGTCAAGGATTCCTTGCAGCTGCTGGGGTTTTAGATTTCGCTGGTGGGATTGTAATTCATACAACAGCAGGATTTGGAGCTTTAGCAACTTCATTCGTGCTTGGTAAACGTGTGATTTTAAAGAGCGATAAAAACCGTTCAAACAACATTCCAATGGTTGTTGTTGGAGCAACATTACTATTCTTTGGTTGATTTGGATTCAATGTTGGTGGTTCAGCATTTACTTCAAATGAAATCGAAACCTTACCTGGTGTAAAAGAAAAAGTATCTTACTTCTTATCTGTTGCACCAACATCATGAATTAATACAATTATTGCTTTAGCAATCGGTATGGTTGGTTGAGCAATTTGTGAAACAATCTTTAACAAAAACCACAAACCAACATCAGTTGGACTTGTAACTGGAGCAATTGCTGGATTAGCAACAATTACACCAGCTGCAGGATATATTCCAATTTGAGCATCTGTTCCTGTTGGTGTGGCCGCGGTTCTAGTTTGCTTCTCATGTGCTAAATTAATGCACCACTTCCACTTTGATGACTCACTTGAAGTTTGAGCAGTTCACGGTATGGGTGGGGTAACTGGTTCAATCTTAATTGGTGCGTTCGCATCTGTTAATGTTCTACCATCTATTTCATATGCTGCTAGTGGATACTTATTTGGAATCCAAGTCGGTGCAACTGCACTTGCAGCAGCTTATGCGTTTGTACTAACAATAATTATTGTCTTTATTACAAGACCACGATTAAGTGCAACTGAACAATTATCACACATTGATATCATTAACCATAATGAAGATGCATATGGTTTAGCTAATGTTTATCCTTGTGAATGTGAAGCAATTGCAGCAGAAGCTAAAGATTATAAATCATGACACCGTCACACAGGAACTACTAAAGTTAAATTAGATAAGAATGCATGCACTCTTTCATCTAATCAAGTAGTTAGTGAAGATAGTAATAAAGCTTAAAAAAGATAAGCATAAATAACAAAATAAAGAGTTTTAAAGTAGGGAATTAAATTCCTTACTTTTTTTATTATTTTGTAAGCTATTAAATTTTTATATAATTATTAAATAATAAGATAGGGGTGGTTTGATGTCACGTGATAGAGATTGAAACAATCAAAACAATAACCAAACCAATAATACAACTAATAATAATCAATCTAAATTCAACCGTAGAGTTTTAAATACTGAAGAATTTATTGCTGATTTTAATGATGTAGATAATCAAACAGCTTTTGTAATAAGAAATGATAATCAATTAGTTCAACAACAAAATCCTAATCCAGTAGTTAATCAAACTAACCAACAACTAGGTTCATTTAACAACCAACAAGCAATAGTTAATCAAAATTATGCTTTAAATCAAAATGAACCAGTTTTAATGGCTCAAAATCAATTAAATCAGATGCCAATGCAAGCTCAGATGCAAGCACAAAACCAACCCCAGCCCCAACCTTATATTCAACAACCACCAATTGTTCAACAACAACAAATATACCAACAACCTAACAATCAAAACCCTTATTATCAACAACCTGTATATGTTCAGCAACCATATATGCAGCCAATGGTTCAACCAGTATACCAACAACCAGTTTTTGCAGCAAATTATGGATTAGCTGATTATCAAAGTTATCAACATGGTGTTCAAACAAGAAGTTTTATTCCACGAAATCTTAACGATTTTATTTATCAACCATTAGATGAACAAGAAAAGATTGAAATCGATTCTTCATCTCAAATCCAAACCGTTTATCAAACTTTAGATAAAACTAAAATGCCAGATTTCTATAAAAAAGAAATCGGTTCAATGCGTAATAAAGTTTTATTTTGAACCTTATTACTTTTAGTAGCTGTTGCTTTAATTTCTTGATTAGCTTATGAAGTAGTTGTAAATAGTTTAAGTGCTTGAATCTTTTTACCAACACTAGTTTATACTGTTGTTATTATTTTCTTTTTAGCAATTGCATCTAGCAACTTAATCAACTTTAAAAAAGAGTATGAATACCAGAACAATAAATTTGATCGAAGTAAAGCAACCAACTTTATTGTTAATATCTATCGAAAATTAATTGTTGCTCACATTAACATTAACTGAGTAGCAGCATATGTTTATTTAACATCTGCTTTCTGTATAGCTGGAGTTTTCGTTGTTGCTTATTTTATGAATCTATATTTAAATGCAGCAGAGAACTCACACTTTGGTAGTTTAGTAGTTTTAAATATTAAAGATCCTAATTATATGAATAAAAATCCAATGTATGCTGTTATTGGATTAGGAACAATTATAGCTACAACATTTTTAATTCATTTATGAGTTATTTTCCAAGCACACAACCGATTAAATCGGATTCATAGTTTTTATCAAAATGAAATCATTTCAGGGGATGAAATCATTGCTTTAAAGAAACAAGCAAATCGTAGGGGTTTTGTAATCTTTTTAGTATTATCAATTATCCTTGGATTAATCTTTTATTTGATGTATCTTATTTTAAAAAGAAAAGTAAATATCAAGAAGTAAAGTAGGTAAATATGAAAATTATTGAACAAGTCATTAAACAACATAATTTATCAATAGATGAATATGATTTATATGGAAGTGAAATTGCTAAAATCAAAAAAGCAAAAACTTATAATCCAAATACTAAATTAATCGTAATAACAGCTATGAACCCAACTCCAGCTGGTGAGGGAAAAACAACAACTAGTATTGGTTTAGTTGATGCACTAAATAAGCATGGACTTAAAACAGTTGGGGCATTACGTGAACCTTCACTTGGTCCTGTGTTTGGAATGAAAGGAACAGGTTCAGGGGGTGGATTATCTTATTTACAACCATTTGATAAGATCAACCTTCACTTTAGTGGGGATTTACATGCTATTGCTTGTGCTAATAACTTAATTGTTGCTGTTATTGAAAATGAAATTTATTTTAATTCAAAACTAAATATTAACCCAGAAAAAATCTTTATTAAACGTTGTTTAGATATTAATGATCGATGCTTAAGAGAAATTAACTATCAAATTAAAAACCACCACATCAAAACTGGTTTTAATATTACTGCAGCTTCAGATTTAATGGCTTTGTTTTGTTTATGTAATGATCATGATGATTTTAAAAACCGAATTGCTAAAATGATTGTTGCTTTAGATTATGATAATAATCCAATTACTATTGAACAATTAGAAATTACTGATGCAATCATGACTATTTTAGATGATGCACTATATCCTAATTTAGTAAGAACTAAAGAAGATAATCCAGTACTTGTTCATGGTGGACCTTTTGCTAATATTGCACATGGGTGTAATAGTGTTATAGCTACTAAAACAGCAATGGGATTAGCTGATTGTGTAGTAACTGAATGTGGATTTGGATCTGATTTAGGATTAGAAAAGTTTATGAACATTAAAGCAGCTTCATTTGATTTAGAAGTTGATTTAATAGGAATTGTAATCAGTTTAAGATCAATCAAATACCATGCTAATGCAGATAATCCAAATGAAGCTGATCAAATTAAATTAGGATTCTCTAATTCACTTAGACACTTTGAACACTTAAAACAATACCAAATTCCTTTTATTGCTTATATTAATGTTCATTCACAAGATAGTGAAGAAGAATTAGTTTATTTAGAATCATTACTAGATCAATATCAAATCAATCATGCTCGTAGTTATGCTTACTCTTATGGAAGTTCAAAAAGTGAAGAAATAGCTACTAAAACAAAACAGTTATTAACTACTAATAAATTTAAGTTTAAGCCAATCTATGATTTAGAAGATGATATCTTAACAAAAATAAACAAAGTAATTAAAAAAGTTTATTTAGCTGATTCATATGAATTATCAGCTTTAGCTAAAGAACAGTTAGCTAATTTAAAAACAGATCAAATGTATTTATGCATGGCTAAAACACCATATTCTTTATCTGCAGATCCTAACTTATTAAATGCTCCAGTTAACTTTACAATCAAAATCGAAAGCTTTGAAGTTAATTATGCTGCTAATATGATAATAGCAATTACAACAACTATTTATCGAATCCCTGGTTTAAACAAAGTTCCTGCTGCTAAGAATTTTGTTATGAAATAAACTATTTAGATATTAATTTTAAATACTTTAAATAAAATAGCTTTAATCTATCTAATTAATTATTAAAAAGGAACTAATAATGAAACTAAAACATAAATGATTAATTACAATAGGTTCTATTGGTTTTATATCTATTATTGGTTTTAGTACATTAGCTAGTTGTAGTATAAATACTAATCGAATAAGTCTAATCAACAAAACCAACTTTGAGCAAGCTAGTTTAGCTTATGAGCTTGTTGATTGACATCAAGATTTTAATGTTGCTTTTAATAATTTAATAGTAGAGAATAAATCTACATATTCTTCTTTTAGTAAACAAAAAGGATCTAATGTAATTAATAATCAATGAGCTGATGAAAATGTTTCATTAATTACTAATGAATCTGATTTTAATAGGTTCTTTAATATTAAAAATAATAAATATGCTTTAGATTTAAAGAATAAATTAAGTAATATTGATTTCAATAACCAATCATTATTAATTATTAAAAATATATCAACTATCTTTTCTAAAGCAGCATTATATGATTTATCAGGTTATTTTATTAATGATTTTTCAATCATTAATAACCAAATACAATTAAATCTAAGAGAATATTATAAAAACAAATACTTTGGAACTAAAACAAATCAAATAGTACAAAGGTCTTATTATTTAGTAGTTAATAAGAATCTAATTAATAAGGATATATTAAACCAACAAATAGTTTATAAGATCATTAAATAATATTAATTTAAGGAGAATAGTTATGGGTTCAACTAAAACAATTGCAATTGTTAATCGAGACATCTGTATTGGTTGTCAATCATGTGAAGCAGTTTGTCCAGTTGATGCAATTCATGTTGATGCAGATAATAAAGCATGAGCTGATGAAAAGTGCATCTCTTGTGGAGCTTGTTGTTTAGTTTGCCCTGTTGCTTGTATTGAAATTGGTTCAATGGAAGAGTGGTACGAAAACAAAAAGAAGTTCTTTGATGAGAAGAATTAATATTAGGTTTATCAAACAAAAAAGGAGTTGGCTTTAATACCAGCTCCTTTTTGATATATAAATTAATTTAATAGTTATTAAAGTAAACAAATTATTGTCTTTTTAACTTCATAAAGTATTTTAACTTTAGGACAAAACTATAAACATTATATGTTTAAGCATAGCTTAAATACTAAATTGAAAGTTGTAAAATAACAAAATTTGGAACATCTTTTATATTCAACTTTTTTTTTTTTTTTTTAGAAGAGCTTATTTTTTAAACTTTTACAATTTAGATGGAGGAAGATGTATAAACAAAATTGATTAAATCAATGCTACTGATTGGATCATATTAAATACATCAAATAAAAATATCATTAATTACTAGTAATTACTAATTAACTCTTTTAAAAATAAGCCTATTAATTTATATAATCCCAAACCTTAAATAACAAATAACAAAGTGAACAATTTGTTATTCTTTTTTAAGCGAACAAATAAACTATACAATAGCTAAGAATGGCAGTTTCTAGCATTTGTTTGTGTTTATATGTGATAGGTCGGGATTAAATATTATAGAAAATCAAGCTGGTTGAAATATAAAATAATAAAAGTGAATTAATTTTATTTAAATGTTCCGTCATTATTACAAATTGCTTAATTTATAAAAGAAGTTTAAATGAGTAACTATTAGTAAATCAACATTATTGTTTTAGTGTACATCACAACACTAAAACTTAATTAGATATGAGGTTATATCATGAAGAAATTTCCTACAAGCAAAATACTTAAGGGAACATTAATTGTAGCTGCATTAAATGTTGTAATCCTGCCTGCTGTTTTAGTTTCACCATCAATTACATTAAGTGCTTTTGAAATTGAACAAATCCTTTTAGCTTTAAACAATGAGAATAACAAAGTAGTTTCTCATATCAATAAACTTGAAAGCAACAAGGATTCTGTTGATACTTTAGAAAGTAGTATTTTACAAACAGCTAATATCACTGATCAGGCTAATCAAGTGCTTTTGAAATATAACAGAGAAGATATTAAAAGCCATCTTAAAATCAAAGCAGTAAGAGATCAACTAGAAAGCAAAATCAACCAACTTAAAACTAAGAACGAAGCATTTAAACCAATTCTAGAACAAAACAAGCTGTTCTTAAACACAGTTGTACAGAATGCACAATTAACTGTTAAAAAAGCCGAAGATAAAGCTAAGAAAACATTAAGCATAGACTTACCAGGACTTAATGAAGCAAAACTAGAATTAGAAAATGCACTTAAAGAAGTTGATAAAGCAAAAGAATTAGCTAAGAGTTCAAAAGAACATACAGACAAACTTGTTGTTCTTGCTAAAAGGGTTCAAGAAGCAACAGAGAAAGTTAACAATCTTATTGTTGAACTAAATATCATTTCTCAAGACAACGATAAATTAAATACTAAATACCAACAAGAGCTTGATCGGCTTATTAATTTACTAACTTCAAAAATTGATGAAGCTAAAAACAATGATCTTGATTTAGTACAAATTAACAACTTAGTAGAACAACTAAAAGAAACAAATACTCAAGCTAATAGAGCAAACGAAATCATTAGTCAAGATTCAAAATCTAACCAACAAACAAAAGCTAAAAAAGATCAATTAGCTGATTTAGTTAAAACATCAGAACAAACAATCATTGCATTAAACTCAAAAGCACAACAAATCAAAAAAGACTTTGATGATCAACTAGATAACTTATCTAAAACAATTAATACAGCAACAAACAACATTCAAGCAGCTAATAACTTAGGTGCAGTAAATATTGAATTTTCTAATGCACAAAACAGAATCTCTTCTGATATTAAAGCCCTAAAAGAAAAAATCCAAAAAGTTAAATATGATGAAGTATTAAAAACAGCTCAGCTAATGATCTAGAAACAAAAGATCAACAAAACTTAGCTAATGCACTAACAAAAGCTAAATCTTTAGTTTCTAACTATCTAAAAGAAGCTGATCAATTGACTAATGAACAAAGAAGTAGTTTTGAAAGTGAAATCAACCAAGCTACTACAGCTGAACAATTAGAAAACATCCAAAAAGCAATTGAGCTAACTAATTTAAAAGAAAAAACTAAGAAAGAAATTAACAAATTAGAGTTAATTTCAAAACAGCAAAAAGATCAACTAAATCAATCAGTTGACCAACAACAAAATGATCAAGGAATCAAACAAATTCTTGATTCAGTTAATGAACTAAATAAACAAAAAGAAAGTGTTAAAGAAGCAATTAACCAATTAAACAATGCTTCTGATCAATTAGTTAAAAAGTATAATGATCAACTTGTAGAAGCTGATAGTTCTGAAAAAGTTCAAAAACTATTAGCTGATCTAAAAGATTTAGATACTTATAAAGTAGAAAAGAAAAACGAAATTGATGGTTTAAATTCATTATCTGAAACTGATAAACAAAACTTATACGAAGAACTAAAATCTGCTGAAACTAAAGAAGCTGTTGATAATGTAGTTCAAAAAGCTAAGAATTTAGATCAAAGTAAAAAGGATGGTCTAAGTACTCTAGCATCATTATCAGATTTAAGTGAAGATGATCAAAAACGATTTAGATCATTAATAAATAAATCTACAACTAGTGAAGAAGCAAATAAAGCTTTAGAAAATGCCAAAGCACTTAATGAAGCTAAAAAATCAGCTAAAGCAAGTTTAGAAGCTTTAACTAACTTATCAACTCAACACAAAGAAGAATTAAAACAAAACATTATTAATTCAGTATCAATTGAAGCAGTAAGCAAAATTAAAGAAGAAGCTATTAAACTTGAAAACGAAAAGAAATCTCTAATTGAAGAAGTTAATAAATTAGAACATTTTGAATCTACTCAAAAAGAACAATTTGTAAAACAAATTAAAGATAAGAAAAATATTCAAGAAGCAAATGAATTAACTTCAACCCTAAAAGAAGTTGAAAAAACTAAAAAAGAAGTTAAGTTATTAATTAATGATTCAAACAGCAAGGTATCAGGACAAGACAAGCAATCTCTCAACGAGGAATTAACAAAAGCAACTACTAAAGAAGAAGTTGCTAAAGTTAAAGAAAAACTAGAATTAGCTAAGAAAAAACTTGATGCAGTCCAAGCTATTAATGATTTAACAGATGCTAATCAAGATAAGAAAAACGAATTTATTAAACAAATTGAACAAGCTGAAGATAGTGATGAAGTCGAATCTATTCTTGCAACAGCGAGAAATGATTTTGTTAGTGCTTCTAAATTCAAAGCAAAATCTGAAATCCATAAACTTAACTACCTTAGTCAAAAAGAACAAGATGAATTCATTAAAACATTAGATGATTTAACTCTTGAAAACAAACAAAGTTTTGATGATAAGCTAAGAGAACTTACTGAAAAGAATAAAGAAAAAGAAGATTTATATAAGAGTCTCGAATCTAAAAAAGATTTATTCTCACCAGCTTTACAGCAAAAGATTAAAGAACAACTAATTAATGAAGATCAAAAAGATAAGTATACTTTATTAGCTGATAAATATGATGCTCTAGCGAAAACTAAAGAACAAATTAAACAAAAAATTGAAGGCTTAGAATCTACAGGTGATAAGAATAAACAAGACTTAATTGCTAAGCTTACTGAAAAAGAAGACGAGCCATCTGCAAAAGCACTAGAAACAGAAGCTGTTGAGCTAGATAATCTCAAGAAAGAATTAATGTCTTCTGTTGACACATTAAAGAACATTGAAGATAATGAAAGACAATCTATAAAAACTCAAATAAAAGATGCACCAACAAAAGATCAAGCACAAAAATTACACGATAATCTAAAACTTAAATCACAAAAAGAACAAGCTAAAAATGATGTCGCTGGTTTAAGTGATATTGACAGTAAAAAAGAAAATTATAAAAATCAAATTGATTTAGCAGAAAATGATGAAGAAATACAGAGAATTCTAAATAGAGCTAAAAATGAAAGTCAGCTAAATAAAGCTAAATCAAATGCTAAAACACAAATTGAAAAATTAACTTTAATTTCACCTGAACATAAACAAAGACTATTAAATGAAATTGCTTCAAAAAACGATTCTAATGAAGTAAATAAAACATTAACTTTAGCTAATGAGTTAGAAGAGTTCAAAAAAGAAAATTCATTTCAAAAACTTAACCTAACTGAAATTGCAAAAGAACAAAATGCTAATACTAAATATAATGAACTAATTCTAAACAAAACTACTAAATCAGAAGTTCAAAATTTAGCAAATGAATACAAATCTAGAGAGAGTGAAATTGTTAAAGCAAATCAAGCTATTGATAAATTAACAAATATGTCACAAACTGTTAGAACTGCTCTTAAAGAAAAAGTTAAATCTGCACAAAAAGATCAAATTAATAACATTGTTAATGAAGCAAAGCAACTTGATGCTCAAAATGCGAAAAATATTACTGATTTAAATAAATTACAACTTTTAAACCAACAATATAGAACAAATAAAACTGATGAAATCAAAAACCAAACTACAATCGCTACATCAAACAGTATATTAAAAGAAGCACAAGAACTAAATAAAACTAAACAAGCAGCTAAAAATGAAATAGATTCTAATAATTTATTAAGTACTAAACAACAAAGTGATTTAAATAATAGATTATTAGAAGCAAATGGAAATACAGCTATTAATGCTATTAAACAAGAAAATAATAAAATTAAAGCATACAAACAACAAGCTAGTACTAAAGTAAATAACAACAAAGATTATTTAACAAGATCTGAAATTGATAATGTTACTGGTGCAATTAAAAATGCAAATGATGAGAATGGAACAAATAGAAAAGCCGAAGAATCTAAGACATTAAACGATGCTAAGAAAAAGTATGCACAACAAATAAATGGATTAGATTTATTAACTTCTCAAACAAAATCAGAAGCTGTTTCATATATTAAGACTAATAATGGTCAAGATCCAGCTAAACAAAAATATGATCAACTCAAACAAAAGAATGATTCAAAAAATAGCCACTTGCAATTAATTAAATCAACTAGTGAGATAACCGCTGCTGGTAAAAGAAGTTTAGAACAAGAATTGAGAAGTAGTGATAATGATCAGGTTATCAATAATATCCCACAAAAAGTAAATTCTTGAAAAGAAGAATCATTAAAAAATTCAAAAATAACAACCGCATCAAAAACTTCATTAACAAAAATGAAGGAATTGGCTACAAATAATACTCAAATGTGACAAGATTTAGAAAATCTACAAAATCTTATTAAATCAAATACTAAACAAGACAGCGACTCTTTAGAAAATTTAAAAACAAAGAATCAAAATCTAAACAACCAAATTAATTCTCATATTACTAAGTTTAATAAAAATGTAAACAGTTTGATTGATGAAGCTAAAACTAAAGCAGAAAAACCTGATAATTTAGAAAGCAAAGAAGAATTAACCAAGATTAAAGAAAAATTAGAAGCTGATATCTCAAAATATAATGAAATCAAACAATCAATTAGTGAAGCATTTGGTCGTGAGATTGATAAGAACGGTTATGATAATGCAATTGCTAAATATGAGCAAACAAAATCATGAATTGAACAAAAAATAGAATTAGCTACTAAATATTCTAATTTAAAAGGCAATGTACAAGGTAGCTCACTAAGTCAAAAAGATAAAGAAAAATATGAAAACAACATTAAAAACAATGTTAAAAATAAAGATCTTGGAACTAGTGATTTCAGTGCTTTAGAAACAAAAATAAACGAAGCAATTAAAAATAGAGAAGATATAGTAAACAAATATACTCTTGCAAAAAATGAATTAAAAAAATATGTTGATAAGCTTTCTGATACTAGTGCAATTACTAAATATACACAACTAAATTCTTCTCATCAATCAATATCTCAAAATTACAATGTATTATTAGAACGAGTTAGTGATAAATTTAATTCAGATATGGGTGATGATGAAATTAAAAATCTAACTCATGAGTTCACTGAATATTATGAAACTCTTAGCTATTATGATGTTGTTTTCCAATCAGTTAAAAACTATATATCAACACGTAGCAGTAATGATGAAACAACAGATAAAGGTTGAACGAAATATTACACTTTAATGAAACCTGTTATAGATAGATTGGCAACTAAGGGTTCAACTAAAAATTTAGAATTCATAGTAGGTCAAAAAGCTCTTTTAGCTAATGCTGAAGATGAAGTAAAGAAAGAAATATTCAAATTTGAAGTGCTACGTCTTATAGGTAGTGGAAAATGAAGTAAGGGTGGTAATTCTGGAACTATTGCTTTTGCATATTTTGATAAAGATTCTAAGAAACCAGTTCTTAATAAAGAACATTACAGCTCAAAATTTCCAAACTTTAGAGTTGAATTTTTAACTAGTGGAATTGAAGAGGATTGAACTAGAAGCCGTTATTCTTGAACCGGAAGAGTCAAATTCCATAGCGGAGATAATAATGACATTGTTTTATCTTTAAAGGATGAACACAAATTCCTTGCAATACCAGTTAAAACAAGATATGATCAAAAAACTGATAAAAAAACAGCACACAGCACTAACCCTGATAGGGGAAGATGATTTAACGAGAATGACTTTGCAAATAATTAGATATTCTTAATGGAATATTTTTCTAGATCTTAAGACAATAAATTACACAACTACTATTAGTTGTGTTTTTTTATAGTATTAATACTTTCGTGATGTAATCAATAAAACTTATCAAACAGTTTGTTGTTTTACTAGCCTTTTAATTAAATATATATAAAATATAAATTCCATTTTGCAATACAACATAAAATAACTATATTTTAGATATCAAAAAACCGTCTAAACTAAAGTATAATCCTTCTGGTTTAAAACGGTTTTTAAGTTATATTTCTTGATTATTTTTATTAATTTTTTTTGGGCTGAATAAGCTTTTAATTATAAAGATAAATTATTTAACTTTTTGACCTTTAAATTCAGTTAAAACTAAATCCTCTTCAGTAAATCAATTCTTTTTATCATTATCAACTTTATATGCTCAAGGATCAAGTCTTCTATCATATTTTGTTGATGATGGCATTTTATTAATTACAAATCAAGTGTGTTGTTTATATCTCTTACTTTGAAGTCGATATACCATCTTATCATCGTCTGAACTGTGGAAATAAATTTCGTGAGTTCATATATCATGTCCACCAGTATAACCATTTGTTACATCACTAATATTGAAGTTAATATGCATATTTGGGTATGTAGTTTCATATCCTTTGTTTTCAACAAATTTTATTTGAGCTTTGCTTTTTGCAGAAGGATTTTCAACATATGCATTTGAGATAGTGAAATTAACATGTGAGTTATAGCTAACTTGTCCTGGTTGTGATCATCTACCATTACCAATGAATTCTACAATTTGCTTTTTGAATACTAACTTTTTAACATCATCAAAAGCAGAATTTAATGTAGTTTCCATAGTTTGTTTATAGTAACCATAATCCTTGATACCATCTTTTGATAATTCTAATCTAACATTTTGTGTTGATTTTTCATATTGGTCTCAAGCATCTGTTTGAATTTGTTCTGTTCCAGAGTGTTTAATAATATAATTCTTTACTTCTGTGAACTTTGTTGCATAAATTTCTAAACCATCATTTAATTTAGTTACTTCACTTGTCAATTGTGGTAGTGTACCTTCGTTGACACTATCATCGTATCTACTTTTTATTGTAGTCATTATATTGTTGTATTTTTGAACTATTGACTGGTGTGATGCATTAATTTGTCTATTCTTACTAATAGCATCAATATCTTTTAAAACATCCATTGTTTTATTAAGATCAAATTCTGCATCTGCAAAAGCGTCGAGTAAACGTTTTTGTTCATTTATTGCATTATTGATATCATTTTGAACACCATCTAATTCAGACATTTGGACATCAGGGTTTCTTGCTACTTTAAGTAATCTACTTTCTAATCATTCTTTTTCTCTTTCAGCTAATTTGCTTGATAAAAGTGTTTTATTTATTGTTTGATATTTATCTACTAGTTGAATTTTTTGGTTTAGTTTCGCTAAAACTTG
Organism: Ureaplasma diversum; assembly: GCF_000941095.1. Lineage (NCBI taxonomy): Bacteria > Bacillati > Mycoplasmatota > Mycoplasmoidales > Mycoplasmoidaceae > Ureaplasma > Ureaplasma diversum. The sequence continues at coordinate 620,218 of NZ_CP009770.1, forward strand.
AGTTGATTTAGCAATTACATTATCATAACCATTTTGATCAAAACTTTGATCAAAATTACTACTAATAGATTGTTTTATAGATTTATACTTCTCAATATCAGCTTCCAACTTGTTTTTAGTGTTGGTTAATTCATCATTATTAATTGTATTTAATGGTTTTGAAGCGTTTGTATTAGTATTATCTACTTTAGTACTCATACTTTGATTGAATTTAATAATACGTTCTCTTAATCCATCCTTAAGAGCTTTATTTTTAACTTTTAAAGCATCAAGCGTGTCTTCTTCATTTTTAGTATTTTGTGAAATAAAATTATTTAATGATTGTAAACTTTGTGATGAATTTGCTTGATTACTTGCAGCAAGTTCTTGTATCTTAGCTTTTGAGCTATTAAGAGATGATGTTATATCACTATTTATTTTAGCTTCATTTCTTCACATCACAACATCTTCTAAGATTCTATTAAGCTCATGATCTTCATCAGTTGCTCTTAATTGTGAATCTAGAATTTCTCTACCTTTTCTAGTAATTTCACTTGTTGTTGTAATTAAAGTTAGACGCTCTTTCTTTATATCTTCTTTTTCTTTAAGCTTGTCATATTTTTCTTTATAAGAGCTTTGGTTGTCATTGTTTTTTAAACCAGATATTGCGTCTGTTTTTGTTTTTTGTGTTAATAAACTAAACTGATTTATTTTATCTGCATATTCTTTTTTAGAATTATTAAAATCAACAGCTTCTTTCAATTTAGCATTTGAAGCTTGCGTTGTAGCTTGATTTTTAATTTCTTTAGCTTTGTTAGTTTTATAAGTATCGTTTAGATATTGTAGACCGTTTAAAGTAGTGATATTTCTATAGTTGTTTGTATCAAGTGTTTTTGCTTCATTGATAATATCATTGATTTTATTAGTTTGAGCTTCTCTAATTTTAGTCTTGAAGCTGTTTTTAACTTCTGTAGATAAATTATTATGTTGATCTATCTTTTGATTAGCCTTAACAATTTCGTTTTCTTTAGCTTTGTAATCATTAACTAATCTAGTTACAGCTACCTTAGTGTCTGCATTTAATAATTCTTGTTCATATTTTGCTTTTTCATTAGTATTTTTAGATAAATTTGTTAATTTTAATTTATCAAATGAATTTTGAGCTTTTAATTCACTTAATTGTTTTGCTCAGTTAAGTGTTTCATTAACTTTATCAACAGTTTCTCTAGAATCGATTTCATTCTTTAATCTTTGTTTGTGTTCATTTGAAATTAAATTTAAATTTTGAATTTGATTCTTAGCAGTTTCTTTTTCTTTGTTTAAATTACTTCGATTCTTAGCTCTGTTTACAATTGCTGATATTTTGCTTTCATTTGAAGCTGATTCGATTTCATTTAAATATCCTTGCTTTCTATTATTGATATTGTTTAAAGAATTTACTTGATTTTTAGCATCAGCTTTTTGAGATTTAAGTTTTAAATCATCATGTAATTTTTGAGCCTGATCTTTAGTAATCGCTTCTTTAATTCGATCTTTAGTAGTTGTTTTTTCAGATTGATCAATATTTTGTAATTGTTGAACAGAATCAGTTAAATTCTTCTTGAAAGTATTTAATTGGTTTGCTTCTGTTTCTATTGCTCTAGAAGTAGAAGCATTCTCTTGGTTGATTAACTTTTTAGTAAGACTTTCTTTATCTTTAGCCCCTAGTCATTCTAATGAGTTGATTTTTTGTTTAATCTGTTCTTTAGTGCTTGCTAGTTCAGTATATTGTTGTGCTAATGCATCATATTTAGTCTTCTCATCTTCGTTTACTAATTGCTGTTTAATCTTTTGTTGTAATGTTGGTGAGAATAATTCTTTTTTAGATTCAAGACCTTTGTGTAAGTTTTCCTTCTCCTTGTTTTTATTAGTTAACTCTTTAACTTTATTTTCATAAGTATCTTTATTTTGAACGTTTAGATTATCTAACAATTTAATAAACTGATCTTTTTCTTTTTTACTAATGAATTTTAATTTATTAACTTCTGATCTTGCTTTTGCTTTAGCAACAGCGACAACATCATCTCTAGCTGTTGCAAGAATTAAATCAACTTGATCGCTATCCTGTGCATCTTTAATTTGTTGAATAAATTGTTGTTTTTAGCTTCATCAATATTAGAAACAGCATTAATCTTATCAATAGCATCAATCTTCTTCTTAGCCAATTCTAGTTTTTCTTTAACTTTAGCTACTTCTTCTTTAGTAGTTGCTTTTGTTAATTCTGTTTTAAGAGCTTGTTTGTCTTTATCTTCTACTCTGTTATTAGGTTCGTCGATTAATTGTTTTAGTTCTTCTTTAGATCGGTCTATTTCTTTTAGAGTATTAACAAGTTCTTTTAATTCATTTAGATCTTTACTATTTTTGATTTGTTCTTTGAATTTATTTTTTTGTTCTGACTCAAAATCATTTAACTTATTAACATTATCAATTAATAATTTCTTCTCATTGTTTAGCTTAGTAGTTTCTTCTTTAATTCTATTAACAGCTTCAAGAGATACTGAACCAGCAACATTTTGTTTTAATTCTTCTTTGTGTTCATCAGATAAATTATCTAGTGTAGTTAAGTTTTCTTTAGTTGCTTTCTTAGCTTCATTAAGTGCTTTAGCATCTTCTAATGTTTTATTTGTATCTTCATTAGTAGTTGCTTTATTTATTGATGATTTGAATCTATTCTTATCTTCTTCGCTTAAATCATTTAATGAACTAAGTGAATTTAAAGCATTCTTTTTACTTTCATTTAAACTCTTAGCTTTTTGAACTATACTATCAACAGCTTCTTTAGTTTCAGCTGATTTAAGTTCATTATATAAACTCTCTTTATCTGCTTCAGATAATGAATCTAAGGTTTCAATTTCATCCTTTTTAGTTTGTTTATATGAATCTAATTCTTTGATATCTGCTAATAGTTTTTGAACTTTTTCAGAACTATCAGCTTCTACAAGTTGATCATTATACTTTTTAACTAATTGCTCAGAAGCGTTGTTTAATTGGTTAATTGGTTCTTTAACACTTTCTTTTTGTTTATTTAGTTCATTAACTGAATCAAGAATTTGTTCAATACCTTGATCATTTTGTTGCTGGTCAACTGATTGGTTTAGTTGATCTTTTTGCTGTTTTGAAATTAACTCTAATTTGTTAATCTCTTTCTTAGTTTTTTCTTTTAAATTAGTTAGCTCAATTGCTTTTTGGATGTTTTCTAATTGTTCAGCTGTAGTAGCTTTATTAATATCACTTTCAAAACTACTTCTTTGTTCATTAGTTAATTGATCAGCTTCTTTTAGATAATTAGAAACTAAAGATTTAGCTTTTGTTAGTGCATTAGCTAAGTTTTGTTGATCTTTTGCTTCTAGATCATCAGCTGTTTTTAATACTTCATCATATTTAACTTTTTGGATTTTTTCTTTTAGGGCTTTAATATCAGAAGAGATTCTGTTTTGTGCATTAGAAAATTCAATATTTACTGCACCTAAGTTATTAGCTGCTTGAATGTTGTTTGTTGCTGTATTAATTGTTTTAGATAAGTTATCTAGTTGATCATCAAAGTCTTTTTTGATTTGTTGTGCTTTTGAGTTTAATGCAATGATTGTTTGTTCTGATGTTTTAACTAAATCAGCTAATTGATCTTTTTTAGCTTTTGTTTGTTGGTTAGATTTTGAATCTTGACTAATGATTTCGTTTGCTCTATTAGCTTGAGTATTTGTTTCTTTTAGTTGTTCTACTAAGTTGTTAATTTGTACTAAATCAAGATCATTGTTTTTAGCTTCATCAATTTTTGAAGTTAGTAAATTAATAAGCCGATCAAGCTCTTGTTGGTATTTAGTATTTAATTTATCGTTGTCTTGAGAAATGATATTTAGTTCAACAATAAGATTGTTAACTTTCTCTGTTGCTTCTTGAACCCTTTTAGCAAGAACAACAAGTTTGTCTGTATGTTCTTTTGAACTCTTAGCTAATTCTTTTGCTTTATCAACTTCTTTAAGTGCATTTTCTAATTCTAGTTTTGCTTCATTAAGTCCTGGTAAGTCTATGCTTAATGTTTTCTTAGCTTTATCTTCGGCTTTTTTAACAGTTAATTGTGCATTCTGTACAACTGTGTTTAAGAACAGCTTGTTTTGTTCTAGAATTGGTTTAAATGCTTCGTTCTTAGTTTTAAGTTGGTTGATTTTGCTTTCTAGTTGATCTCTTACTGCTTTGATTTTAAGATGGCTTTTAATATCTTCTCTGTTATATTTCAAAAGCACTTGATTAGCCTGATCAGTGATATTAGCTGTTTGTAAAATACTACTTTCTAAAGTATCAACAGAATCCTTGTTGCTTTCAAGTTTATTGATATGAGAAACTACTTTGTTATTCTCATTGTTTAAAGCTAAAAGGATTTGTTCAATTTCAAAAGCACTTAATGTAATTGATGGTGAAACTAAAACAGCAGGCAGGATTACAACATTTAATGCAGCTACAATTAATGTTCCCTTAAGTATTTTGCTTGTAGGAAATTTCTTCATGATATAACCTCATATCTAATTAAGTTTTAGTGTTGTGATGTACACTAAAACAATAATGTTGATTTACTAATAGTTACTCATTTAAACTTCTTTTATAAATTAAGCAATTTATTATAATAATGGAACATTTAAATAAAATTAATTAACTTTTTTGATTTTATATTTTTAGTTGATTGATTTTCTATAATATTTAATCCACCTAATGAATATAAACATAAACAAAAGCTAAAAACTACCATTCTTAGTTTCTGTCTTGTCTATATGTTCGCTTAAAAAAGAATAACAAATTGTTCACTTTATTATTTGTAATTTAAGGCTTGGGATTATATAAATTAATAGGCTTATTTTTAAAAGAGTTAGTTAGTAATTACTAGTAATTATTGATATATTTATTTGATGTATTTACTATGATTCAATCAGTAGCATTGATTTAATCAATTTTGTTTATACATCTTCCTCCGTATCAATTATAAAAGTTTGCAAAAAATAAGCTGCCTTCAAAAAAAAAAAAAAAAAGGAATATAAAAAATGTTCCTAATTTTGTTGTTTTTGCGTCTTTAAATATGTAGGTTAATTGAGCTGTCTAACTATGTTAGACTTCTTAAGTTTAATAAATTACTAAGACATTATACTAATCCTAACTAATTTATATATGCTTGTTGTTAAGTAAATTAATATTTTATTTTAAATATCAAAATATAAAAACCATTAAAAAGACAAAAAATAAATAGTGCTAAAGTTGTGTCTTTTGCACTATTTATTTAATTAGTTTATTGAACTTAATTATTTAAGAGATCTTAATTTAGCTACTAAAGTTGCTTCATCAAGAAAACCAACTGATTTATCTTTTTGTTCATTGTTTAAGAAGTAGAATAAAGCAGGAATTGATTTAACACTAAATTCAGATGCTAAATCAGGGTTTTGGTCAACATTAATTTTAGCAATAGCAAATTCATCGCCATGTTTTTCTTCAATCTTGTCTAAAACAGGTAATAACATCTTACATGGTGGACATCAATCAGCATAGAAATCAACTAGAACTGGAGTTGTTGATTGACTTAATAATTCTTCTAGTTCAGCTTTGTTTGTAATTTTTTTAAGCATTTAATTCACCTATTGTGTTTCTTTTTTATTTGATTTATTAGTTGTTTTGATGTAATTACAATTAGGATAACCTGAACAACCAATAAATAGTTTATTTTTTCTATTTTTTCGTTTAATTAAATTATTACTACATTCTGGGCATTTTTCGTCAAGAATTTCTTTTTCATCAAGTGATTCAACAAATCGGCACTTTGGAAAGTTCGAGCAAGCAATGAAACTAACGTTTCGTTTTGAAAATTTAATTTGTAGATCACCACTACATTGTGGGCAAACTCGATCTGGAACTGTTTCATATGGTTTCTTTTCAATTTCAGTGTATGCTTTTTGAACATCTCTTAAAAAACCAGGAATAAACTCTTTAACTGGTTCTTTTCATTCCATTTCACCATTAGCAATTAAATCAAGTTTATCTTCCATTTGTGATGTAAACTCTGCTGAGATAATTTGTGGGAATGATTCTTGTAATTTTTTAATGATTTCAATTCCGTGTTGAGTTGGAATTAACTTACCATTATCCTTATTAATATAACCACGCTTAGTTCCAATTGTTGCCATTGAAGCATATGTTGATGGTCGCCCAACACCAGCATTTTTAAGAGCAGCAATTAATGTTGCTTCAGTGTAATAAGGAGGTGGTAAAGTTTCTTTTTGAACTAAATTAATTTGTTTTTTCTTAAATTTATCTCCCACTTTAATAACAGGTGGTAAGAATGAATATAGTTCTAATTGTTTACTATAAAAATCTAGAATTCAATACCCTTTTGAAATAACAGTCTTATAACTTGTATAGAACTTATATTCATTATTAATAAATCTGATAATTTGTTTATGAAATTTTGGTGGATTCATTAAAGCTGATAAGGTTCTTGTTCAAATTAAATTATAAAGTTTAAAGACATCAGCTGACACTAAGGGTTTAATCATGTTTGGTGTTGTATGCACATCAATTGGTCTAATTGCTTCATGGGCATCTTGCACATTTGCTGTTTTCTTTGATGATTTAATACCATTTAAGTTAATGTATTCATTACCAAATGTTTCAGTAATGAAGTCGTGAGCGCTAACTATAAAATCATCACTTAAACGTTCGCTATCTGTACGTGGATATGAAATTAAAGTAAGATGTTCTTCACCAATTTGAATCCCTTCAAACATTTGTTGAGCAACACTTGTTGTTTTAGCTGAACTTCAATTTAAATAATTTGAAGCCATTTGTAATAGTTTATCTGTTGTTAAAGGGATCTGTTGATCACCACTTGTTGTTTTTGGTTCATCAACTTTATAAACCTCAAACCAATCACCTAAATTATCAATTACATACTGAGCATCTTCTTTATTTAAAAACCTGATATCACTATCACTGCTTTCAGATTGTTTATAAAGTGGTACTTGGTATGGTAGTTTACGTAAAGAAACAAAAATATTGTTTTGAATTGTCCCTTCAACTTGGTATCATTCTTCTTTAACAAAACGTTGTCGTTCAAGCTCTCTTTGTACTACAAACAATAAAGCAATTGACTGGACTCGACCTGCTGATTGTCCCCGTAAATTTCTTTGCACTAAACTTGATAGTCGATAACCAATAACACGATCAAAAATTCTTCGAGCAAATTGTGAACCAACTAAGTTAATATCAATATCATGTTGATCATCAATTGCTTTTTGAATCGCTTTTTTTGTAATCTCATTAAAAGTAATTCGTTGCACACGTTCTTTTTCTTGATCTGGTAAAATATCATAAACGTGTCAACTAATTGCTTCTCCTTCCCGATCAGGGTCGGTTGCTAAGAAAATTTTATCTGCTTTCTTAGCAAGATTAATAATATCATTGATTACTTCTTGTTTAGAAAATTTACTGTTTGGTTGTTTAATTACTTCTCAACGGAGATCATATGTTTGTGGGTCATATCCGCCCCTTTTAGCAAGTTCACGGATGTGTCCTCCAGTTGCAGCAATTACATAATCATCTCCAACATAAGATTGGATTGATTTAATTTTATTTGGTGACTCGACAACAATTAAGTCCTTACGCATATTTACTCCGCTTTATATCTTCAAGCTTCATCTTTTTAATTTGTATATAGTATTATAAAATTATTTAACAAAATAATAAAAATTTATTTGATTTAATTGACATTATTTTTCCTGTGTTTCCCACTTGTAGATTTTAAAAAAATAATGCCGTTAAATCATCCCTTTTTTGGATGCTCAAGCTAACACTTTTTCATAGATAATCCAGCTGGATTTTGTGCCTTTGTTAACAAAATCAATTTCTTGAACAACCATATTATTAACAATCTCTTTAATTGATTTAACATCATTTACGATTTCAACTAATTTTTGTTCTGTAATTTTTTCTAATCCCTGAGCAACTAATTCATCATTCATTCAATGTAGTATAAATCTTAAGAAAACAAGAGACACAAAACATAAACACAAATATCCTAAAATGTGTTCGTATTTAGATAGGTAAATCGGTCTTAATTCAAGTGTACTTTTTAAAGTTCTAAAGTTCGATTCGATTTTTCATTGTTTAGTATAAATTTCCATTATTTCTAGAATTGATAAATCGAATCGGTTTGTTATATAAACGAAAAAACCATCGTATTTTTCATCTTCTAAAATCTTTTCTTGATCAAGAATATAATAAGTCGTTTTGTCTACAGCCTTGTAGTATCTGCACTTCTTAGCTCCCATTAGTTTTTCTTGTGTAACAACACCTTTTTTGTCCATTTTCTTAGTGAAGTTGTTGATTAAAACTTCTCGATCATGTCGGTCTTTTCTAGCTCTTTCTTCGCTATGAACAACCACTAATCTTTTAGTTGATGCAGCATCTTGACTATCACCATTTGCTGGTTTCAAATCAATAATTTTGTATTTTAAATTATCATTCAATTGAGTATAATCGTCAGAATTCGTAATAGCATTTTTGATTTCTTTTTTAGTTGCTTTTAATCGATAAGCAAACACATAATTTCAACCGTTAGATTCTAAGAATCTAATATTTTCAGCATTATTCATACCCTTATCACCAACTATTGTGATGTTTTTAATTTCGTAAATACTAGCTAATTCTTCTAAAAACGGAATGAATGTTTTTTGGTCTGGTGTGTTTCCTGGGAAACATTTATAGTGAATTGGAATTCCATTTTCATCAGTTGCCATTGCGATTACAATTTGGTCTTCTTTGGTTTTTCCATCCTTTGAATAACCAGGCATTTTTAATCCTGTTCTAGTGAAACTTTCAAAATATGCTGTGGTTGAATCAAACCACATTACACTAATGTTTCTTTCGTATTTTTCGCTAATTTTGTCGTTTAAATTTTTAAGCAATATATGTGAATTTTTTGCAAGATACTCAAGAGATCGATAATATGAATTTTTAGAGAAAACATCTTGTTCTTCTTTTTCAATCGATTTCATTGTACCAAGTATACTTTTAGGTCCTTTGATTCGGTGTGAAAGCAATTGAATCAATATTGTTCTTAAGGTACTAGACTTTGTTTTTGAGCACCCTTTTAAAAGATCAAAATGATCAAATAATGTCTCAAATAATGAAAACATTTTATATTCTTCTTTAACTTCATTTTTAGCCGTTTCATTTGAATCTAAAACAGATTTTACTTCTTGTTTAGTTTTATCATCAAACGTCATAAATGGAAAATCTTGAGCGTTTATTTCTTCATCTCAATCATATTCATCACTAAACATCATCAGTTCGTCAACCGAACTAATTACAATTTTTGTTTCCGACTTTTTAGTATTGGGACCAGTTAAAATAGCAGGTGAACTTTTCACTTTTTTAGTTGTAGTTTTTTTAGAAGTTTTGTTGTCTGTTTTCATATTTTTACTCGTTTTGATATCTTAATTCTTGCATCTTTGTAATTATTATAAACTTTTATATTTTTATAAAAATATAAAAGCAAAATAAAGCATTTTAACTCTTTTTGTACCAAAAGAGAAAAACCCAGCAATAATTTTGAAAAAATCTTGCTCATTACATTCTTTTATAAGTCTTATTTTTATATATAAATATATAAAAGAAAAATAAAAAAACCCTTAACTCGTCATTAAGTTAAGGGTGTAATTGAACAAGTGGGAAACACAGGGAGAAACTAATTGGTGAATTAAGTTAACAAATTGTTTATATTGAGAGAAGAATGTAACTAAATAAGCAACTGTAGTAGATTTGTTTGCTAACATTTCAATATTTTTGTATTTTTTAACAACAGTTCTGAAATGCTCATTGTATTTCTGAGCTATCTCTTTTAGTTTTTGTTTATCATTTAATTTTTCAATTGTTAAATCTGATAATTTATTCAAAGCGAATTCTTGTTGTGTTAACATAAAGAAAACACTTCTTGCTCTTTTTGTTCGTTCTTCATCAGCACTTGAAGATGGGTTTGGTGCTGGTGCTGGTGCTGGTGCAGGTGATGAAACAGGAGATGTTGCTTGATCAGCTGGTGGTGCTGGTTGATCAGCTTGAACTTCATCACCTTGAGTTTTACCACCTTGAACTTTATCACCTTTAGCTTTATTAGCTTTTGAATCAGGATCAGGACTTCATCAGTTTTCTTGTTCAGGAACTTCCCCATCTTCCTTGTAATCAGGATTTACAGATTTAAGTGCATCAGTGTTTTCTTTTTGGATTTTTTCTCAATCTTCTTTTAGTGTCTTGATTTTTGATAGCTCATCAGCCATATCAGCTAAAGATTCTTTCTTATCGATTTTAGCTTTAACTTTTTCTAATATAGCTAATCTCTCACTTAGGAATGTTAAACCATATTCTTTAACTTCAGGATCAACTGTTTTCTCATCAGCTAATACATATGAAGAATAATTACTTATTACAAATTCTTTAGCTTCTTTGTATTCTTTTAGCTCTTTTGATTCAGTTTGTTTAGTGTCTTGAATTTGTTCTTTGTTTACTTGATTGTCTTTGATTACTGGTTGATCTTGAGTTGTTTTTGTTGTTGAAACTTCTTTATTTGTTTCAACTTTTTGATTTTGAGTTGGTGTTGTCTTTTTAGCTATAGTTGGTGCACATGAAGCAACTATAGTAGTTAAGCTAATACCAGCTAAAACTGCTCCAACACTTAATATTAAGCCCTTTTTACTTTTAAATTTACTCATATAAATAACTTTCTTGTCATTAATAGTATATTTAAAATTCCTTTCATAAAAAGTCTACGACATAAGTACACTTTTATTATAACTATTTAGCTACATAAAATGTATATAAAAAAAGCAAACAAGAAATAAACTCTTATTTGCTTTTTCTTTATTAGTTATAAATATTAAATTTAATTATGTTCTTGTTTCATTTAAGGCTTGGGTTAGATTTAGTTTTGTAGTCTTGTAATATGTATTTAATCAAGCAAGAATTAATACTAAACCAACAAAGCCAAAACTGATTACAAAGATTCATCAAGGAATAACTGGTAATAGGACAATATTTAATGCACTAAACACAGCTCATTTATATAAATAAATAATTCCAAATGAAAGTGGTGTTGCTACTATTACATTTAATAATCAAACAATTGGATAAACAAACATGAAGTTGTTTACATTCTTCATATCTCTCATTCCTAAGATCTTCATCACAGCAATCAAGCGTTGTGATTCATTTGCTAATGTTGAAGCAATTAAAACAATAATAATCACTAAGCTTGGTAGGATTGAAAGAATAATAATTAATAATAATGAGAATGAAGTTCTATCAATTGTATTAGCAAAGATTAAATTTTTGATGTTAGCATCAACATCTTTAAACGAAGCTAAGTTAGCTTCAGATCCATAGATTCTTATGATCTTATTTAATAAAGCGGCATAGTTTTGTAAATTAAACCCTGGTCAAGTTTTAATTGTTGGATCAAAACTACCATTTAAGATTGAATTAATTTTATCTCAACTAATTAAGAAGATTCAGTCTGCAGTTCCTGCTAATGAGTTTGGATCAGCTAAATTGATTCTTGGTCAAGTTAATAAAGCAGGAGATAAACCTGATGGAGCATAGAATGAAATTAAATTATCAAAGAATAATGGTTTATCTTCTTTAGTAAAGAACCCATTAAACATTCGTTCTTCAATAATCTTAAAACCATTCTCAAACTGTTTTCTTTTAGCATACTCATAAAAGCCTAATAACTTATTAGCTATTTTTTGATTAATAACCATTTGTTGGTTAACTAATGAATAGCTAATTCCGACAACTTTAAACTTAGCACTATAAGTTTTTGATTGGTCATTAAACTCATTAGTTAATCGTTGCATATGATTTGTTATATCTAAATCAAATACATCATTAACTTTTAGATTGTAGCGTTGAGCTACAACTTGATTAATGATTACATTATATGTGCCATCACTATTAATATCTTCATCTTTAATTAAATCAATTAAGTTTTCTTTATCTTTATTAATTAAATAAATTTGTTGATAAGGATTAATAGTATTAGGACTATTTTTGTTTTTATTATAATCAATTCCAATTAATTTAACATTACTGTTAGCAAACTTCTTAGTGTTTGAAATAATACCAGATACATATGTGTAAGGTTGTTGGATTTTATCATCATCAATATTAACAACCTTAAGTCCTAATTTATATTGGTTTCTAATGGTTTTATCATTAGTGTAGATTTGTGTAATTAATCGCACAAATTGAGGAGAGAACTCGGCTGCTCCTTGTCTTGTAACAACCCCAGGTAAGGTATTAATTTCTCATCGATCATTTTTCTTAACAAAAAAGTTGTTTGGATCATCTAAGCTCTTAGGAGCTTTTCCATCTTTTGTTCATAATGAAATTTGTCTAATAATACCATCATTATTAAAAGTTGGTACATCATATAATTTATCAACTTTTTTATTATCTATGATTTCGTACCCAAAAGTTTTAAAAGCTTCATCTAATAATTTAGCTTCGTTAAGTTCAGCTTTAGCAATCGCAATTGATGGTAAGAAGTTCTTAGCAAAAATTCAAGGGTTAAATTGTAATTTCTTATCTGATACAGTAACATCAATATTTCCATCTAAAGATGATTTAGAAATAATCTTACCATCAAAGAAATTAACATTGTTCATAATTTCAGGTTGGGTTGAAATTGATGGGTAGTAAATATTAGCTAATAAATCACCATACTCTGGGTTTGCTGTTCCAAAGTTCTTAATTACACGCATTGCATTATTATATTGTAATGTTGAATAAGGTAATGAACTCTTAGTTGTTTTATCAATCACACTAAGATCATCTAAATAAATGTTATATTCACTATTTAGTAAATAAACTTCTTCAACTTTATAAGTATAGTTCGGTGTTAAACTATTGTAATCAATAATTAATGTAGAACTATCTTCTAGATGTCCATATAAATAAATCGTATTAACTCTTGGTTTGTTATTAACTATTCTTGTTTGTTTAATAACTGCTTTAAGCGGTCTGTTTTTAGTTAAATAATCAAAACTCATTAGTTGTTGATTATTTTTATTCTTATTAGCATACTTAGTATTATCTAAGATGCTAATACTATTATTAAACTCATTACTATTAGAATCATAAATAATTGTTTTATTACTATCATTTAAAGCTAAGCGTTTAATGAAATAAACAACAGCTTGATCTGCATTATTATAAATAATTGGCAAATTATTTAAATCAAAACTAACAAAACCAAAACTATCAACTTGTGAAGTTATTGTTTTTTCTTCAATTCCATTAAAGCCATAAACTAAATTAACTTGTTGATTAAAGTATTTAGGATCTTTTAAATTAAAGTAAACAATTAGATCTCTACTGTATAAGTTATAAACAAATGAACCATTTTTATTGTTATTAAATACTTTAGTATGGATGTTTATTTGATCAGCTTTAAGAATAGTGTTTGAACTATTGTTGATTGAAACTATTTCTCAATCAGCTTCACTTTTTGGAAGTGAAGATAAATCAAAATAAACAATTTGATCATCAACTGATGCTTTGATTTGATGAATCTGATCTTTACTTTGATAAATAGCTACTAGTTGATCAAGATTAGCAAAATCTTGTTTATTAAATACTAAATATTGTTTTTTGTTTTTAAACAAGAATTGGCCTTTATTTTTTAAATCAATGATCTTAAGATCATTAGCTATTTGGTTCTTATTAATAATCTTAATTAATTGATTATTTTTTTGTTTTCAATAAATAGCACTAAATTCATAAATATCTTTATCTAATAAATTAGGATTAAAGTTGATATTACCATTTTGATCAATAATTGAATTTATTGAAACAAGTTCTTTTTTAGAATTTAAATATTGAATAATTACAGGTTCATTAGCTAATGATCTAAGTTTTAATTTAATATTAACATCATTAATGATTTTAGGGAATGGAGAGAATTCATTTCTTGCTCCTAGGTTTTTAAATTGACTAATGTAATAAAAACCACCTTGTTCAGTTGGTGAGTATAAATCCACAGCATATTTATACTCACGCAACTCATTAGTTATATTAGCTGATTTAGTAAAGGTGTCTTTGGTTGTAGCTATGATTGAAGCAATAATGGAGAATGAAGATGCAATGATTAATAAAATTAGCATCCGCATAAAGTTAGCAATCACATAAGTTGCTCGAAGTACAGAAATTGCTCCAAACTTAATAAAGATTGACTTAATAGCTAAAACAGCTTTATTAATCTTAAATCCAGCATCCCCACGCATTGTATTATATGGTGATTTAGCAAGCATTCTAAAAATGATTAAGAACGAGATTAATCCTAGTGTAATCGTCATCGCTATTGGAATTGCAAAGATCCAACCAACTGAAACATATTGTGCTGGAATTGGTACTAATCAGTATGAATAAAATAATCGCATCACGAGTGGTTGTAAAAAATATGATGCAGTATAACTAATTACTAAAACTAAAAGCGAAGGAATAGTATAAAAAGGCATAAAGGCTAATCAGATTCTTGTTCTAGATACCCCCTGAGCTTGTAATACCCCAAACATTGATTGGTTTTTGCTTACTAGATTTCTTAAACTAGAACTGATGAAATATATTCCTAAGATCAAAATTAGTGCTGTTAGTGAAATTGCAATAATTAAAATGATCTTTCTTAAATCATCTAAGAAATAAGATCGTTTTTTATAAATTGGGAAAGGGTGATTTTGATCACTCTTTTTATAAATTGATCCTTGTTTGCTTGCATTAAGTTGTGATTTTAAACCATTAAAGATTTTAGCTTGTTTAGCAATATCTAATAAGTGAGCATTAGCTTTAATACTGTAGTATTCAACTAATGGCACATTTGGAGCAATTGCTCTTAGTTTATCAAACCCAGATGCTCCTAAATAAAGCACACTAGTTTTTTTAGGATCAATTAAAATATCATTAACATTTGATGCTGGGAATAAGAATTCAGAAGATTCAGCATTACCAATAATAAAGAAGATTTGTCCATTAATATCAACTTTATTATATTCAGGAACAACATATCTTAATCAACTTCGATAATCTTTAGCTTTTCTTACTAATTGATTATTTTCATCATAATAATCAATATAAGGAGCTGAACTATCACTATTAATATATGGCAATTGTGCTGCTATTTTAAAATCTTCTAAGTTAGCTACTTTTTTATATCCACTTTGTTTTGGATCACTATTTGCTGCTAAGTATGAATTACTTACAAAAGCTAAATCAGAACTTCGATTAATTACATTAATATTAAAAGGAACAAATAAGATATTATTCTCTTTTAATCTTGCTTCTATATAGAAACTGTATGAGTTACTTTGTTGTGATACAAAAGCATATGTATTAAAGAACCGACTAAGTTCTTTAGTAAATAATTTGTATTCATCAGGATTTGTAGCTGATCAATTAATAAATTCAGAGGCTGATGCAGTATTAAAATCACTATAACCTTTATTAAAGTTAATTGTTTTAAGGACATATTGATTAAATACAATTTGATCAACATTAATCTTAGAGTTTGGATCATAATCAGTATTAAAATCTGATTTATTAACTATATTAACTAACTCAATTCTTTTAGGTAGATCTTTATTATGAATTACATTAATAAAAGCTTGATCACCTGCTCCATATCCTTCAAAGTAATAATATTTCTTATTATTCTTATCATCATAGTCTTTATAAACAGCAACAAGGGGTGTTTTGTTTTTATAGTTTGTTGTTAGTTTATATTGATAAACTCCATCTTTAAAAGGTAATAACAATCGATATAAATTAAGACTAAATATATAGTTATTAGCTAGATATTGTTCACTTAATAATCATTCAGCTTCATTAAATAAGACTTCAAAGAATTTATGAAGCTGATAGATTCCAACTGATGCTGGATTAAATAGTGAAGTATAATCATGACTATCAACTAAGTTACCTTCAACTTGATTGTTAGTATTAGCTGCATAGGTTTTTCAGATTGTATTATAGTATTCATAATAATTTAAATAATATTCTTTAAACCGACTAATCTTAGTTGCATCATCATTATCAAAATAAAGTCGTTTATATTTATTATTAGCATTTTGTGAATCAGCAAACTTTTCATCTAAACTAACTGGTTGGTTGATTCATTTAGTTTTATCATCAACAACTTTAGATTGATAATAAGTTGGGTTAGTGATATTTGTAGCTATGAAGTTAGTATTTGTTTTAACATCAGTGTAATTAGCTGATTGGTGTTTTTTGTAATAAATATCATGTTGGTCTAAAATTGACAAGAACCCAACATCTTTAAGCTGATCAGCTAAAAATCTTAAATTTTTATTACGTTCAAGTTCGATTGTAGCATTTCGTTTAGCAGTTGAGATTTTACTGTACTCACTACTTTGTTTATCTAATAAGATTAGTTGGTTGTTGTAATTATCAATTTTGTTTAACAAATTGATTTGTTCTTGTTTACTGTAAGCTGATTGTTCTTTTGAATTATTAAAGAAAGCTCTTGTTTCATCTTTAATCTTTTTAATCATTAAAGTTTTAGCTTTATTGATTGAACTAATTACATCTTCAAGCTTAGTTGGATCATCAACAATTTTAGTTGGTAAATAAACTTTATTTCTAAATAGATCATTATATTTAGTAGTTAAGTTATCAATTTTTAGTTCTTTAGCTATTTGATCTGAATGATGTTTAGTTTGTAAATATGTAGCAAATAATGCATATTCATTAGTCAGTTTTGAAGTATCTACAAATAAGTCAAATTCATAATAATCAGCTAATGTTGTATTTGTACTAATATACTGAGTTAATTGTTTATAAACTGACTCATAAGAGTTTAAATACTTCTTATTATCATTTAGATTACTTGTTGAATCTTGAATCTTATTAGTTCTAAAGTTAACATTATTAATTAAGAATGGATTTCTTAAGTTTTCATTAAGACTAAAGCTTAAGTTATGTTTGCTAAAATCAAAGGTTTTAGCAAATGGTTGATTAGCTTGGACTATTCCCATATTAACACTATAAGTACTATATTCCTTATTAGCATTAGGGCTTAGATCATCACTATTAAAAAGAACTTTAGCATAACCTAGATCTTGAACACCAACGAATTCAACTTTATTGTTTTTGTTTTGATAAATAAAGTTTTCATAGTTTGTTGCACTTCAAGCTGCAGTTTGAATACCATCATTAAATCAGAAAACAGTTTCTAATTGTAAGTTATTGATCGCATTTCAATCAACATTTCCACTTAAATTAAGTGGGGTTTCATTAACTCCCATTGGTCAGTAATAAACAGATTTAGGATTTGTTGGTTTAAGTTTGATGTAATTATTATTTCTAGCTAATCGAGCTTTGTTAAAAACATGTAATTTAACAATCTTTTTAGCTGGATTAGCTAGTTTGTTATCAACGATTTCTAGATCATTGAAAACAATGCTGTTGGCATCATTTTCAACAGCTACATAATCACTTGTTAAACTTACTTTTTTAATATCATTTTGAGCTTTATCTAAACGTTGGATCGTAATTGTTGCTGTTGTAATGACAAGGGTTGTAACTATCATTAAAATTGATAGTTGTGTGATCAAAGCTTTGTTTTTAAAGAAAAGCTTTAACATACTTTTCATTAAACAAAATAACTTTTTCATAAACCCTCCTTTCATTAACTAATCAACATTAAGCTAATAGTAATTATACTAAATTCGGTTTTATAATAAAAGCCAACACAAAAAGTGTTAGCTAATTTAAAGATTGATATTATTTAATAATTTGATTGATTTCTAGTTTAAATTGATCAAGATTATTTACATACTTAACAACAAAAGAACCAGATACATAATAATCAATTTGATTTAGAGTATTTTTGATTACATCAAAATTTACCCCACCATCTAATTCAATTTCAAAATTAATATTAGATGATTCTCTAAAAGCTATTAAATCATTTAGTTTAGTGTATGTATCAGCTAAAAAAGCTTGACCACATTTCCCAGGAACTACAGACATAAAAGTAACATAATCAACATCTTTTAGTAAGTGTTTATAATCATCTAAAACAAATGATGGATGAATCGCAATTCCAGCTTTAATGTTACTATCTTTAATCTTGTTTAATAAAGCTAAACAAGATTGACTATTAACTAATTCAAAAGGAAAACTAATCGCATATGGTTTATATTTAATTAATTGATCGATTCATTTAGTTGGATCATTAACCATTAAATGGACATTAACTAAACAGTTATTAGTTAGTAGATGATCAAGATATTCAAGTTTACTAAAAGCAACATTTTCTACATAAATTCCATCCATAATATCATAATGGAAATGGTTTAGTTGATGATCATTAAAGCTTTTGATTAAACTAGCTGTTTGAGTTTTATCAAATGCTAGAATTGAAGGAAGAATAGTAATTTGTTTGTTCATTTTTAATTCTTGTTAAAAGTTATTAATGGAGCTACTTTTTGAATATTATTAGCAACTCGTTTATCAAAGATTACTGTTTTGTTTGTTTCTGGTAAACTAGCTAAAGCTTTAATGTTTAATGCTTGATCACTAATTGCTAGATCTAAAGCCATTTTAAAGAATTGGTTATTAGCTAATAAAGCTGGATTTAGTTGATTATTGTTGTTTTTGATTTTAAGTACATCATCTTGATTGATTTGAGTAATAGCTAAAGTTTGTTTGATATTACTATTAGCTTTAGTTATTGTAGCTGAAGCTGTTGGGTTTAGTTTATTGTAAACATAACTAAACTCTAAACGACTAAACGCTTCATTTGGTAATGCATCAATTCCTGCATTCATAATCTCTTTTAGTTCATTTAAAGCTAAACTAGTTGTTGTAGCTTGATTAGTAGTTTGTGAACCACTAATTACTTTTCGTTCATTTTTAACTATTTGATCAAACTTAATATTAGCTGTTCCATCTAAATTAAGAGCAAACAATTCTTTAGCTAATTGCTTGTATTCGTTATAAGAAACAAAACTATTAACAAGAGCTTTTAGTTTAGCTTTTGAACCAAAACCATATAAAGCTCCAGCTCCTTTACTGTTTGGTTTATTAGTGTAAACTAATTTATCATATAAACTTACTTTATCAAAATCAGGACCAACTTTAGTTTTTTGGTTTTCTTTAGTAATTAAACCTAAGAAGTTCATATATTGTTGTTTGTTTTGATCAACTGTAAAGTTTCAATAAGTAGCTGCATCATTTAAAGTAACATTTTTTAAGAAATCTTCTTTAAGTTTAATTTCATTATTTTGTACTTCATAAACATCATTCTTGTTTAAAGTATAAACATTAAGTGGGTTGCTAGTACTTAGTTGGTATTTCTTAAAACCTAAATCTTGTTTAGGATCATTACCAAATTGTGGATTAGCTAAACTGTTTTCAATACCTTTTCAAGCTAAGAAGATAACTTGGTTGTTAGCAGTTAGAAGCTTTAGGTATGAAATTAAATTATCATATGTAAATTGATTATTGTTGTGATTGATTAATCAAGCTAAAACAACTAAAGCTTCTAAGCTGTTGATGTATTTAGTGTAATCTTTTAATCTTAATTCTTGATTAGCATATGATCCATTAAGTAAATAAGATTCGTTTCAGTATTGAGTGATTTGATTAACTACATTATCAAGATTAGAACTATCTTTAAGTAAATCTGCAGATAAATTAGCATTAATTAAAGGTAATTTAATTGAACTATCAATTGCTTGATTAAATAATTTAGCAGCTTCATTATCAGCTTTTAGATGGAAAGTATTTAAATCAAAGTAAGGAGTTAAAAACTTCTTATAAATTGATGCTCTTAATAAGGCTTCAAATTGGTTAGAACTAATGAAGTTATTAAGGACTTGGTTTAGAATGTAGTTATCTAATGATACAACTTGACTATTTTCATAAACTTTAACTAATTGTTCAAAGTTAAGTGGATCAACATAACTATCAATTGCTGAATTAAATTCAGTGTTTAGTTGTTGTAAAGTTTTGTTTGATGTTTTTGATACAAATGTTCTTAGTAATGAATAATAAGGGTTTTTATTTTCTTCTTTAGTTTGAGTAAGATTGATTGGAACATTAATTCCAGCATTATAGAATGCTTTTGGATCTACATTTAAATTAGTTGCTTTATTGTAATTAATCACTTTACCTTTAAGAGCTAGTTCATGTTCTTGAAGTAATCTCAGTGAACTAATTTCATTATTAAGATTAATGATTTTAATTAATTGATCATTTAAGTTAATTGCTTCTTTTGAAGCAAAGAATAAATTGTTTTGATCATTGTTATGTTTTGCTAAATAAGATGCAATAATTCGATCTTGATTAGCTTTAAAATAAGTTTCAAGTTCTGGTTTAATGTTATGACCTTTAGCTTTAGCACTTGGTGTTGGTTTATTAGTAGCATTATATAATGCACCTTGGTATAAGAAATGATTCTTAAGTTCATTAACTAAACTACTAAAACCTTTAGCTGCAGCTTCTTTTAGCGTTTTGAAATTATTTAAACCAATAATTTGAACTCCTTTATCAGTTCTAGCTAATAAGATGTTTTTATCTTTAACATAAACTACTTGATTAACAGCAATAGTATCTTTTAAATACCCAGTAAATGCATCATTATCACCTAATTTAAGTGGGTAAAATAAATTAACATAACCAGATTGATTTTGTTCAGTAACTGTTTCACTAGATGAGACTGGTTTAGTTGTTGATGATGAATTTGTTTGAGAACCAGCAGGGGCAGCTGGTGCTGGTGATGATGGAGATGACGGACTAGCTTGACTAGTTGAACCACTTGGTGTAGATGGACTAGAAGGAGCAGCTGGAGTAGTTGGTGCAGTAGTTGCCTTTTCACTCTTCAATACAAAGTTTAGTAATGGATTTGTTTCATCAAGCTTATCGATCATTTTGAAATTAGTTTCAAGCGTATTAAACAACAACATATAAGCACCTAATTGAGCTAAATTAGTTGTTGGTAATACTTCACGAGCCTTGATTTGATCTAATAAAAGTGTTTGTTGATTAATAGCTACATTATTGTTTTCTTTAATATCAACATTAACAAAACCATTAGCATCTAAATGTTTGTTTTCATTAATTAATTTAACAACATTAACATAGTGTGATGTTGTATTTAATTTAGTAGCATCAGTTGATGCATCTAAAAAGAATGGATAAGCATTACTTGCTTGATTGTTAGTTGGAATATTTGTAAACAACTTCTTGTTATAAATTGATTGATTAGCTAAACTATCATATTTAAATTCAAAATTAAATGTTGGTAAAGGTAATTTGTTAGCTATATAATCATCAACTAAGAAGTTAAAGAAATGAGCATACTTTTTAGTTAATGGATTAGATGTATCTAAAACAATCTTGTTTCTATCCCCTGCATTAGTGCTTTTAATAATTTCATTTTTTTGTAATAAAGCTTCTGCACTTAAATCAGTTGCTAAAACTAATTGATTGTTATTATTGATACTAATTAATTGATTAAAGTGTTCAAATAATTCAGTTGTAAATAGATTATAAGTATGGTTGTATGCATTGATTTGTTTTCAAGATGCTGCAGTTCCTCCGTTTGGATCAAATAATCCATCTTGAAGAACAGCATTTGCATCCTTACCAAATCGATTGTTAACATTAGTTTGGTGTCTTTTTAGTTCATTATCTAATTCTAGTTCACGATCAGTTACTTTTTTTGAAATTTTAGGATTTTGATTTGTTTTAGCTCAAAAATATATTGCTTGTTTAGCAATTGCTTTATTTAATTCATTAACTCCTAAATCAGAAGCTAAAGCCATTTTAAGAGCTTGTTTAGTAGTAATATCATTTGTTAAAAACATTCCATTGTTAACATTAACGATTTTACTAAAAGTGCTTGAATTAGTTTTAGTTGTATTATTACAAGCAACAGCAACTGCTACTAAACTAGAAGCAGCTAATGTGCTTAAACCTAATACTGAAAAAAGTTTCTTTAATTTCATATAACAAATCCTTATACTATTTTATATATTTTAAATCCTAAATCAATTTATTAACTAATTTTGTAATGTATCAATTTGATAATTATACTATAATTAAGAGTTATAAAATAGTAAATATTCTACATAAAATAGGAAGGTGCTAGGTCTTGGAAAAGCTAACAATTAAAAACTTAGATGTCCAAATAGAAGGAAAGTTAATTCTAAAAAATTTTAACTTAGAAATAAATACAAATGAAGTAGTAGCTATCATGGGTCCTAATGGACATGGTAAATCAACGCTTTTTAAAGTAATTATGAACCATTACTTAACAGAGGTTATAAATGGTGATATTTTAGTTGATGATCAATCAATTCTTGGTTTAGAAACTAATGAAATTGCTAATAAAGGAATTTATTTAGCAAACCAACATCCAATTGAAATTCATGGACTTGGAATGTTAGATTTTTTAAGAACGATTGTTGCTACTAAAAGAGAACAAAAAACTGTTAATGTTTTTGATTTATATCAAGAATTATCAGAACATATGAAAAGTTTAGCTTTAGATCCTGCCCTTTTAAAACGATCATTAAATGATGGATTCTCTGGGGGAGAGCGAAAAAAGAATGAAATCTTACAAATGTTAGCTCTTGATCCAGATTTTATTCTTTTAGATGAAATTGATTCAGGACTTGATATTGATGCACTAAATGCAATTGCTAATGTTTTATTAAAGATTAAAGACAAAAAAGCAATTGTGTATGTTTCACACAACAACCGATTATTTAAAATCTTAAAACCAACTAAAGTAGTAATGATCATTAATGGACAAATCGCTCAAGTTGGTGGTTATGAATTAGCTGAAAAAATCCAAAACCAAGGTTATAAGTGAGTTGAACAAGAATTAGGAATTAAAGTAATTGAAGATAGTGAAACTGATTTTGAATTTAAAAAAGGATTAATGAGTTGTGGAGCAAACTTCAAAGAATAAACAATTAATTGTTCTAGAACACAATAAAGATTTAGAAATTGATATTAATCCTTTAGAAGATGAACTAGAACAAGAAATTTATATGATTGATTTATTTCCAGGAGATTCAGAAATCAATCTTAAAGTTAATTTAAAAGCAAATTCAAAATCACTAATTCATGTTTTAATCTTAAACTTTGATCAATACAAAAAGAAATTAACAACCCATTTAATGTTTGATCAACATTATGCTGAATGTGAGAATAATGTTCGTGTTATTGGTTTTAATGAATCAACAACAGCAATTCAATTAAATGGAACAATTGGTAAAAACACAAGAGGTAATGGGGTTTATCAAAACATCAATGCTAGTTTATTTGATGAAGCAAAAGTGATTGGTGAACCAAATTTAATCATTAATAGTAATGATGTAAAAGCAGGACATTCACTTAAAGTTGGTAGTATTTCACAAGACATCTTATTTTATTTACAATCTCGTGGTATTTCACACTATGCATCAATTAGATTAATTCTAGAATCTTTCTTTAATGAAGTATTTGCTAATTTTGATGATCAAATAAAGGATAAGTATGCAGATATTATTAATAGTATCTTTGCTAAATTTTAAAGACAATGAAATCTTATAAACATTTATTTCCTTGATTTAAAAATAATCCTGATATTGTTTATTTAGATTCAGGAGCAACAACTCACAAACCACAAGTTGTGATTGATGCCATTAATCAATATTATTTATATGATTGTACAAATCCTCATAATAGTGATTCAACATTTGCATATAAATCACACCTTGTAGTAGAGAATGCACGAAAAAGCTTAGCTAAGTTAATTAATGCTAAATCAATCCAAGAAATAGTTTTTACATCAGGTGCAACCGAATCTTTAAATCTAATTGCTAATGGTTTAAAGAAATGATTAAAAAAGGATGATGAAATCATTCTAACTTACTCTGAACATGCTTCAAATCTACTTCCTTGATATAAACTAAGAGAAGAGATTGGGATTAAGATTGTTTTTGCTAATCAACTTAATCATTATCCTACTTTAGAAGATTTTAAAAATGCTTTATCAGCTAAAACTAAGATTGTTAGTTTTGCTTCTGGGGGTAATTTAGTTGGTAATGTTTTAGATGAAGTAGCTATTACTAAAATAGTTAAAGAATATAATCAACAGATTTTAGTTTGTGTTGATGCCACACAATCAATTCAGCACCGACCGATTGATGTAATCAAAACCAATTGTGATTTTGTAGTATGTTCAGCTCATAAGATTTTTGGACCAACAGGGATTGGTTTAGCTTATATTAAAGAATCATTAATTACTAAATTAGAACCCTTAAAATATGGGGGTGGAATGAACTTTAGTATTAATTTAGAAAAGTATGAATTATTTGATAATTTAATGCGTTTTGAAGGGGGAACACCCCATGTTGCTGGGATTTATGGTTTTAAAGCTTGTGTTGATTTCTTATTAGATATTGGCTATGAAGCAATAAGAAATCATGAACTAGAATTAGTTAAATATGCAACAGAACAACTAAAAACCATAGAAAACATAGAAATCTTTAATCAAGATGATTCTTCTACATCAATTGCTTTTAGTTATAAAAATGTTTTTTGTCAAGACTTTGCTAACTATTTAGGAAATAAAAACATTATTGTAAGAAGTGGTTTATCATGTGCTAAGGTAATTAATCATATTATTGGTATTGAATGTGCAATCAGAGCTTCTTTTTATCTTTATAATGATAAGAGTGATGTTGATAAATTAGTTAAAGCAATTAAGGAATATAAACCAGGAGATGAATTAAATGGCATTATCTAAAGATCCATTAGTGTTACGTTCAATTATTATGGAACACTATGAACGACCTAAATATAAGCTTGATCAACAACAAATTGAACAATTAGCTAACCACTTAACTAAACATAATAAAACAGAATCTTGTATTGATGATATAACAATTCATTTAATATTAGAAAATGAAATGATCAAAGAAGTTTATTTTAGTGGCACAGGATGCGCTATAGCAACTTCATCAACTGATATTATTTGTAGTAGTGTACTTAATAGTTCGATTGATCAAGCTTTAAATATCATTGATAATTATTTAAAGATGGTAAGTGGAGATCAATATAGTGAAGATCATTTAAATGAATTAATTGCTTTTTATAATGTTAAAAACCAACCAAATCGAATCAAGTGTGCAACAATTGGGATCAAAACCTTAAAGGAGTGTTTAATTGATGGAAGATAATAAATTTAAAGCAACTGAATACGCTTATGGGTTTTCTGATGATGTTAAAGAACGATTTAGTACAGCCAAAGGGTTATCAGTTGATGTTATAAAAGCAATCTCTAACTATAAAAAAGAAGATCAATGACTTTTAGACAACCGACTTGAAGCTTATGAAGTATTTAAACAAAAGAAAAATCCTACTTGAGGGGTTGATCTAAACTTCATTGATTTTGATCAATACTACTATTTCATCTCTGTAGTTGATGGGATTAAAAAAACATGAGATGATGTACCACAAAAGATTAAAGATACATTCACAGCTCTTAATATTCCTGAAGCTGAAGCTAAGTTTTTAAATGGGGTGCATACGCAATATGATTCAGATGTTGTTTATGGATCAATCATTAAAGAATTAGAAGATCAAGGGGTTATTTTTTGTGATCCAGAAACTGCTGCTAAAAAATATCCAGATTTATTTAAGAAGTATTTTGGGAAATTAGTACCACCATCTGATAATAAATATGCAGCTCTTAATACAGCAGTTTGATCAGGAGGAACATTTATTTATGTTCCTAAGAATACACACATCAAAAAACCACTTCAATCATATTTTCGTATTAATTCCCAATCAATGGGTCAGTTTGAACGAACATTAATTATTGTTGATGATAATTCATCACTTCACTATATTGAAGGGTGTACAGCACCTATTTATTCATCAGATAACTTACATGCTGCTGTGGTTGAAATCTTTGTTGGTAAAAATTCAACTTGCCGATATACAACCATTCAAAACTGAAGTGATAATGTTCTTAATCTAGTAACTAAACGAGCATATGTAAAACAAAATGGAAATATGACTTGAATCGATGGAAACATTGGTTCAAAAGTTAATATGAAATATCCTTGTTCAATTTTAGCTGAACCATATGCTTCAAGTGAATGTATTAGTATTGCAGTAGCTAAAAGTGGCGTAGTTCAAGATGCAGGAGCTAAAATGATTCATTTAGCGCCACATACTAAATCTCAAATAGTTTCAAAAGCAGTAGGATATGGAACTGGAGATAGTAGATATCGGGGTTTAGTTAAAATAAGTAAAGAAGCACATAATAGTATTTCTAAAGTTGAATGTGATACATTATTATTAAATGAAACAGCACGAAGTGATACTTTCCCTTTAGAGTTAGTACTTAACTCATCTTCATCAATTTCACACGAAGCTACAATTACTAAAATTAATGCTGAACAATTATTTTATTTAACTTCAAAAGGAATAAGTGCAGAAGTAGCTGAAGAATTAATTGTCTTTGGTTTTTTAAAAGAGTTTACAGATGAACTACCAATGGAGTATGCTGCTGAACTTAATCGATTATTAAAGTTAGATATGACAGGATCAATAGGATAGAATATGAACAACAATAAAAGATTAGATAAAATCACACCACGATCAGTTGATTTTGCTCAATGGTATACAGATATTGTCTCTCATGCTAAATTAATGCAATATACAGATATTAAAGGATCAATGGTTTTTGCTCCTAATGCTTGAGCAATTTGAGAAAATATCCGTAATGAATTAGATAAAGCATTTTATAAGCTTAATGTAAGAAACTTAGCAATGCCAACATTAATTCCATATACAGAATTCTTAAAAGAAAAAGATCATATTGAAGGGTTTGCTCCAGAATTATTTACAGTAACACATATTGGTGATAAAAAACTTGAAAGTCCATATGTAATAAGACCAACAAGTGAAATTTTATTTTGTAACTACTTTAAAACAATAGTTAATAGTTATAATGATTTACCAATTAAAAATAACCAATGATGTTCTGTAATGAGAGCTGAAAAAACAACAAGACCATTTTTAAGAAACTCAGAATTCCATTGACAAGAATTACATGCTATTTTTTCTAACCAAAAAGAAGCAGAAGAGTTTACTGTTCAGATTTTAGATTTATATGAACACTTCTTTAAAGAGTTTTTATGTATTCCTGTTCTAAAAGGAGTTAAAACAAGCTGAGAACGATTTGCTGGAGCTGATTTAACTTATACAATTGAAGCAATTATGCAAGATGGTGTTGCTTTACAATCTGGAACTTCACACTACTTAGGGCAATTCTTTGCTAAAGCTTATGGGATTAAATACCAAAACAAAAACAATGAACTAGATTATGTACATCAAATGTCTGCAGGAATTTCAACACGAGCTCTTGGTGCTTTAATTATGGTTCATGCTGATGATATGGGCTTAGTTCTTCCCCCTGCTATTGCCCCAGTACAAATTTCAATCTGTACCTTATTTGCTAACAAAAACCCACACCTATTAGATTTAGCTAATGATTTATATAATCAATTATCTAATACTTATCGTTGTAATCTAGATACTTCAGATAAAGGAGTTGGTTTTAAATTAGCTGAAAATGAAATCAATGGTACGCCAATTAGTATCATTGTTGCAGCTAATGAATATAACAACAACCAAGTAATGATTTATCGCCGAGATCTTAAAACTAAAACAGTCTGTGATCTAGAACAATTAGATCAATATTTAAAAACAACTTTAGTTGATATTAAAAACAATATTTATCAATTAGCTAAAGATCGATTAGATCAACAATTAGTTAGAGTTAATTCATTAGAAGAATTACAACAAACAATAGCTAATAATAAAGTAGCTCTTGCTTTCTTTGATGGTTGTGAAGCTGATGATGAAAAGATCAAAGCTTTAACAAATGCTTCAACAAGATGTATTTATGATACAAAACAAGAAGGGGTTTGTATCATAACTAACAAAGTTACTAATAAATTAACTGTTTTTGCTAAAGCATATTAAATAATGAACAAATAACTCTTTAATATTAATGCTAAATTATTTATAATATAGTTGATAAATAGTTATTTAAAGTGAACAAGAATCATTAAATTATGAACAAAACTCACAAACATAATCAAACAGATCCAACAATTTACCATTTACACGATAATGGTTCAATAAAGTTAATTAAACAATTCTTACGCTGTAAAATTTGTGGTTTTAGTACAACAAGAATTATTAAACAACTAAATGAAGAATTAGCTAAATTTGATATTAAAAGCTCAGAGTGTTCTTCTAAACAAAATGAAGTAGAAGAAGTTAATACTTATTATGCAGAAAACAATTTTCTAACATCAACAGCAGCTGAACTTGAAGATCTAACTAAATTAGATTTAAAAGAAGATAGTGATATTAATCAACAACAAGATTTAGAACAATTAGAAACTAATGAAGAACAAATTGATGAACAACATTTATGTTGTGCACCAAATATAGCACACCACCATCAATTAAATCAAGAATGTAATTATCCAATCTGTGGTGATTTATGTTATTTAGATGGTATTATTCAACAATATAAGAATGATTGTGGAGATAAATATTCTTGTCTAAATAATAAATATTATCCAAACCATTTATTATATTTTGTTCAAGCATCTAATCTTGTTGATCCAGATGAGTGTGAACATGTTCATGCTTTTAGAGAGTTAGTTTATAAACATGCTGTTTATATGAATACTAACTACCCTAACTATCCACACCAGATTCCAAATGCTCATGCTCAAAAATGATACCCTATTTTAGATCATCTAGCACGTCTTTATGGATGTGCTTGTGAAAGTGAATTTGATACTTGTTGTTCAGTTGATGATCAACAAAAAGCTTGTGTTCATTGAAGTCAAAAAGATGATTTAAAAGAACAAACACAAAATAGTATTAAAGCTCTTAAAGAATTAATTAAAGAACATAAACAAGAACTAGAAGATCTTAAACCAAAACTTAAAAATGCTTATAAATCATACCCATCTTGATTTAGAGCTGAAACTAAATAAGATTAGAAGATATTTATAAAAAGCTTTAGAGTTGATAAAAACCCTGATGAAAATGTAAACATTAATTTACTTTGTTCATTCGAGGGTTTTTTATTTTTATACTTAAGTGGGGAAGTGTTAGTTTAGTTTAGTTTAGTTTAGTTTAGTGAATGTAGGGTTAATTGAATGGATTAGTTTTTGGTTTGATCAAATGATAAGAGAAGTTCTCTGTAGTATTCGTATTGTTTTTGACGAAGTTCTATTTCTTTAGGGATTAAACCACTTGTTTGTTCTACTGAAGCTTGAAGTTTATCTAAAATTTCTACTATTTTATCTTGAATAGATAAAGGTGGTAAAGTAATTGTAAACTTTTCCATTTCACTACTATTTAGGCGGATCATTTTAACACCACTTACTTTTCTTTCTTTTTGCATTTGAAAATGCTTAGATTGTAAAAAGTAGGCTATGTATTTAGAGTTTTGAGATGTTCTATAACAATACATATCTCCAGAAAATCCAATATCTTCTTCACCTAATCAAACAACACTTTTACATACATCTTTTATATTTTCAGATGTAGTAGCAATTAAAATATCATTCTTCTTTGCTTTTTTTAATTTGTCAAAAACTTCTTCACTTGTAAATGAAAAAGTTTTATAGGTTTCAAAACCATACTTAGTATAGATTTGACCATAATGGATTACAGGTTTACCTTCTAAAGCAAGATCTTTTTTAAGAAGACCATTTCCACGAATAAATTTACCAATTTCACCAAGTGTAGTTCTTTTTGTTTCATAGTTATGAATGTTATTTGCACCTAAATTATTATTTTTCAAAAACTCTTCGCTTAATAACATATCTCTGTAGTAGTTATATTGTTTATTTCTTAGTAGTAATTCAGATTGTAATTCGGTAATATATTCTGTGAATTTGTCTAGTATTTCGGCAACTTTTTCTTGTACTTCTAAAGACGGAATCGGGATCAAAATATTATCAATATCTTTTTTATATAAATTGGGTAATCCTGCTGTTCCTTTGGCTAATGAGAATAGGTACGATTCATTACTAAACAAGAAATGAAATAAAAAGCGATTATTTAAAATTGATTTGTCAGGTATAAATTTACCAACTCGTTGGTTTAAATATCCTATTTGATCTGTGTAGTTTAATCCTATTTTTCCGGTTGTTGCTCCAGATAATGCTACAACAATATCATCAGGGTATATTTTGTAATCATCAAGATTTGGATAATCATTTAAGTCAAAAAACTTAGTGTTACTAAAATTTATTTTACCTTTAGAAATATTTGTGATTCTAATAATGGGAGAACCGGATTCTTTGAATAATTTAGCATTAAAAGCATATCCGTTTTTAAACTCACAAACTTCCCCTAATCTCTTCCATTCCACCTTCTCATTCTTAATCAACTCTAATATATTTTCCATCTTTAAATCCCTTTTAAGAGTACACTAATAATCACAATATAATAATTATAAATGTTATAAGGTTTTAAATAGTTTACTTAATCTAAAAATTAACTTTACTTATAACTTATTAAGAAAACAAAAATCGCTTAGTGCGGTTTGTTGATTTAATTATACTAATGCTATTTATACAAAAGCTAGACTATTTTTGTTTTTGTGTTGTACTTTTAATTTGTTCAAAAGTTAATCTTAAAAGGCAAGTGCTGCTCTTTTTTCTTCAGGGGTCTTAGCAGCATTGAACGCTTTGTTTAGATCATTTTCAAAATTCTTTATAATTGGTTCATAAGCTTTTTCAAGTTCTTTATTACCATTAGCTGACGCTTTCATGAATGCTTTAAAATCACTAATAAGTTTATCTTTTTCTTTATCTTCTGCTGATTTAGCACAAGAAGCTGCAATTGCAACTACTCCAGCTCCAGCTGCTATTGCAGCTAAAGAAAAGAATAGTGCCTTTTTTATTTAATTTTGTCATAGTTTTGTCCTTTATAAAAATATTTCACATAGAAGTTTTTTTACAGTTATTTATATCATTTTTATACTAGTTTATAAATAAAAAATAAAGCGGCTTTTAATTAGATAATTTATTTTTAATAAATTTAAAACCTAAAAAATAAATAACAAGAAATAAAAAATTAACCCTTAGTTGCTTAGTTTATAAGCTAACTAAAAGTTAATTAATGATTAGTTTATTCTTTACATGAACCACTGAATTGCACAGTGTATAATGCTTTTGTTCATGATGGTGGAGATGAGGGGAGTCGAACCCCTTTCCGCAACACTTAAACTATAGCGTCTACAAGTTTAGTTTTATTCAATTAGCTTATTATCAAGTAATAAAACAACCTATAATAATAAGCTATTAGTTATAAATATTTACTTAATTGTTAACCAATAAAAAACCAAATAAATAAAGCTATTATACGATGATCCTCAAATAGTCACTAATAGCGATAACTAAGTGAAGAGTAAACTATTAAAATCTAACTAAAAAGCGTAAGCGTATTGAGCTTGATTGTTAATAGCTGAAGCCATAAACACTGGGTTTAGAGATGCTTCATTAGTTTTTGTATTTTTAGCATTTATTATGCCTCGAAGCTATAAGGGGCAGACCCCACTTGCAACTATAACCGCCATGTCCCGTCGAAACCGTGACACCCCCATAAACTAAATTATAACAAAAAAGCTAAACTAAAAAATTAAAACCAATTAATAAACTAATTAAAAATAACCTTCCTAAAACAAGTAGAATTATTAATTGACTAAGGGTGGCAAATTATGAAAATTAAAAAATCAATTTTTAAAATAATACTAAGTAGTTTAGTAGCAACATCAGCTGTTGCTTTATCAACTGCAGCTTCTGTTTCTTGTTTTAATTTAAAAGATGTTGTTTCAAAACAGAACTATAACATTAGTGTAGTTAATAACCAATTAAGCTTTAATAAAAACAAAGCTAAATTAGTATTAAATATTGAAAATATTAATAATCAATATGTAGTAGTTGAACTAAAAGCTAATGATAATTCTTTATATTCATCAAACAAAGCAAGAGTAGTTAATAACCAAACTAATGCAATCTTTTCAAATTTAGATCAAAACAAACAATATTCATTAAATAAAATTTTAGTATATGAAACTAAAAACTCTAAGCAAGCTAATGAAATTAATAACATAGTTGTTGAATTATCTAATACATCTAATCCAACAACAAAAACAACTCAAGAACAACAATCAAACCAAAATAATAACAATAGTACTAATCAAACAAACAACACTAACCAAACTGAAAGTACTAATAATTTAGTATCTAATGTTCCTACTACAACAGTTAACAAACAAGAAAACTATATAAGGTTTGCTCATTGAAATGTACTTAATCAAGGCGGAACTAATGATTTTAAATCAGAAGCCCTTGCTAAAATCATTTTAGCTAATAAGATCGATGTAATAGCACTAACTGAAATCAATGCTAAAAAAAGAAGTGATAAAACTAAAGAAAAAATAGAAAAACCAGTAGCTGATATTGTTAAGTTAATGAATCAATATGAATTAGATGAAAACAAAAACAAATGAAGCTTTAGATTAAGTGAAGATTTAAGTTCAGCTGGTAATGAAACCCAAGCTGAACGAGTAGCTTTTATTTATGATACTACTAAACTAAAACCAACTAATGATGGTATTTATTACAAAAACGATGTTAATGCTGATATTTTATTTGATCAACATTTTAAAAATAAAGCTACTAATAATCAAAAGATTGCTTATGCAAGACCACCTTTTGGTTTAACATTTGCTACTTTAGATGATAAGTTTGACTTTAGTATGGTAGCATCACATCTTGATAGTCCTGGTCAACCAAAAGAAGAATATAAACAAGAAGAAAAACAAGACTTTGATTACAAACAAGATCCTATTAAAACTGAACAAGGAACTAGAGAATTAAATGAAGCTTACCAAGTAGCTGAAGTAATGAAGTTTGTTGATCAAAAAGATGGAGCTAATAATGATCTATTCTTTTTAGGTGATACTAATATTAAACTTAATAATGAAAAAGCTGTTTTTGCTAAATTAATTAATGATGGATATACTTCTTTACTTGCTGAAAGTAAAGAAAATAGAACATCTCTTGGAAAAAATTATAATAGATGATCTCAACCATATGATAAGATGTTTGCTAAAACTGATTCTAAAGTAATTAATGCTTCTAAATTTAATTTATGATCTGTTTTATTTGATCAATCAATTATTAATGAACAATGAATAAGAGCAACTCTTAATCATTATTATAAAAAAGGTAATAAACAATTAACTAATAATCAAATAGAACAAATTATTAAAAGTTGATCACCAACTAATGAAGCTAATCATGAATATTATGCTAAAGTAATGAACTGGATTTCAGATCATACTTTAACATTTGCTGATTTAGAAATAGATGTAAATGATAAAACTAAAGAAGCAGAAAGAAAATAGTTAAGTGAATGAATAACACAATTATAGGAAACTATGGTTGTGTTTTTCTTTAATGTTAAAGTAAATTGGTTATATAAAATGGTTTTGGTTTTTTAGAGTACACCAAGGTTTTACTTTATATTTTTACTAAATTATCCTATAACTAAAACAAACATATTATAAAATACCTATTACTGGTACATTAAGGCAGAAAGTGCCTTTTTTTTTTTTTTTTTTTTGCAACGAAAATAAAAATTATAGAATTCGTTCATATTTCAGATAAATCCAAGCTTTGATAAAAGGAATTTTAGACATAATTTACTATCAAAGGATTTATAAATATGAGTAAATTCAAAAACAAAAAAGCA
>NZ_CP009770.1:654194-687061 GCF_000941095.1 Ureaplasma diversum
TAGTTGCAGCTTGTGCACCAACAAAGGCGAAACCAGCTAAACCCACTGAAAAGAAAGTAGAACAACCACAAACTAGTGGAACTGAATCTTCAAAACAAGGTAGTGGAAGTGGAAGTACTTCAACTGGTACTAAACAAGGTTTAGAAAATAATACTCCATCAACACCAACTGACAAAGGTTCAAACAATGGTGGATCAACAGAAGGGTCAAATGGTTCAACAAATACAAACCCAGGAGACCAAAGTTCACAAAATGGCGGAACTACAGATTCATCTGGTGGTACATCAAATGCTAACCCAGGAAGTGGTTCAACAAATACAAAACCAGGCAACGGTAACACAACAAGCCCTGGCAACCAAGGTTCAGGAAATGGTGGAACTACAGATTCATCTGGCGATTCAACTAACAAACCAGGCAATGGTGCAGAAGGTAATGGTTCACAAAACGGTGGAACTACAGATTCATCAGGTGGTACATCAAATGCTAACCCAGGGAATAGTGGAGAAACTAATGGTTCACAAAACGGTGGAACAACTACTGATAGCACAAATAAAGAATTAGAAGATAAGAAGACTGAAGTTAAAGAGAAGATTGGCAAACTGACTTCTTTATCACCTGATGATGTTAAAAAATACAAAGATGAAGTTGACGCTATCAAAGACCCTAAAGATATAGCTAAAGTTGATGAAGTATTAAAAGCAGCTGAACAAAAAGATAAGGAAGAAGCAGTAATAAAAAAAGCTTTAGCAGATCTTGAAACTAAGAAAAACGATGCTAAAGCTAAGATTGATAAATTAATTTCTTTATTACCAGATGATATTAAAAAATTCAAAGATGAAGTTGATGCTATCAAAGACCCTAAAGATATCACTAAAATTGAAGAAGTATTAACAAGAGCTAGACAAAAAGCATTAGAACAACTAAAAGTTAAGAGAGATGATGCTAAGGAAAAGATTAAAAAACTAGAACACTTATCTGAAGAACTAATGCAAGAATACAATAGCAAAGTTGATGCTGTAGTTGACCCTGAAGAAGCTAACAAAGTTGACGAAGCATTAAAAGCAGCTGAAGAAAAGCACAAAGAAATTCAATATAGCAAGTTTAAGGTTAAGGGTTTACAGTTTGAAAACACAACTACCCCACAAAAACAAAAAGTAAAACAATTACATGTATACATCACAGGTGATGATCAATTTATTAAAGAAATTGCTAAAAAACCTAATGCTACTATTACATTAAAGAATTCTACAGAACCTAAAACAAACCTTGCATTTAAATTTACAACGCCTGGAGTTTATTATGATACTAAAGATGAAATTGAAGTCATCAAATCATTTAGACTTGACGATGCAACAACATACACTATCGATACTATAGAAATATTTGATGGTGAGAAAACTTGACTTGCTAAGCTAGAAGGTAAGAAGTTAACATTTACACCTAAAACAGATAATAATTCATTATATAAATTTGAATAATAAGCCATTATTACAAACTTATTAACCACAATATAAAAATAAAAAATACCCCTTTTACTACCCAATGTAAACAGGGTATTTTTCTATTTAACCTTATACTAATCTCATCAAACCAACATAAGTTGATATTATTATCTAGATAATATAGATATATCTAATCTAGGTTAATAATTTTAATTAATCTAATTTATTTAGTTTTATAATTAATTCTTAATGTATATGAACATAATGGTTATTTAATTATGAAAAAGAGAACAAAGATTAAGTTATTACTATTTCCTACTCTCATTACTTTACCCTTAATAATAGCTTCTTGTACTAATAATCAAAAGAAGAATGATCCTACTATTAATGAATTAAGTCAACAAGTTAGAATATGAATTCCTAATTTAAATCAATTAGAAATTAATAAGGTTACTATTAAAGATATTAAATTAGAATTTGATCAACAACAAGTTAAAGCAAGTGTTCAATCATTAACTAAAGTTGATGATAATACTTTATTAGTTAAAGTTAAAATAACTAGCATCAAAGATGCTACTGATTTTATTTTTAAACAACAATCTTTTAGTGGATTTAAAAAGAGTAGTAATCAAGTTGAAAATGATAGATCAAAGAAAAGTGAAGATCTTAAGAGTAATGATTCATCAAATAAAACTAAAGATGGATCAAATAATCAAATAAATGATTCATCAACTTCAAATGGATCAAATAATAACAATGTATCTAAAGATAGTTCTAAAAATAAAGAAGTAACACCAAAGCAACAAAATGAATTAAATAACCAAAAACAAAAACCTGATGAAACTAATAAAAAACCATTAGTTCAAAGTAATCCTAAACCTGATAATAGTACTAATCAAGCACCTAAAATAAATCAAGATCAACCAATAAACCCAGATAAAAATACTCAACCTGATCAACCGATTATTAATCTAATAACTACAGGTGGTGATCAACATAGTCTGACTTATGATTTTTTAAAATCAAGCAACACTCATCAAATTATTCAACAAACAAATTCATACAAACAAGCTGTTGAAAAAATGAACCAATTCTTATATCATGGTTCAAATAATCAACCAATTAATTTCCGTCAAGGATATGATCCAAATTTAATTAAACAGTTCCAAGAAAATACTAGAGACATTGGTATGTTTGGTCATTTTGGCAAAAACGATGAAGAAAAGATAGCTTTTTATAATGATAGTCTTTCATATGATGGAATGATGAAACAAAAGTATTTAGCTAACTTTGCTGAAAACGAAAAGATTGGTGCTACTACACATTCTGTTGATTTTAAAGAAATAGTTTCTAAAAATCCATTTGGTTATTTACCATCGAATTTAAGTCAACTATTTTTCTATATGGATTTAAAATCAGCTTCAACTTTATTAAACCTTAAAGATATATCATCATTAAGAGCTAATTATGATGATAAAGAAGGAACTTTTGATTTATTAGTTAGTACATCTGATAATAGTAGATATCTTTTGTCAATTAATACAACTAATACAGATACTCTTAAAAAAGATGCTGATTTTTATAAGTATATCTATGATCATAGTTTTATGATTAAGATTGGGAGAATTGGTTATGAATATAATGATTTCTTTCCACATTTAAGCAAACTCAAAGCTGATCATGAACACGGTACAATGTGAGTAATGGATCGTGTTATTAATAAAGAAGCTGAAAAAGAAGGATATTACGAATTGTTAGTAGCAACTAATATTCACGTTTTTGGTTTTAGAAAACAATTTGATAAATCACTTTATTTTGAGCCAGATAATACTTCTGAAAAAGCTAAAAAATGAAATGCTGGTTTTTATGATTCTTTAACTTCTTATTATAGTAACGGTGAAATTAAAGTAAGTGAAAATAAGAAGTTTATCCACTTTGAAGCTACTAGAGGCGAAACAAATCTACCAATGCCAAATCGAGATATTAAAACTGATGATAGGGGCAATTTCTTTAGAGTTTTTAGTGCATATAATCAATATTTAGATGGGGTTTATTATACCCCAAGATATGAAGTTTCAGGAATTATGGGTAAGAATGTTACTGTTGGTGAAAAATATTTTGATAAATATGATACTGTAACAAGATATGGAAGTACTAAAAATGCTGGGGCAGACTTTGTACTTTTAAGACTTAAAATACATAAAGATAGACTCAAACTCATTTTACCAGCACTTGCTGAAGTAATCGGAACTGACAAGGAAAAAGATTGACATATTGGTGTTGGAAAAGATGAGAAATTTAGCCCAATAAAAACTCAATTTTATGGTGGATATCCAGTTCACGTGGACGAATACTTCCAACCAAAATGAGATCAAGGATCTCGTTCATTCAGTTTTAAATATAACAAATCAACTGGTGGTGTTGTAAACGCTATGAACAGGTTTGTTGATGAAAATAACTACCAATCATTATGAACAAAATATAATGAACAAGAAAATAAAGATTGAAACTCTCATAAAGAAAAATGAAAAAACTATGAAAAACCATTCATAGATGGCGAACATGGTATGCCAAAAAACGTTCTGGTCCAACATTCACACCTTTATACATATGCTCCATATGATAAAAGACATGATTTATTAGGTCCTGGTTCATCAGGTTCAGTTGCAATTGATTCTCACTTCAATTTAATAGGTATTAATTACTTATTTTCTGCTGATAGTACTAATAACACATACGCTAATGCGATCGCTCTAATGGAAGGTTTTGGAGATTACAAAAACAACTTTGATGGTAATCTAAGAACTGATATTAGAAATAAACTAATGAACGATAAAGTTTATACAGTTAAAATTAACCCAGAAAACAAACAATCATAAACCACTTAACTAATAGCCTTTTGATTGGTTATTAGTTTTTTTGTTTCTAGTTAGACAAACAATGAAAAACACCGCATTTGCGGTGTTGTATTAACTCATAGGAACTGTTTCTTTATGATACTTATTTTTGTTTTATGGTGTAGGAAAAGAGTAGAAGCTTTTTTAATATTTTTTTAAATTTAACTAATTATCTTTTATTGATTAGTTAATACCAATAGATTGAATTAAGAGAAAACTATTAGAAGGACAAACTAAAGAGTTTTAATAAAATAACTCAAGGAGATAGAGAAAAGGAAATAGTAGTATCTATGGTGATAGTAAAAGCCCTATGATGATTAATGTTATATAGTAGTTATATTAGCCGATATATAACGAAAAAATTATAACAAAAATATAATTTGCAATTTGGTATACATACCTTTAAATTAAAGGTTTTAAAAATGGTATTTTATTCTTTATAATTGATGATATTTGTGCTAGTAAAATAATCTATTTTGTTGATTATGGATTAGTCAATAAGAGTAGTTTTAAAGAATAAGGGATAATAAAAACCTAGTATTAACTAGGTTGTTTATTAGTATTATGTGATATCTAAAGCGTCGCCTTCAGATTGCTCAATAACATTAAAACCAGACGCTTTGAGCTGTTTAGCTAATTTACTTAATTTTGGATCTACATAGATTTTAGTAGCAGTTTTATCTGTAAAACTTTCTTTACCATAATCACGTAATATTCTTAAATTTTCTACACCATTTGAATCAATTTCTAAATCTTTCTTAGATGTAACTCTAATGCTTGTAGTTTGTTTTCCATTTGAGAATGTAATTTTAGTTGGTGGATACATAGATCCTGGGATTTCTAAAACATAATTAAATTGAGCTTTATTTAAGTCTTCAACATCAATTGCGAATGTAGATTTATCATTGAATAGTTTTAAACGTATTAGTTTACGTAAACCATTCTTCTTTTTAACATCTTCAAACAATAGACCACGAAGAGAAGTAAGTTTTGTACGACTTAAATCAAGACCGATTGGGTAGCTATTTCCTTTTTCGTTGTGATCGGGTCGATTACCTTGTCCCATTGCACCTTGGAAGAATGGTTCATTATTTCTTACAGTATAAACCATTTGTAATCCTCAGTTGATTCTCTCCATTTTATCTTCCCATTCAGTTCTATCTTTTAAAATGTCGCTTTGATCAAAAGCAATTGAGTCAAAGACAATTCGACTATATTTCTTAACACCAGTAGCAAAGTCTTTTGAAACATTGTAATCATTAGTGTTGATTCATGTGGTATTACGAACAGCATATGGGTTAAATGATCAATCTTCAAGTAATGGATTTATTGAAGTATATAATGAAAGTTCAGAGATTTTTTTATTTTCAAGTGCAAGAAGTGCAGAAGTATTCGTCGTTTCAAAGAATAGTTCTAACATTTGTATCTTATCAGGTAGCTCACTTAATATTTGTTTAAAACGTTGGTTTGAATCTGACGAACCCATATTTTTAAAACGATAACCAGTGATTTCAACTTTATCTCTTTTTAGTTCTTGTAGAAGTTTAACAGATTTTTGATATCCTTCTTTGTTAGCAAAATTAATTTCTAATACAATACCTTCATTTCTGTATTTGTCTGATTTTTGTTCACGTTCATATTTTAAAAATGAAACACCATGTCTTTCATCTGCACCATATTTACTATATTGGGTAGTAACGTAAGATTTTTTTCAACCATAATAATCACCAGTTCCAACAGAACTTGGTGGACGATTAAAAGGAGTTTTATGTCCAAATGTTCGATATTGTTCGTTATCACGTTCAAGACGAGATGTTACTTTATTATGCCCTGGTAATGGACTATATGTATTTGATGATAGACGACCATTTTCATCAACATATAAGTTTCTAGGGTCAATAATAAATCCTTCCTTAATATTTTTTTCAGCTTCAGCAGTTAGTTCAGTGAATTTACTCATATCAAGATATTGAAGAAGTCTTAAATATTTTGGCGCTCCAGATAATTTTTTAATTTCAGGATATTTTTGTTTACCTTCATCAGTTAAAAAATCTAAAACTTTATCACCGTTATCAAATAATGGTTTTCATCGTTCAAAAACTTGTTTTCAGTGATCAGGGTTATTGTTAGCAAAAGCCTGCAATTCTTCATCCTTCAATTGTTTAACACTATTTTTTAAACTTTGTGGAAAATGATAAGTACTTAACCCTTTTTTAACATTGTCAACACTTGCTTTTCTAACAGCTTCAGTGAATTCTAAGCCTAAAACTTCTGGAACTATAACAGCTTTATATCAATCTGCTCCGTTAGGGTTTGCAATTCCTGCTTTTTCTCAAGATTTATAAATTTCTCTATTTGGTTGCTGCTGTTGTTTATACCTTACTTTTATACCACCAAGATCTGTAATTGCTTCAGACTCTTTCTCTTCAACTGGTGGTAGTTTTAGCGGTTCAACTGGATCTTCTGGTGCATTTGGTTTTAAAGTTTCATCTTTTTGTGGCTCAGGCTCAGGGGCGGGAGCAGGGGCTGGCTCAGGAGCTGGTTGAGGCACTGGTTCAGGAGCAGGATCTGGTTCTGATTCTTTTATTTCTTCTTTTGGTTTTTCTGGTTTAGGTTGTTCTTTTGGATCTTGAATCACTTCAGGAGCTTTGATTTCAGGAACTTTTTGATCTTCTTTTTCAGTATTATCTGGTTTTGGAGATTGCTTATTATCTTCGATTTTTTCAACTTGTTCAGTTTTATAAATGACTCCACGAACAGAATCTTTAATATCTAACCCATTACCACCAAATGTGATACCTAAAGCAATTGCTGTAGCTGCAATTGCTGAACTGACTGCAATTCCGATTGCAAGTTTATGTACTAGTTTCATAAAGATCCTTTCGTTGAATTATATTTAGTATTACATACTAAAATATTTCATTTTATATATTAATAAATGATCTAAATATTATTAATTAGGTGTAATATTTTAGCAAAGATTTTTATATTGTCAATAAATTTAATAGCTTTTAAATTGATTTTTAAAAATAGGTTTTAATAATTAAAACATTTAACAATATGATAATTAAAAACCTATTATAGAATGATTAAATTAATTAATAAAATTAGTTATTTTACTGATTTTAGATTGTTTTAGCTGCTTTAATTTGTAGTTCAGTAATTAGTAATTGAAAACTTTTAAAATACTTAGAAGGAACTACTAAAAAGGCTTGGTTTGGTTCAAAAGCTAGTTTTAGATCAAAAGTAATTTTGATCTGATTATTAGCTGAATCTAAAACCACTTTAGTTGGTTTAAAACTAGCTCTTGTTTTTAGTTGTGGACTTGTTTGTTGAAAATCAAAACTAGTGTTTGCTAATTCTTTTTCAGAAATCTTTTGATCTGATTTAAAAACAATTTCAACTAGTTGTTGATCTTTAGTTTTATAGAGTTGATATGTAACTGGATCAATTGAACGTTGTGAACAAGCAACTGCACTAACTACGATTCCAAGCGAAACTAAACTAGTTGATGTAATTAATAACATTTTTTTAATTTGATTTTTTTTAAGCATATTAACTCCTATTTATTAATTACAACACCCTTTATTGTTGTCATTGATAAGATAGCATCAACTATTCCTTGGATTCCAAAACCTGAGTCTTTAACTCCAAAGAAAGGAAGAATATCAGGACCTCTTGAACTTGAACGGTTGATATTAATTGTACCAGATTCAATTTGTAATGCTAATTGTTCAATATTATCTAAATTAGATGTGAAAACACTAGCTTGAAGTCCATATTCAGATCGATTAATTAATTCTAATGCTTGATCTAAATGATCATATACAATAATTGGAAGAATTGGACCAAATGGTTCTTCTCAAGCAATACGCATTTGTTCATTTACTTGATCAACAACCATTGGATAAAGTAGATTATGGCTATGATCTACTTTTAGTTCTTGACATCAAACTGCCCCTTTATTTTTAGCATCTTCTAATAAATCAATATTATATTTAACAGTATTGTTATTAATTAAAGGCACAATAGTTGGATTATCTTTTGGTAAACCAACAGTTAGTTGATTTACTTTTTGATTAATTAAACTTAATAGTTGATCATGGTTTTTAGATGATACAAAAACTCGTTTAATGGCTGTACAACGTTGACCACTATAACTAAATGCCCCTTTAACAATTTCATTAGCTGCTAATTCTAGATCAGCATCATCTAATACAAGTGCAGGATCTTTTCCCCCTAATTCAAGCACTAAAGAGATTTTAGATGTGATCTGAGCCATTCTATTTCCGACTTTAGGTCCACCTGTAAAACTTAATGCTTTCACATATTGATTAGTTACTAATAAATCACCATATTTACGAGCATCTGTTGTTAAACAGTTAATTACTCCAGGTGCATATCCAGCTTGATGTGCTAGTTCAGCTAATTTAATACCAATCATTGCTCCTTGTGTTGATGGTTTATAAACAACACTATTTCCAGCTACAAGAGCAGGAGCAAGTTTTGAAATTAATAAGTTAATTGGATAATTAAAAGGAGAAATAGCTAAAACTACACCAACTGGTAAACGATAATAAGTTGCTACTTTATTTTTAACTCCATGAATTGATTGATCAAACACAGTTGGATTTTTAATTAGTTTTAAGTATTCAACATTAGTTGCACGCATATATTCAACACTTCGTTCAACTTCTACTAAACTATCTTTATATCCCTTAGCAACTTCATTCATAATAATTGTTGCTAACTCTTCTTTATTAGATTCAATTAAGCTAGCAAACTTTTCTAATAAAGCAACTCTATCTTCTATTGAACTATCTTTATATTTTAAATAAGCATTATGTGCTTGTTTAAAAATATCATTGATTTGTGCTTCATCATCAATATTAGGAACTAGTGCTAATAGTTCATTGTTAGCTGGGTTGTACACTTCTAAACTATTTTTAGTATTAATGAATTGTCCATTAATTAATGTTTTGATTTGGTTCATATTTTATCTCCTTCTATTGAATTATAATAAATAGATCTTCTGCTTCTTAGATTGATTAATTGTATCATCATCTCAAACAGATACTTGGACTTGACCAATGTGTTCACATTGTAACAAGAACATACATAAACGACTCTGACCAATTCCTCCCCCAATAGTTGATGGTAGTTGATTATTTAACATTAAATCATAATATAAATCAGAATGGGTATTAGGATCAATGTTAGCAAACTTAGTTTGCTTAATAAAACTTTCTTTATTAACTCTAATTCCCATTGATGAGAGTTCAAGAGCAAAATCATTAATTGGATGATATACGACAAGATCTCCATTTAATAATCAATCATCATATTCTGGTGATCTGCTTGATTGGATTAAATTTGATTTAAGTGGATATCCAACTTGATATATAAAAATTGCTTTATGGATTTTAGCAAATTCATATTCTCTTTGATCTGGATCTAGATGTGGATATAGATCTTCTAGTTCTTGTGAACTTATAAACACAATATCTTCATTTAATAGATCATAATCTAGATTAAATTGTAACTTAATAGCTAAATAGGTTGATTTAAGAGCTTGGTAGATCTTTTTAACAATTGAAAACAAAAAAGCTAGATTACGATCTGTATCATTAATTAATAGTTCTCAATCCCATTGGTCTACATAGATTGAATGCTTACTATCAACATCATCATGTGCACGAATGGCATTCATATCAGTATAAAGCCCTTCATAAGTTTCAAACTCATACTTAACTAAAGCTAAACGTTTTCATTTAGCTAATGATTGGACAATTTCAAGTGTTTTATTTAGTTTAGGGACATAAAAACTAACAGGTGCTTGTTTATGATCTAATTGATCATTAATTCCTAGTTGTTGATCAACAAACAAAGGAGCACTAACTCGATATAAATTAAGTTCATGAGCTAAGTTAGCTTGGAAA
Source organism: Ureaplasma diversum (assembly GCF_000941095.1). NCBI lineage: Bacteria > Bacillati > Mycoplasmatota > Mycoplasmoidales > Mycoplasmoidaceae > Ureaplasma > Ureaplasma diversum. The sequence goes on from NZ_CP009770.1 coordinate 664,473, forward strand.
TGGTTTTTAATAGCAACAATCGCTTTTTGGGTTTGATTAATACTTAGTTGTTTTTTCATCTTCTTGATTCTTTTTTCTTTTTAGATATTGTTTGTAATATAAACTAAAGTAGATAATTCCAGATATTAAACTAATTAATGTAGCTAAATATAAACTAGCATTAATTCCATAAGTATATCCAATTCTAATGTTTGATGTATGTAATGGATCATAACAAAAAAGTAAAGAGATGATACTTGCAAACAAAATTACGGTTTTGATTTTACCTAATCAATTAGCTGGAATAATTTGTTTATGAGCACTTGCATACATTCTTAATCCATCAACAAAAATATCTCTAAAAATATTTAAAACTACTAAGTAAACAAAAGTAGTTTGATCAACAGCTAAACAAACTAATACCCCATTTACTAATAATTTATCTGCTATTGGATCAAAGATTTTACCAAAAGCTGAAACAACTTGATATTTTCGTGCAATATAACCATCTAAAAAGTCTGAGAATGCAGCAACTATGAATAAAATACCAGCTCACATTCGAAAATGTGTAATCCCTATATGCATTTGGTTAATGAAAATATTTTGGTTATTTTTAACACTAAAAAAATAAGCATATCCTGGAAAGTTGCCAGGGATTGCAACATATAAATTAACTAAAAGTAAAATAACTACTAAAAAAGCTAAAATGATGCGAAATGATGTAATGATGTTAGGAACATGTTTTCATTTCTTTTGGATCTTTGGATCAATTAGTTTTTTAATTGTTTTGTTTTCATTAGTTTGAATTGATAAAGACATAATAATTAGAATTCGATTTGCCCATGGCTTCTTGGGAATGGAATTGTATCTTTAATGTTATTAACCCCTGTTACATACATTACTAAACGTTCAAATCCAAGTCCATAACCTGAAGACATATAATAACCATAACGACGTAAGTCTAAATATCATTGTAGATTACTTAATGGTAAATGTAATTCATTGATTCGGTTTAATAATTTATCATAACAAGCTTCACGTTGTGAACCACCAACTAATTCACCAATACCTGGAACTAATAAATCAGTTGAAGCAACTGTTTGTTGATCATCATTAAGTTTCATATAAAAAGCTTTAATGTCTTTAGGGTAGTTTTGTAAGAACACAGGGCTTTTGTAATGGTTTTCACATAAATATCGTTCATGTTCACTTGCTAAATCCATTCCAAAAGCAATTGTATTGTTTTCAAATTCATAGCCATTTTTTACAGCTTCTTCTAAAATAGAGATCGCTTGTCTGTATTCAACTCGTTTAAAATCAGAATTAACTACACTTTCTAGTTTTTGGATTAAATTAGCATCATATTTAGAAGCTAAGAAATCAAGTTCAACTTTATTAATAGTTAAAGTTTTATTGATTACATATTTAAGCATATCTTCAATGTGATCTTGCATTTGTGATAGGTTTGTAAATGCCATTTCTGGTTCCATCATTCAGAATTCTGCTAAATGACGATTTGTATGACTTTTTTCAGCTCTAAAAGTTGGACCAAAAGTATAAACATTACCAAAAGCTTGAGCATATGCTTCAGCTTGTAGTTGTCCAGTTACGGTTAAATGGGTTGGTTTAGAGAAGAAGTGTTCATTATCAATTTTTTCTAAACTAAATGTTTCTCCAGCCCCTTCAGCATCATTCCCTGTAAAAAGCGGAGCTGCTACTCATAAGAAATCATGGTTCATCATATATTCATGAATGGCTTGAGCTAAAGTTGAACGAACTTTCATAATACTGTGAAATAAATTAGTTCGAACTCTTAAGTGAGCATTAGTTCTTAATACTTCAAGACTTAAGTCATTATTAGCAATTAAGAAGTCTTCATCACTTGCTTTAAGAATAGTAATTTGATTAGCTACTAATTCAAATGCTTGTTTAGCATTTGGTGTACTTTTTAAAATACCTTTAACTTCAAGTGCTGTTCACATACGTGCACTTGCTACTTCATTATAATTACTAATTAAATCCTGCTTATAAACAACTTGTAAATTATTAAAACAACTTCCATCATTAAGTACTAAAAAACCTAGTTTTTTAGAATCACGATTTGATTTAACTCATGCTTTAATAGTTAATTCTTGTTCATAAAGTGATGAACATTGACTATAAATATCTTTGATTTTAATTTGCATAAATACCTACTCTTCTTAAATTTAAAACTAAAAGCAAAACACAGTTTAATGTTTTGCTTTTAATATTAGGTTCAATTTTATTTCTTAGCTTTAAGTTCTTTTTCAAGACGTTTTTGTTCTCGAATTCGTTCACGTTCAGCTTGCATTTGCTCGAACTTCTTTTCAGCTTCATCCTTGTTTGCTTGTGTTTGTTTTACAAGGTTAAACATTTTTCAACCAGCTTCACTCATTCCTTCATTACGAAGTTTACGATAACGAACATATTTACCTTCAGATTTCTTTCTAACTGGAGCTGGTGGTTCTTGAACAACAATAATTGGATCTTGTTGTTTTTCAACTTCAACAATCTTTTCTTGATAAACTGGTTTCTCTACTTCAACACGTTTTTCAACCTCTACTACTTTTTCAACATAGACAGGTTTCTCAACTTCTACACGTTTTTCAACCTCTACTACTTTTTCAACATAGACAGGTTTTTCTACTTCTACTATCTTCTCAACTTCTACAATCTTTTCAATTACTTGTGGTTTGTCTGAAGTATTAACTTCTAAATCTAAAACTACATTTGGTTTTAAGATTTCTTGTTCGATGTAGTTGTATTCCTTGACATTGTCATTAGTATTAGCATCATATAATGCAGCATGATAGTCACATCATTGCTTGTGTTCGATATCATTAAGACGTTGTTTTAGTAAATTAACTTGATTAGCAACTTTTCTTAATTCTAATAATTCTTTTACTTGGGGATCATGTTTTCTGTCAAATGCCATTTTCTATCTCCTACTAAAATTGATACTAATTCTAAATGTTTGTTGATTTAAATCAATTTATTTTTATTTATAAATTAATAATACAATTTTAACATTAAAAAGAAATATAAAACCTAAAAACTATGAACAAAAGCAACAAAACAAAAACTAAATTAACAAAACCTAAGCAAAATAACATCTCACTTTATGAGTATGATCAAGCTCTTTATAATGATCAAATTAGATATATTGCTGGGGTTGATGAAGTAGGAAGAGGAGCTTTAGCAGGTCCTGTTGTTGCTTGTTGTTTAATCCTTAAAAAAGGATTTTATGATCCTTTAGTTAATGATTCTAAAAAAGTAGCTAAAAAACATTATCGTAGTTTAGCAAATTTAATTAAACAAAACTGTGTTGCTTATGGAATTGGAGTTGTTGATTCACAAACAATTGATCAAATCAATATCCTGAATGCAACAAAATTAGCAATGCTAAAAGCAGTTGAACAAGTTTTAGAGACAGTTAATATCGATTTATTATTAATTGATGCACTACAAGTTGATTTAGATCTTAATCAAAAAGAAATTATCAAGGGTGATCAAACTAGTTTTAGTATTGCAGCAGCTAGTATTGTAGCAAAAGATTTTAGAGATCAATTAATGGTTGAATATGATCAACTATATCCATCTTATGGATTTGCTAAGAATGTTGGATATGGAACCAAAAACCATTTTAATGCAATAGAACAATATGGGATTACACAAATCCATAGACTTAGTTTTAATCATAAGAAATCAAAAATATAACCGTTGTTTATAGTTTTAGTTTTGGCATTTAATCTTAACTTTGTTAAAATATTAGATACGTATGCAATAAGGAAATTAGCTATTGTGTTAAATATTATTGAAATTATTACTAAAAAGAAAAATAACCAACCTTTAAGTGAACAAGAAATTAAATATGTTTATGAAGGATTTGTAAATAAAGAAATTAAAGACTACCAAATGGCAGCTTTTTTAATGGCTGTTAACTTTAATGGATATAATGATCAAGAACAATACTTTGCTACTAAAGCAATGATTGAATCAGGAACAACAATTGATTTAAGATTAGAAAATGAAATTGTAGTTGATAAGCACTCTTCAGGGGGTGTTGGTGATAAGGTATCAATCATTATGACACCATTACTAGCAGCACTTGGATTATGTGTTGGTAAGATGAGTGGACGAGGACTTGGTCATACTGGGGGAACGATTGATAAATTAGAATCCCTTAAATTAAACTTAGACTTTGATTTAAATACTTACAAACAACAACTAGAGCAAACACATTTACTGTTAACTGGGCAAAGTGATAGTATGGTAGTAGCTGATAAAGAGATTTATGCTTTACGTGATGTAACAGGAACTTCTGATGTTTTTGATTTAATTGCTGGAAGCATTATGTCTAAGAAATTAGCATTAATCACAGATTATATCTTCTTAGATATTAAAGTTGGGGATGGAGCTTTTTGTAAAACTGTACAACAAGGTGAACAATTAGCTAATAAAATGATTCAATTATCTAAACAATTTAATCGAAAAACAATAATCCATTTAACAAACATGGATCAACCACTAGGGCAAGCAATTGGTAATGCTATTGAAGTTAAAGAAAGTGTTGATTACTTATTAGGTAAAAAAGTATCTGATGATTTATACAATTTAATTAACACTTTCTTAATTGATATTTTATTAGCTACTAAAAAAGCTAATAATCAACAAGAAGCACAAGCTTTAATAGATGAAGTAATAGCATCTAAAAAAGGGTTTGATAAGTTTGTAGAATGAGTACGATGAATGAATGGGGATGTTGATTCATTACTTAATGATACTTATTTCAATCCAGCATATAAAGTTGATTTATATGCTAAAGAAGAAGGATATTTAGATTTTGTTTCAACTAAAGAATTAGGAATGATCAATGTTGATCTAAAAGCAGGTAGAAAAACAAAAACAGATCAACTAGACTATCATGCAGGAATTTATTTACATAAAAAAACAAATGATTATCTAAAAGCTGGAGATCATATAGCAACACTTTATGCTTCTGAACCAATCAATGAATCAGTATGTGAACGATTTTATAATAATTTAGTTTATAACCAAAAACCAAAAACAGTTTTACCAATCATTATTAAAGTTATTGAATAAAAGGAGAATCTATGTTAAAACTTAGCACAAGTCAGATTCGTAATAAATGAATTGAGTTCTTTAAAAAACATGATCATATGTTTATTGAACCAGCTTCATTGATTCCTGAAAATGACCCATCGATTTTGTGAATTAACTCAGGTGTAGCTACTCTTAAAGACTATTTCTCAGGAAAAGAAAACCCCCCAGCTAACCGATTAGTTAACTCACAAAAAGCAATAAGAACTAATGATATCTTTAATGTTGGTCAAACAAGTCGACACCATACATTATTTGAAATGTTAGGTAATTTTTCAATTGGTGATTATTTCAAAGAAAAAGCAGTTGATCTAGCTTATGAGTTTTTAGTTAAAGAATTAGAAATTGATATTAATAAATTATGATTCACTGTTTATGAAGATGATGAAGAAACAATTAGTTATTGAAAAAAATATAACATTAAAGATGAACGAATTCTAAGATGTGGAAGAGATCGTAACTTCTGAGATATTGGTTCAGGACCTTGTGGACCTTGTACAGAGATTCACTATGATCGGGGTGAAAAATACGATCCTTTAAAGATTGGTGAAAAACTAATTTTAGAAGATATTGAAAACGATCGGTTTGTTGAAATCTGAAACATTGTTTTTTCTCAATTTAATAATGATGGTAAAGGTAATTACACTGAACTTAAGCGTAAAAACATTGATACAGGAGCAGGACTTGAAAGAATAGCTTCTATTTCGCAAGATGTTCCTACTAACTTTGATGCTGATAATTTCCAAACAATTATTCATGCAACTGAACAATTCTCTACTTTTAAATACGATATTAATAACTACTTTAATAAAGATCAAAAACAAAGTGAAATTAACTTTGCATATAAAGTAATAGCAGATCACTTTAGAGCTGCAGTGTTTGCTATTGCAGATGGAGCTGTACCTAGTAATAAAGAACGGGGCTATATCTTAAGAAGATTAATAAGAAGAGCTGCTGTTTTAGCTAAAAAACTAGAAATTAATGATCCAGCTTGAGTTAATGCGGCAATCGATGGGGTTGTTTTATCAATGGGTGATTTTTATTCTTATTTAAGAACAAAAATCATTGATAAAGTTAAACTAATCTTAAATAAGGAAATTAATTTATTTGAGAAAACACTTAAACAAGGATTAAGTGTTTTTGAAGCTAATACTAAAAATAATAGTTTAGATAAAAACATTACTTTTAAATTAGTTGATACTTATGGATTTCCAATTGAATTAATTAAAGAATTAGCTAAAGCTAAAAATATTGAAATTGATCTAGAAGCATTTGAAGAAATGTTTAAACAACACCAATTGATTTCAAAAAACAAAAACACATCAATTACTGCTCTTGAACAACAAAATGAAAGTTTACTTAAACTTGATTTAGAATCTAAATTCTACTATCACACTTTTAGTATTGATCAAGCTAAAGTAATTAAGTTATATGATCAAAACTTTAATGAAGTTGATCAACTTGAATATGAAGATGGATATGTTGTCTTTGATCAAACCTGTTTTTATGCAACATCTGGGGGACAGGTCAATGATACAGGTTATATCATTGCTGATAATGAAAAATATTTTGTTGATGATGTAATTAAAGCACCTAATCTTCAACATGTTCACCATACTATTGAAGCTAAATTAGCTTTAGATCAAATTGTTCGTTTAGAAATTAATAAACAAGATCGAATCAATATTACAGCTAACCATTCAGCTGAACACTTATTACAATATTGTTTAAGAAAAGTAATTAGTCAAGATATTAAACAAGAAGGGGCTGCTAAATACCCTTATAAGGTTACGTTTGATTTTACACACCATGAACCCCTAACTAAAGAGAAGATCATTGAAGTTGAAAACGCAATGAATCAAATTGTAGCTGAACACCATGAAGCTAAAGAATTGCACTTAAGCTTAAAAGAAGCTAAAGAAATGGGAGCAATGGCTTTTTTTGGTGAAAAATATAAAGAAATTAAAGGTAAGTTGCGTGTTATGAGCATTGGACCAACTTTAGAGTTGTGTGGGGGAACACATGTTCATAATACAGAAGATATAGAACGAGTTAAAATAATTGATTTTAGTTCAAAAGGATCAGGATCTTGACGGATCACAATGATCACAAGAAATGAAAACCTTAATAAGTATGCTATTGATCAACAAACTAACTTTAAACATGAACTAACTAAATTAAGTCAGTTAATTGATCTAACTAATAGTTCTGTTTTAGATCAATATAATCAATTTATTAATCAAGATGAAATCAATATTGATCAATTAGATCAATTAACTGATCAGTTTAATAATCTTAAAGAAGAATTATTAAAACTAAAATTAGAACAAGATAAACAAGAAGCTAAAAATAGCTTATTAGCAATTAAAAAAGCATTTAATCAATCAACTGATCAGATCCGGATTCAAACATTTAAGAATGAAGATAATAAAATTATCTTTAATGCTTTATCCGAATTAATTAATGAAAACTTAAGTACAGTCTTTATTAGTTTTAATGTTGTCGATGATGCTAAGGTTCAATACTTATTAGCAACTAATGAACAATTTGCTAAAAATAACAATATTAACTTAAACACTTGAGCTAAAAACTTAAATGTAGTAGAAAACACAAAAGGTGGGGGAAAACCATATTTTGTACAAGGGGGTTGTTCTTCAAACAATGCTCTTGATCAATTCTTAGCAATTAGTAAGGAATTTAAAATTTAATGCGTAAACTTGGTTTAGATTTAGGAACTAAAACTTGTGGTTTTGCAATTTCAGATGAATTAGGAATTATTGCATCAGGACTTGAAAACTTCACTTATGAAGAGTTAAATACAATTTTAGTAATTGAAAGAATCAAATATTGATTAAATCAATATCAAAATCAAGTTGATACAATCATACTTGGATATCCTACAAATGTATATGATGGTTCTAAAAATGAACGAACACTATATATTGAAGCTTTTTATTCATTATTAAAAGAACACTTCACTGATCTAAAAATTGTATATATGGATGAACGCTTTAGTACAAGGATTGCAACGCAACGACTTAAAGATTGTAATCTTAAAGCAGCTAAGATTAAAAAGATAAAAGATAAGATGAGTGCAGTTGTAATCTTAGAGAGCTATTTAAACCAAAGATAATAACTTAAAGGATGAGAATATGTATAACCATAATAAAATCGAAAAGAAATGACAAAAGTATTGAAAAGAAAACGATACTTTTGCATTTGTAGATGATCATAATAAACCAAAATTCTATATTTTAGATATGTTCCCATATCCAAGTGGGAAAGGAATCCATGTTGGTCATTTAAAAGGTTATGTACCAACTGATGTAATTTCACGTTATCATCGTTTAAATGGATATAATGTACTTCACCCAATGGGCTGAGATGCTTTTGGTTTACCTGCTGAACAGTATGCTTTAGATACAAACAATCATCCTAATGAATTTACTCAAAAAAACATTGAAGTTTTTAGAAAACAACTACAAAGTGTTGGGTTTGATTATGATTATAAAAAAGAAGTAGATACAACAAGTCCTGATTTTTATAAATGAACACAATGAATCTTTGTACAACTATATAAACACAATTTAGCTGAGATTCAAGAAATTGATGTTAACTGGTGTGAAAAATTAGGGACAGTTTTAAGTAATGAAGAAGTGTTAGTTGATGCAAATGGGAATCGAGTTAGTGAACGAGGTTCACACCCAGTTGTTAAAAAACCAATGAAACAATGAGTCCTTAAGATTGTTGATTATGCTGATAAATTATTAGAAGGATTAAATGATATTGATTTTCCTGAATCAATTAAATTATTACAAACTAATTGAATTGGTAAATCTGAAGGAGTTAATTTAGATTTTAAAGTAGCTGATCAAGATCTTAACTTAACTGTTTTTACAACTAGAATTGATACGATTTATGCAGTTTCATATTTAGTTATAAGTCCTGAGCACCCATTAGTAGCTTCTTTAACTAAACAAGAATATAAAGAAGCTGTTGAACAATATGTTTCTAAAGCTAAACTAAGTAGTGATTTAGATCGAATCGCTAAAGTTGATAAAACTGGAGTTTTCTCTGGAAGTTATGTGATTAACCCATTTACTAAAGAATTAATTCCTGTATGAATTAGTGATTATGTACTAATGTCTTTTGCAACAGGAATAGTAATGGGAGCACCTGCACATGATGAGCGTGATTTTGCTTTTGCAAGCAAATATAATTTAGCTATTAAAAGTATTATACAAACCAATCAACCTTTACCTTATTTAAATGATGGTAAACACATTAATTCAGAATTAATTAATGGTTTAAATATAGCTGATAGTATTGCTAAATTAAGTGCTTATATAGTTGAAAATAACTTAGGAAAAGTAACTCAAAACTATAAACTAAGAAACTGAATCTTTAGTCGTCAACGATACTGAGGTGAACCATTCCCAGTATTATTTAATGAACAAAATGAAATTGCAATCATAGAAGATTTACCAGTACAACTACCAGATCTAGATGATTTTAAACCATCAGGAACTGGGGAATCACCTCTTGCAAATGCAACTGAGTGATTATATGTAATGATTGATAATAAGAAATATCGTCGTGAAACTAATACAATGCCCCAATGAGCTGGTTCATCTTGATATTTTCTAGCTTATATTTTAAAAAACAGAGATGGAACATACACACCCCTTAATTCAGCTGAAGCTTATGATCGATTTAGTCGATGAATGCCAGTTGATTTATATATTGGTGGACAAGAACACGCTGTTTTACACTTATTATATTCTCGCTTCTGATATCAATTCTTATATGATATTAAAGCTGTTCCTAATAAAGAACCATTCTTTAAAGTAATTAATCAGGGAATGATTTTAGCTGCAAATAATGAAAAGATGTCTAAATCAAAAGGAAATGTGATTAATCCTGATGATTTAGTACAAAGCCATGGAGCAGATGCTTTACGTTTATATATGGTCTTTATGGGACCAATTACAGCTACATTACCATGAAATAATGATGGGATTGATGGAATGCGTAAATGATTAGATCGAGTTCATCGATTATATATGAACTTAAATGATCTAAAAGTAGTTGATAATGTTGATCAATTAGATCAAGAAATTATATATGCATACCATAAACTAATTCATAACTACAAAAAAGCAATGAAGGAATATGCTTTAAATATTGCTATTTCTGAAATGATGGTATTTATTAATGTTATGTATAAACATAAAGTAGTTAACTATGAACTATTAGATAACTTCTTAATTTTATTATCTTGTTTTAGTCCCCATTTAGCTGAAGAATTATATAGTATTAACCATAATACATCAGTTTGTTTAGCTACTTTCCCATCTTATGATGAATCTAAACTTCAACTAGATACAGTTACTATCCCAATCCAAATTAATGGTAAACTAAAACATACAATTAATGTACAAAGAGACTTAGATCAAGAACAATTACTAAAGCTTGTATTAGAAGATGAAGTAATTAAAAACATTATTAACAACCAACCAATTAAAAAACAAGTTGTTGTTATTAATAAAATTGTTAACTTAGTAATTTAAAACTAATTATTAGTTCATTTATTTATATTATTTATTAGCAATCATTTAAAGAGATTGCTAACTTTTTTATTTTATTATATAATTTAACCATTGTGTTTAATGGAGGTTTATAATGGCTAAACGTGACTATTATGAAGTATTAGGAGTTAGTAAAAATGCAACTGATGCTGAAATTAAATCAGCTTTTCGAAAACTAGCTAAAGAATATCACCCAGATAAAAATAAGGGAGCTGATGCTGAAGAGAAATTCAAAGAAATCAATGAAGCATATGAAGTATTAAGCGATGCTAACAAGCGTGCTCATTATGACCAATTTGGACACTCTGATTTTAACCAATTCCAAAATGGTGCTGGTTTTGGTGGGTTTGATGGTTTTGGTTCAATGTTTGATGATATCTTTGGATCATTCTTTAATGGTGGATCAGGGTTTGCTAATCAAGCTCAAAGTAATGTTGATGATATTAATCTAGGTTTAAGAATTAGCTTTATTGAATCAGTTAAAGGATGTTCTAAAAAGATTAAGTTCAACCGTCATGTTGACTGTACTGCTTGTAATGGAGTTGGAAGTAAAGATCCAAATGATGTTATTATTTGTACTTCATGTCAAGGACGTGGTAGAAAAGTTAAAATTGTACGAACACCATTTGGTGAAATGAAACAAGAAAAAGCTTGTAGTTCATGTAAAGGTGAAGGTAAGAGTTTTAAATCTAAGTGTGAGACTTGTAAAGCTAAGAAATTGATGGTTGAAAGTGTTGAATTGACCGTTGAGATTGCAAGCGGAGTTGATGATGGTGAAGTATTAGTTGTTAAAAATAAAGGAAATGTAATTAAAGGACAACGAACTGATTTATATTTACACATCCAAATCGAACGTTCTCGTTACTTTGAACGTCACGGACTTGATATTTATTCAGAAACAATTATTGACCCGATCTTAGCAATTATTGGGGGAACTGTTGAAGTTGTTACAACTAATGGCATTAAAACAATTATTATCCCACCAAACACCCCAGTTGGAAAACGATTCAAGATTTCAGGAGCAGGTATTGAATCTAAAAACAACCGTTTACTTAAAAAACGGGGCGATTTCTATACAACAATCAACTATGCTAAACCAGTTAATTTAACTGAACAAGAAAAAGCTTTCTTAAAAGAGTTAACTAAGAAAACTAATCACGAAGTTGAAGAACACAGAAATACATTATTAAAGGAGATTAAATAGGATGAGTAAAAACAAGAACAAAAAGCAAGATCAAAACCAACAAGCTAATGAACAACAAACTCAAAACCAAGTTGTTGATCAAACTAATAGAGAGCAAGAACAAAAAGAAATCAATCCTTTAGAAATCGAACTTAATAAACAAAAACAAATTAATCAACAACTAGTTTTTAAAGTTGCTCAACTTGAACAACAAATCAACAAACTTAATGATGATTTTATTAACCAAGTTCAAGCTAAAGCTAATCAAGCAAAAGAATTATTAAACCAAAAACTAAATGAACTTGAACAAAATCACAACCAAAAAGTAGTTGATGCTGTTTATAAAATCTTCTCTCAAAAATTTGATGCTTTATTAGTAGCTATTAATCATTTCTCTAAAATTGTTGATAATCAATATGATGATGAAAAACTAAATGCTTTTATTTTAGGATTTAGAATGATTGCTAATCAAATGATCGATGGATTAGCTGATTTAGAAATTAGCAAGATTATCCCAACAGTTGGTTCATTAATTGATGATAGTTGTATGGAAGCAGTTGAATTAGTTGATTCATTAAACTATAATAGTTTAACAATTGTAGAAGTTGTTGAAACTGGTTTTAAATACCAAGATAAAGTAATTAAGTATGCAACTGTAAAAGTTGCTAAATAAAACTATTAAATAAAACCAGGATTAGTTTCTGGTTTTTTGTTTGTATTAATGAAAACAAGTTTACAATCAATCTTAGATCAACTATATTGATCTAAATCTAAACAACTAATAAACTTAGCTAAAACTAAAAAAACTAAACGAATAATATATGTTTACTATGATAGTAGATCAATCTTTAAAGATAGTATCTTTTTAAAATCTAAACAACGATTAACTAAACAATTTAATATTGAATTAATCAAAAGAGATCTTAATGATTATTCAATAATAGAGTTAGTTGATCAATTTAATGATATTAAAACTAATCATCATTTCTTATATTTTGAACACCCATTATCTAGTTATTATAAAAAACTTAATTTAAACCAATATCTATCATTTGATATTGATCTAGAAGCAGCTTTATATAGTGATCAAACTAAACACTTATCTAACTATTTACCAATAGCTGGATCAATAGTTGTTGATTTAGTTAAACTAATTAACTTAAATAAAGAGTTAAAAATAGTAGTAATTGGTAAATCAACAACTTATGGATTATATATTTATAACTACTTAGTTAATAATCAGTATGATGTATGTTTGTTTGATTCTAAAACAAATAACATCAACACTAAACTTAAAGCTTATGATGTAGTAATAAGTACTATTAATCAAGCTAATGTCTTTAGTTTTAAAGATCTTAAAGATAATAGTTATTTAATAGATGGAACAACAGTTCATTATAATAACTCTTTAGTTGGATCATTTGATATAAACACTTATATAGCTAATAAAAATATTAACTATATAACAACTCCTAATGGAGTTGGTAAACTTAGTAGTATTTATTTACTATTAAATTATTTTAAAGATTAATTATTAATAAGACTATTAGAGATAAAGAGAAGATGAGTAGAACTAATGATCTTTGATGATTAGTTTTTTGATTCTAGTTAGTTAGTTAGTTAGTTAGTTAGTGTGTTGTTGGTTCAGTGGGTTTGAATAAATCATGATTAAAACAATGATATTGTTAGTAATAAAGGAAGGGGTTTGTGCGATGCTTACTCCCTAAATTATCAAACAAATAATTAATTAACATATACCTAAACTCCTTAAATATTTATTCTAGAAAATAAACAATAATATAGTATTGATTAATTAGATGTTGTTTGGTTTGTGGTTTAATATTTATAAGAATAGATAACTTATAAATTATTATGACAAAAGCTAGAAAAATATTAATTAGTAGTTTTATATTAACTACAATTGGATCAGTTAGTGTACTTGTTGCATCTTGTTCTAAAGCAAAGAAAGACGAACAACCAAAGACTAAAACTGGCTCACAACAACAACAAGAAGAAAATAAACAGATCATCAACCAATCTAAACCAAAAGAAACTAAACAAGAATATAATCCAAACATATTTAAATTTGATAACATCAGATTTAAAATAGCTAAAGAAGATAATGATGAACAGCTTAAAACTAAAAGCTTTTTAAATGAAATTAAAGCAGTGAATCAATTAGATAAATATGTTGCTAAAAAAGATGATTTATATATTTCATCAATTTATGTATTTGATAAATTAAGAGAAGATCCAACCTTTGCTAAAGCATCTGTTTATATTAATCATCATGAACCAATGTTTACAAGAAAAGCTTTTGATCCAGAACATCTAAAAACAATGGTTAATACTTTAGAATCTAATAAACATTGATCTATAGATCAATTAAGATCCGAAATGGATAATCGTCATGAAAAATTATTTTTTGCAAAACTAAAAGAGGAGTTAGGAAATAAAACTGATTTTTTAGATAATATCCCTGATAGACTTGGTAAATACCATAGAGAGGAATTACCACCAAAACCAACAGAAGATGATGGATTTAGAGTTCGTTTGTCTTATGAAAGAGCAGTTAAAGAAAGAGAAACGCAAAGAGAATATTTTTATATGCGGAAATGAACTGAAGAAGATCCGTGACATTTTTATAAAGAAAATGGCATTTCTAAACCAACACTTCTTTGATATTTAAATCGAGTAATTTATGGTTCAGATAAATGAAACACAAAATTCAAAGAATCAAATCACAATAACGAATTGTTTTTAAGTAAATTATTCTATGAAAAAACATTAACTAAAGACCAACGACAATATTGAGATATGGACTTTATAATGTACAACTTTATGAATCAATCGTCTCTTTTAATGAGTTCGGGCGAACAATATGATTTATATAAAGCATATTTAGAATATCTAGTTCAACTAGCTAATTTAAACTTACATCAAATCCAAGAAAAAACTGAAAACAATAAAACAGTATCTAAAGAAGAACAGTATATAGAAAAGCTATCAACTACTGTTGAACAATTATTAGCATTAGAAAGACTTGCTCTTAAAACTTTACAAGCAAACCATATTCTAGGTTTTAGTGCTGCAACACATACTAATCCTAATCTTCAATTATTTGCAGGTAATACACATTTAAAAACACCAACAAATTTAAGAGCATTTTATATGTGAACTGCTAATTTATATAATAAATTCATTCAACCATTATTGCATAAACTAAAAGAACCTGCTAGTAGAATTCAACGAAGATTTAAAACTGCTTTTGAATCTACTAATAAAGAAAAGAAGATTATGAACTTTATCTGAGAAAACCTTAAGCACACAGAACAGAATGATGTAATACTACCAAAAGTAATTACAGACGAATGACAATTAAACAGAGATTATAAACACATTATTAAAAAATTACTTAATCCTAAATCTAAAAATAATTAAAAGTAATTTTTTAATAATATTTGCTAATTTATAATATTAATCAAATTAAAGATAATTTCTAATTACAAAGGACTTAACTATGGCTATTGCATCAGATCCATTAACAATTGCTAAATGGTTTTTAAATAAACAACCAATGACTCTTAAAAAACTTCAAACATTAATGTTTTATTCATATGGTAATTATTTATTATTTAATAATCAACACTCTTGATTAAGTGAGAAGTTATTTAATGAAAAGATAATTCTTAAAAACGGTTCTATATTTATTAAATCTGTAGCTGATTATTATCAAAAATATGGTTCTGATGTTATAAGAACCAAGAAAGCAATTGATAAAAAGTTATTGAATAAAAAAGCTGAAGTACAACTAGAAGTAATTCTTGAAGAAACACCACTTAATAATGGTATGTACGATTCAATTTGAAATTCACATAAAAGAAAGATTCTAGAACTAAGTCCTAATATGATTGGTTTAGATGAAGATTCATTAGAATTAAATGACGGATTAATACACAAAGTTTTTCTTGAAAATTATCAAGCTATGATGAAAAGCAAACAAAAAGTTAAGTAGTTAATACTTATTAATTAATATTTACTATTTTAATGATCTATATAACTAAAAATACCCCCTTTAATTAGATGGTATTTTTAGTGTTAATTTAAGTAATTGATAAACTTAAGATTTGAGTGGTTAGGTTTTTGAAAGGGGATTATATATTTTCAGGGAAATGTTTTCTGGTTAGTAAATTAATGCCCTTAAAATCTCCATTTAATCACAATTTACTTATTTCATAAACTCCCTTTTTATCGAAAGGTTCATAACTATCAATTTTCAACTATAGGGTTGGCTTATCAATAGTTTCTTTTCTATATATACCTAATGTTGATACTTCTTTTGTTGTTCCGTCTGGATACTTGAAATTCATTAATCAAGTTCTTGTTGCTTTATAATCGAATATATCTTCTGAAGTAATTTTTAAAGTTATAACTAATGATACTAAATTAAATTTATCACCTTTTGAATTAACATATGGAACTTTTTCTATTTTTAAATCTTTTACAATTGTTCCTGTAACTTGACCAATTACATTAACTAAAATATCTTCAACTTATTGAATAGTTGTTGCTTGATCTATTTTAGTTAAAACTTCATCAGGTTTTTCAAGTGGAGTTAAATTAACATCCTTTTTTACCTTCTTTAACTCTTCAATTCTTGCTTTAGCATTGTCTTTGCTAGCTTTTAGTAACTTTTCTTTTAAATCTTCTTCTGATGTTGATTTTTTAACTTCTTCCTTAAGTTGTGATTTTTGATCTTCAGGGATATTTAAAAATGATTCAGCAAGTAAAATGCCATTATTTAATTTTTTAGCTTTTTCAAGTTGCATTTCTACTTCTTGAACTGAAGTACCTACTTCAATTTGCTTTTTGATTTTTTCTTTATCTTCATCAGGTAAACTTTTTAAATAATCAACTCGTTCACTAGCAGATAATTTTTTATTCTTGAGTTCATCATTTTGTTTAGTAGCATTCGCTAAAATTGATTCAACTTGTTCATTAGAATTAGCTTTATCAACTTGGTTTTTAAATTCTGTTTTTTCTTCATTAGTTAATTCACTCAAACCATCAATTTGAGTTTTTGCATTAGCTTTGTTTTGAATTAATAAATTTGCTTTATTTTGCTCATTAGCTTTAGCTAAAATTGTTGCCACTTCATCACTTGAATTAGCTTTATCAAGTTGGTTAGAATAATTACTTTTTTGATCTTCATTTAAATGACCTAAATTATTAATTTCACTTTTAGCGTCAACTATCTCTTGTTTTAGTTGTTTTAACAGCTCTAGCTTATTTTCTTTATTTACTTGATTCCGATCATTTGCTTTTTGAAGAATTGAATCAACTACTTCTTCAGATTCTGATTTATTAATATCAACTAAAAAACGTGATTTTTCTTCTTCTGTCAAATCAGCTAGTGTATTAATATGTGAAACTGCACTTTGTTTCTTAGTTGCTAATGCAGCTTCTTTTGCTTCTTTTGCTTCTTTAGCAACTTTATTTGAATTATTTGTTTGATTTGCTTTATTAAAAAGTTCATCAGCTTCTTCTAAAGATTGAGCATTACTAATATCTGTAGTAAATTTAGTAACTTCATCAGAACTTAAATACATTAATTCATTAATCTTTGTATTTAATTCACTTTTCTTAGTTCGAAGTTTAACTTCTTGATATGTAATACTATTTTGTTTATTAACTGTTACACCAACAGTTGCACCAATTATTGCAGAAGCTAAAATAAATCCACTAACTCCTATAATTATTGGTTTTTTACTTTTTAGTTTACTCATATAAAATACCTCTATATTTAAGACTATTGAGTATTAGATTAGTATTTGATAGGGTTTTAAATATTGTTAATTTATAAGATATTTCACTTTTTAATGAGTAAAAAATGGATTTTTTGATTTTGGTTGTTCGTAAATCAAGTAGAATCCATTTATTTTTTTGGTGTAAAAATAAGGGGGTACTAAAATAATATTATTTTAGAGAGAGAGAGAGAGAGAGAGAGTTTGTGTATTTTTACAAGACGCATTAAATCCACTTTATTGATTAATAATTCGAATATATAATCTTATTTGTAGTCAACAGTTCCATCTGTTTTTGTTCCGTTGAATTTAAGTGTTTTACCTTTTAAGTCTACAATGTGATATTCTTGGTCTATTTCTAAGATGATTTTATCTATTTCAACATCTTGTTCCATATTCTTTCTTCCCTTTATCGAAGCTTCAAAATCAATTTTAGTTTCAGTGTTTCTAAAAACATCATTTTCAATATGGTTTACAATAATTGGATCAAAATAAACTATATCGTTTTTAGAATTTTTGATAATTAACTTAGCTGTTGGATTAGTTGTGAATCTTGTGTTTATATTTTTTCCAGTTATTAATAAAAGTAAATTTTTAATATTATGAACTAAACTAGCTTGGTATTGTAATTTTGTAACTTCTAGTTTATTTTCAGTTTCATTAGCCTTATTAACTTTTTCAATATGTTTCTTAGCATTTGTTAATGCATTTTCTAGTTTTTCTTTAGCTTCGTTATATTTGAATGAGTTTTGACTTGAACTTTCTTTAACTAATTCATCAATAGATTTAATATCTTTTTGTAGTTGAGTTTTACCATCTATATATTTTTGATCATTTAGTGAATCGGTTAGATAAGTTGTTGTCAATGTTCTTTGATTATTGAATGCTTTCATAGCATCATCTTTAGCTTTTTGATTTGCTTGGTTAGCTTGTTCTGAGATAGTATCAACATCTTCTTTTGATGTAGCAGAATTAATTTTGTTCTTAAATTCTGTTTTTTGTTGTTCAGTCAAACTAGTTAATGCATCAATTTCAGAACTAGAAGTATTTTTCTTTTCAACTAATTCCTTCTCTTTTTTTGCTTTATTTTGGTTGTTTAGTTGATTTGCTTGTTCTAGAACTTTATTAATATCTTCTTGACTAGATGAATTAGCAATTTGTTCTTTAAACTTATTCTTATCATTGTCTGATAAATCTGCTAGTTGATCAACTTGGTTATTAGCTTCAATTTTCTTGCTGTTTGCTTGTTGTTGTAAAAGTAATCTCTTACTCGTCTTATTAGTTTGAACAAGAGTTTTAGCTTTTTCTAAAACAGCTTCAGCCTTTTGTGTTGAATCAGCAACTTCGACTTCTTTTAAAAGAGCTGTTTTTTGTTCTGGTGTTAAGTCAACTAAATCATTAATTTCATTTTTAACTTCAGTTTTCTTAGATACTAATTGAGCTTGATTAGCTTTAACTAAAGCCGTTTGAACTTTTTGTTCAGAATCAGCTTCATCTATTTCTTTTAAAAGTAACTCTTTTTGTTGGTTATTTAAACTAACCAATCCACTAACTTGATTTTTAGCATCATTCTTAGATTTTATTAATTGAGCTTGTTGGTTTGCTTTATTAGTAGAACTAGTTTGAGTAGCTTTAGCTAAAACATCATCAACTTCTTGAACTGATCTTGCTTCATTCACTTCTTTGTTAAATTTATTTACTTCTTCAGGTTTTAAACTACTTAAACCATTAATCTTATTAACTGTTTCAGTTTTCTTAGCTAAAAGTTCAGATTCTACTCTTCTATCATTTGCTTGTTTATTAACAGCAACCTCTGCTACTACTCCTGTAATAGTTGAAGCAGCTATAAATCCACCTACTCCGATTAGTATTCCTTTTTTTGCTTTTGCTATTTAGTTTACTCATCTAAATTACCTCTTATTTATTCCTTTAAACTAAGAGTTAGTAGCTCAAATAACTCTCTGATTTAAAGCTTCAAAAAATGGGTAAATTATAAAAATTCACTTATGTTTTGCAAAAAAAAAAAAAAAAAGCGATTTATCAATTAATTGTTGTAGTGAACCCGATTTTTTGGACAAATTAATTCTTGTCTATTGTTATAAGGATTGATGCCTGTATTGTACAGGAGTCAATCCTTTTAATTTTACTTGTATTCTTTCGTTATTATAGTAATGAATGTAGTTTGTTATAGCTTGGATTAATTCTTCAACCGTTTTAAATTCAGATTCATGACCATAAAACATTTCGTTTTTTAGTTTACCGAAGAAATTTTCCATAGGCGAATTATCAAGACAATTACCTTTTCGCGACATTGATTGAATAATATTTTTCTCAGCTAGCATTTGGCGGTATTGGCGCATTTGATATTGTCAGCCTTGATCTGAATGCAATATTAACCCACTTAAGTCTTCAAACTTTTGAAAAGCTTCACCAATCATCTTAACTGTCTGTTGAAAGTTAGGGCTTGTTGAAATATTAAAAGCAATAATTTCTCTATTGTGCATATCCATAATTGGTGATAAGTATACTTTGCTATTAGTGATGCGAAATTCAGTAACATCAGTTGTTCATTTTTGATTACAAGAAGTGGTTGAAAAATCTCGTTGATAATAAGTTTTATGAGCAACTTGATCTTGAATCTTGATTAATAGATGACTCTTCACTACCCCATTTAAATCGCCTTTGTATGATCGATATTTAGCTTTAGGAGTTAGAGCAAATAATCCCATTAGTTTCATTAAACGTTTCACTTTTTTATGATTAATTAAAATCCCTCTATTTGCTAATTCTAGTGTGATTCTACGGTATCCATAGCGTTTTTTGTGGTGGTAATAAATTTCAGTGATAAGGCTCATTATTTCCTTGTTTTTCAGATCCTTACTTACCTTTTTAAGGTGGTAATAATAATCACTTCTTGAAATGCCTGGACAATTTGGATTGCTATTAATTACTTCTAAAATGAATCTCAAACTACATAACAATTCTTGCCTTAGTTCTGTGATAGCTTGAGCTATTTCTTCTTTTGTTGGTTTTCTCTTTTCTGAACTAAGGCATCTAATTTTTTTAAGTATTCGTTCTCTATGGTAAGGCGTAAATTCTGCTTTCGTAAAAGTTCATTTTCTTGCTTCAATGAGATGTTCGTCTTGTTTTCTTGCTTTTTGTTCATATGGTTTACGGCCCCTCTTTTTCTCTACAACATTATACCCGTTTTCAAGAAAAGATTTAATTCATGAGTGTAATAAACCAACATTAGATAATCCTAATTCTATCGATACCCTTACATAAGTTTCACCGTTAAGCAAAACACGATCAATTGCTGCTTTTTTGAATTCTTTAGAATATTTTTTATTCCTAGAACGATAAACAATCTTAGTTCCATGCCTTTCTATTAACCGAATAATGTATCAAACAACGGTTCTGTTTAAATTGTATTTCTTTGCAATTTTATTAAATGAAAAATCTTTTTCTTTGTACAAAGAGTAGATCTCTAACTTATCTTTCAAAGGTTTCAAATTCAGTTTACTTATTAGAAAGTGATAAAAAAAGCTTTAATGAAAAAATTGATGAAATTAAAAGCAACGAACAAGTAGGTAAAATTCAAGAAATTCTCAACGAAGCAACTAAGAAAGAAAATGAACGTAAAGAAAAATTAACTCCTACTAAGAGTAATTTAAATGTTTTAGCGGGACGAAATTATCTTCACTTTGAATTCAAGACTTCTAAAGATACATTTGATAAAATAAAAGAGAAGAAATTTAAAATGCTAATTAGTTTAGTTGGTTTTGATGGAACTCCTTATGAATCTCAAGAAGATAATGCGGCAAGCCTTGCATCAACTGATGGCGGACCATATATAAGAGGGACTCAATTAAAAGATGGTTCTATGCTAGTTTATATTGAATCTCTTAGATATTTCAACGAATCAACAGCTGCACCAGAAGGTAAATATAAAATTGTGAAATTATGAGATGCTGATGATGAAAATAAAGCCGATCTCTTAAATGTACACTCTCAAGAAATAGAAATACGATATAAGAAAAAGCAGTAGCTTAATATTTCAAACACATCCTTAATTTATAACTATTAAACAAACAAAATTAGAACGCACCAGTTTATGATGTGTTCTAATTTTTCATGCTTATTTTTAAGATTTAATATATTCTTACTATAGCTATTTTAATTGTTCATAAGTATATGTACAATTTGTTTTCTTTATAAAAAAAGATTGCCAATGATGAGTTGTTTGTATCAGTTAGAATTTGTTCATCAATCCGTTGTACAAATTCATAATTAATCTAGAGTTTACAAATTTACACATTTTAATATTTCTTTAAAAACCCGTCATATCAGAAAATATCTCTTTTAGGTATTTTATGAATCTATTTATAGTCATAGTTTTCCTTCCAACTTTTTCCAATACTCCAATACATACATATCATTTTGCATTTAAAATAAACCACCTTAATTAGAGTATAGGCAATTTCATTCATTATATCCTTAATAAAAATTGAATATTTTGTTCAGTTTCAGATAAGTTCAATTCTTTTAGATTTATTAGCAGTTTTCTTTAGAAATCATTTCATAACTTAATATAGATGTTTCAAAGACTCTATATTTTTATATACAAAAATAGGTTTTAAAGTTTAAACAAGGAGGATGAGAATCAACCATTTTACTTCATTATCTAAAATGAATTTAAGGATCATCAAGTATCAAAACAACAAAAGTTATAATCCCCTCTAAAACACTTTTAACCGGAACATTTACCTAGAAAGTCCTTTTTTTTTTTTTTTTTTGAAGGACAAAAAAATGAATTTAGAATTGCTCTATATTTCTCAAACCAAACTTTTAAAAAGGAATTTTCAACATAATTTTAACTATCAAAGGATTTAT
>NZ_CP009770.1:687111-885464 GCF_000941095.1 Ureaplasma diversum
AGGATTTATTAATATATGAGTAAATTCAAAAACAAAAAAGCACTAGCATTATCTGTTGGTGCGATTATGGCAGGGGTTAGTGTTATAGGAGTGGCTGCAGCTTGTGCACCAACAAAAGCAAAACCAAATAAACCTTCTCAAGGTACTCAAAACCCATCTCAATCTGGTGGGACTGAATCTACAAACCCGGGAAGTGGTAACACTACAGCTCCAAGTGGTCAAGGTTCAGAAAATAATACAACTAATCCATCAGCAGGTTCAACTAATACAAATCCAGGAGCAACTAATACAAATCCAGGAGCAACTAATCCAGAATCAGGAACTAAACAAGAAGATCCTAAGACAGCTAATCCAAATAACCAAGCACAGCCTGAAAATCCTAATAATTCAGGTGGCGACACCAATTCAAAAAGTGATTCAAAAACTGAAGAGAACAATCCAAGTGTAGGTTCTGGTTCTAATCAAGAAATGAAAGATGATAAAACACCAAATTTAGGTTCTAAACCATCTGAAGATTCTATGGGTTCAGATCAAAAAGGT
The DNA here is from genome assembly GCF_000941095.1 of Ureaplasma diversum. Classification (NCBI taxonomy): domain Bacteria; kingdom Bacillati; phylum Mycoplasmatota; order Mycoplasmoidales; family Mycoplasmoidaceae; genus Ureaplasma; species Ureaplasma diversum. The sequence goes on from NZ_CP009770.1 coordinate 687,652, forward strand.
GAAAAACACGGTGGTACTAATGATCAGAATCCATCAGAAAACCAAAAAGTAGACCCCTCAAGTCCAGGAAGTGGTGAAAAGCCTGATATGCAAGCTGAGTCTCCAAAAGAAAATGATGATAGTTCAAGCAAACAAAACGAAGGTAAGAAAGGAACTGAAGCACCACAAGATCCTAATACTGAAAGCTCATCACCACAAGCTGATGAAAATGTTAAACCAGCAGCAACAGCTAGCTTAGATCCTAATGCTAAACTTACTGAAAGTAATGGTGACTTTGTTTTACCTTTAAAATTTCAAAATGCTAATAAAAAATTTGTAGAAGTCGAACTTGTTGATAATAGCAACGATGAAACTGTTATCAAGTCTGATAAAGTTGAAGTAAAAAATAATGAAGCAACTTTTAAATTTGAAGGTATTAAATTGATTAGCAAATACAAATTTAAATCAATTAAATTATTTGATGAAATTAATTCAAATACAAGCCAAACAATTAAGTTGTCTGATGAATTATCACAAAGAATAATTGATGTTAATAATATGGTTTTAGAACTTGCTGGATTTAAACGAGATGCTCAAAAGTATCCAGAAATTACATTAAAAGTATCTACTAAGTTATTTTCACAATTTGATGGAAAACAATTTGGATTTAAAATTGAAAATAACAAACGAGAAACTGAAGCGGCTACTTATTTTGCAACAGTTGGTCCTACAAAAATTTGAACTAGAAAATTAGGTGAATCAAATGGAAAAACAACATTCTTAATTTTCACTGATTTTAAATATGAAAATGAGCAAGGGGCAAGTAATTGATACATCAAAAACCTTTGATTTGGTAATGATACTCAAAAGAACAACTTACTAAAGGATACTATTGAATTTAAATCATAATACAACCATCTACTTCCTCATTTTATTACTTAAGCATAAAAATTAAACATATAAAAACATAATCAAAACCGACAGAAAATGTTGGTTTTTTGTTTCTATACAATTACATTCTAAAGAAAAACAGAAACCAAATTATGAATCTACTAAAACACTTTTAACCGGAACATTTACCCAGAAAGTCCCTTTTTTTTTTTTTTTTTTGCAACCCGAAAAATTGAATTTAGAATTGCTCTATATTTCACAATCCAAACTTTTAAAAGGGAATTTTCAACATAATTTTAACTATCAAAGGATTTATTAATATATGAGTAAATTCAAAAACAAAAAAGCACTAGCTTTATCAGTTGGTGCGATTATGGCAGGGGTTAGTGTTATAGGAGTGGTTGCAGCTTGTGCACCAACAAAGGCGAAACCAGCTAAACCAACTGAAAAGAAAGTAGAACAACCACAAACAGGTGGTAATGAATCTTCAAACCCTGGTGGTGGTAACACTACAAATCCAACTGACAAAGGTTCAAACAGCGGTGGAACAACAAATGCTAATCCAGGAAGTGGTAGCACTACAACCGGAACTAAACAAGGTTCTGAAACTGGTGGTTCAACAAATTCATCAGGTGGCTCAACTAATAATACACCAGGTGTACCAAACCCTGACAACAAAGGTTCACAAAATGGTGGATCAACAGAAGGGTCAAATGGTTCAACTAATGGTAAACAAGGCGATCAAGGTTCTGATCCATCAAATAGTTCTACAAACCAAGGAAAAGATAATTCTAACCCACAAAATTCTGGATCAGAAGAATCTAAGAAACAAACAGAAAATCCAAAAGATTCAGAACAACCTAAAAATGACAAAGATTCTGTAACTCCAAAAGAAACTGATACAGAAAAAGAAACTAAAAAAGATAGTGATATGGGTTCAGGAAATGGTGATAGCTCAGAAGGTGATAATAAAAAAGATAAATTAAATGATGACCAAACAAAAGAAAAAATGAACGGTCAACAAGAAGGAGAAGAGGGTAAAGCCGGAGATTCTTCAAGTGGTAATGTTGATGGTGGAGCTAATGGAAAAACACAAGGTTCACAACAAGATGCAGCACCAACAGAAGATACACCTGAACAAAAATTAGCATCTGAAAAAGAAAAAGCTAAAGAAGAAGTTAACAAATTAACCAACTTATTACCTGAAGATAAAGAAACATTCAATAATCAAATTAACGGCTCTAAACAATCACAAGATATCAATGGTATTCTTGTAAAAGCAAAACAAAAAGATGAAGAAAGAAAAAATCAATTAACACCTGTTAACTTTTGAGTTGATGATGAAAAATATTTTTGATTAAGACTAAAAACATCAAAAGAGACTTTTGCTGAAATTGAAAAAGATCGATTAGCCTTTAAATTAGAAAAAGGAAGATTAGAAGTTGAACAATTAGCATCAGGTTTTGGTGTAGGAAAAACTGAATACTTTGTTAGAAAACAAGTAAATGGAGATATAGTAACATTTGATATTTCATCTTACTTACCATTTAACAAAACAGATGAAAAAGGAACTTACCAAGTTACAAGTGTGTGATTAACTAAAGATAAGAGTAAGAACTTATTAAGCAAGAACACTAAAAAAGTAACAATTAACTAATATTAACACAACAAAAACCTAGGGGCATTCCTAGGTTTTTTCATTACTATTTATTAATTAAATACTAATCAATAACTGATAAATTATTCACTCTTGTTTTCATTAAGATCTTTAAAATCAGTATTATCAACATCAACAACAAATGCACGGAAGAAAGAATCAATTTTAGTATTAATATCCTTTGTACTTAACTCTTTTTGTTCTAATTGATTAAAGTATATTGCAGCTTTATTTATATCAATACATTTTTTAAATTCAGTAAAGCGATTGTATGCGTTAAGGTTATTTGCATTAAGGTTTAATTGTATTATATTTCTAAGTTCTTGTTCTTTTCCTTCTTTAAGAAATGTTTTAGCTACTATGTCGATTTTATTGTTGCTAGCTTCAACAATATAATCATTAATATATTCTCTAATAGATTTATTAGGAATGATTTTAACTTCTCCTCGCTCTATATCCTTTAAGAAGATAGAAGCATACTTTTGCTCATCTTTTGATAGATAAGCAAAACTACTATGTAGTTGTTTTTTAGCTGCTTCTATATCTTCAACATTAGATCCATCATTTAAAGATTTAATATATTTTTCAAATCGAGAGTTAATATAATCAGTATCAATTGAACCAGTATTGACTTCTAAAATACTTGAAGTCATATCATAGAAGTTAACTTTATTTTTATTTCTATGATTTGTTTTTTGATTAAGATAATTAATAGCATCATGATATCTAGTTAATAAAACATCAAATGTTCCTCGAAAGTAAGTTCAATTGCAACACCGCACTTGGGCTTACTTTCGAGGAAGATCGATTGCAAAATCAAAACCAACAAGCAAAGCTAAATTAAGAATAAAAAGACAAAAGAAAAAGTGCCAACTTAAAGGCACTTTTTTGATTATTAATTTAATTAATAAGTAATTAAAGCATTTACTTTACCACTTAGCTTCTTTTCACCTTCTAAGAAGTCAAGTTTGATTAAATAAGTACTTCCAACAACTTCACATCCAGCTTGACGAACTAAGTCTTCAATAGCTTGAACAGTTCCTCCAGTTGCTAATAAATCATCAACTATTAAAACTTTTTGATTTGGTTTTAATGCGTCCTTATGAATTTCTACACGTGAACTACCATATTCAAGTGTATATTCAGCACTATAAACATCCCCAGGTAGTTTGTTTGGCTTTCTTACTAAAACAAATGGTTTGTTTAGTTTTAAAGACAATGGAACTGCAAATAAGAAACCACGAGATTCAGCTCCTAAAATTACATCCACATCTAAAGTTTTAGCAAAAGCTTCAAACTCTTCTACAATCTTATTAATGATTGCAGGTTCAAGAAATAAAGGTGTAATATCTTTAAAAATAATTCCTTCTTTAGGGAAGTCAGCTACATCTCTGATTTTTGATTTGATGTAATCGATTGAAATCATAATTTTTGCTCCTAGAATTGATTAATATTAGCAATACTTTGTTCATCAAACTTGTCATAACTTCAGTTTGCTCCATACTTGCTATTTGCTTTTTTGTAAATAGCATATGTTAATAAACTATTTAATACAACAATTGTGAACTTAGTAAATAAAATACCAAAGACAACCATTGCATTTAAGATTACTAACTCATAAGGAACAAAGATCATTAAAGTTAATAAACAAACTAACATTACAATGTAAATTATATTATATCTACTTAAATATTGAAATAAACTATGGTGTAAATGTGTATTGATTTGTTTATTTGTTCATTCTTGATTAAATTGTAAGATTTTAATTAAATTAGCATACATATTAAAGCTAATTACACAAATAAGAACAAATAAGCTATTAGCTGCAGTTATAACTGTTTGATAAACTGGTAAACGGAATAAAGAGTTAATACCAAAGAAAATTAAAGTACATGCAACTACATTACTTAAAATTACTAAACAAGATTTTAATTTAAATCAAATAGCACTTCATATTGTTACTATTACACCAATGATTAAATAACTATAAATTGTATTTTTAAGTTGATCAGTGAATAATGGGATATGGTTTGAATAAACTAAAACATTATCTAAACCATAAGTTGTTTTAATAGTGTTTAAATCAGTTTCAAAATCAGCTGCATTAGCATCTAAATAAAGTGATGTAATTAATTTATCACTATTACCATAATCAACTAAACTGTTGATTTTATCAAGTTCAGTTTGATTTAAGATCTTATTAACATCAACTTGAACTAAAGTATTAAATAGTTCTGAATTAGTTGGTAATCATAAACCTAACATTAAAAGTCCAGCTAAAGTAATAATACCTATTAGTACTAAATAAACATATTTATAACTATTATTATTAAATAGCTTTTGAGCTAATAATGAATAGTTCTTTTGTTCTTCATATTCATTTAGTTTAGAGTCAAAGATGTTGTTATTGATTTTTAGTGCAGTTGATAGATATGGTTCATATAAATGGGTTTGTGGTTTAAATTCAAAAATTGTTGCATATGAGAAATGCATTATTAAACCTAATAAGTATGTAGTTAGTAAATAAGCAATAGAACCAAAGATTAAACTATAACCAAAGCTAGTGTTTAAACCAATTCCAAAATACATAAAGACTAAAGACATTAAGATTATTAATAAGTACATCATTCCATTATTAGTAATCATTTTCTTATTAGCTAAATAATATCCATTCTTATATGAATAACCTTTATTCATAAACCGTTTTAGATCACTTTGTAAGTTTACAAAACCAAAGACTGGAATAATTAAACTAACTAATAAAGCTGCATATGTTTCTGTACTAAAACCAAAATTAGCTGCTTTAGCTATACTTAATTGAACTAAATAACCAATTCCTAATAATAGTGCAAATATCAATCCATTGAATTTGTATAAAACAGCAACTATAATACCAATAATACCAACCAAAACACCAAACCCAATTAAGATACTATCTTTAATAGATAAGGTTTTAATAATACCTTGTTGATATTTTGATGCAATAATTGATGGTGTGTTTATATATTGATAAAAAGCATCTTGGTATTTTTTATCTTTAACTAAGAATTGTGGATAACTAATGTAGTTAGAAATTAATGAATTCTTTAATAGTAAGAAGTTATTAGCTGTTGATACTGAAGTATTAGCTTGATTTAATACTAAGTGATCAGTTTCATATTTATCAGCTTGCGTTGTTCTTTTTGGTTCAGTGAAATAATTAAAGAAGCTATTGTAATCAATTGCATACACATAACCTCGAACTAATGCTAATTTATTAATGTTTCAAGAATAAAACATTTCATAATCAGCAAAAGTCATTGGTGTTTGTGATTGTCTTGGATTTTGGGGATTTGGTTGTTGTAATACTTTATGCTTATTAGATCGATAAAAAGCATTTAGTAAACTAATAAGTTTATTATCAATTGGATTATATTGCTGATTTAAATCATTACTTGTAATTAAGAAATGTTCATAAGGTTTAGTTTTTGTTTCAGCTTTGATTCAATCAACATATGCACGATCTTCACCATTTGCTGGTAGGTTTTGATACACATCATCAACATCAGCTCATTTTTTAGGATCAGTGAATGGTTCATTGTGTGCATATGCTAATAGTGCAAGCATATTAAGTTTAGATACTAATGCATCCCGATTAACTCACATTAACCAAGAATTAGTTGGTTTAGCTCTTGGTCTATTGGTTCTTTGGAAATTAGTAATAGCTGTTTGACGAGATGAAGAAGTAGTTGGAGCGTAGTTGTAGTTTTTTGAAAACTCTTTATCAAACATCTCTAATGAGAACTTTTGATCGCTTTGATTAAGTTTAATTTCAACATGTGGTTGTTGGTTACGGCTTGTTTTAATTTCAAATAAATCAGGATTTTGATTTAAGGTTTTTCAGTTTTGTAATAAAAACTCTTGATCATTTAAACTAGTAGCTAATGTTGGTTTGTGATTATATAAACTTGAAATATTTTGTAATTCAATTCTATTAGACGAACTAAAAGTTGATAATAGTTGTAATTTAGCAGCAACTTTTTGTTTATTAGTAAATTCTTTATCAAGTAAATTAACTGATGCAAATTGTCTATAACTTGGTAAATTAAAATCATAAACTAACTCACCAAATAAAGCATTACTATCTTTAATATCTTTACTTTGATGCTTAATTGCTGATTTAACTTCTAATTCTTTTAAACCGAACCGATTATAAATAGCTGTTGTTTTATTAGCTATATTATTTAAACGAGCTTGATTTTCTGATTCACTTAGTGTCGGATCTAAAGCAAAATGGGTTTTAATTTGAATCCGATCATCAAAACTACTAGCTGTTTGCTTTTGATCTTTACTAATATAGTATCCAAGTCCACCTGAAAGCGAAGCAACCGCCACTGCGGTTGCACCTAATGCAATCCCTGCAAGAAGTTTCTTGCTATTAACATATTTGCTTTTAAATGCTTTAGAACTCATTTATAACAACAGCTTCCTTGAAGATGTATTTGACCTTATCTAATTATAAAAAGAAATAAGATAAGGTTAACAACAAATAATTATAACATTATTAAGGATTAATTTACTTTTGCTTTCAAATTCTGATTAAAAGTAACTAATTAAGAAAATGAAAGGAATTAAATTAATCAACAAATTATTGCATTTTTATAACTTTTAATCACTTTTTATCATTCTAAGTTACTAACTTAACCATTAAATAATATAATTAAATTTATACATTTTAATTAATAAGTGGAACTTTGAGGATATAGTAGTGCAATTTAGTGTTAATAATGAAGTTGTTACATTTGATGAAAATGAGTATCAATCTGACTTCGATGATATTGTTGATTTAATTAATGTTAAGTTAAATTTAGAACATCAACGTTTATTTGAATGTCACTTTGTTGATAAAGCAACAATATTAGATATCAATACTAAGTATCGAAACAAAAACTATGTGACCGATGTTATTTCTTTTGCGTTTGATGATTCAGAAATCATTACACCACTATTAGGTGAAATGTATATCTGTTATGAGAAAGCAATTGAACAGGCTAAAGAATATAACCATTCACTACGTCGTGAAATTTGCTTCTTATTTACCCATGGTTTATTACATTTATTAGGGTATGACCATGAAAATGAAGCAGATGAAAAAGTAATGTTTAAATTACAAGATGAAATTTTAGAAGAATTAAAAATTAGCCGTTAGTATGGAAACAATAGTAAATAAAAAATATGGAATAGTAGCAATTGTTGGTAAACCAAATGTAGGGAAATCATCCCTTATTAATGCCATTAGTAAAAATAAGGTATCAATTGTTTCAGCTAAACCACAAACAACAAGAAATGCGATTAAAGAATTGTATGAAGATGAAGATAGCGTCATTATTTTTACAGATACACCTGGGTATCATAATGAAGCTAACAAACTTGATATTTTTTTAAATCACGAAGTTGAAGTAAGTTATAAAGAAGCTAATTTGGTTTTACTTTTAACAAGTATGGATAAACCATTAAGTGAAGATGATTATAAAATTATTGACCATATTAAAGAAAACAAAAAAGAAAAGATCATTTTAGTTGTTTCAAAAGCAGAAACAGCAAAAACACAAGAATTAATCGATCAACGTGTAGCTAGTTTAAAACAACATTTAGATTTTTTAGATGTAATTCAGATCTCATCAACTCATAACATTAATATTGATAAATTACTAAACACAATTAAGCAATATTTAAAAAGTGATGTAGTAACTGATTATTTTCGTTCAAAAGCTGATAAAACCGATAAGTTCTGAGTTCAAGAATTGATCAGAGAACAATGCCTTGAACTACTAAAATATGAAGTACCACACGGTATTGGTATTGAAATCAATGAAAGTAAGTATGATAGTGCAACTAATCACTGATTAATTAATGCAACAATCATTATTGAAAAAGATTCACACAAACCAATTGTGATTGGTAAAGATGGACAAGTTATTAAACAAATCGGGATGAATACTCGTAAACAACTATTAGCTACATATGATTGTGACATAACATTAAAATTATTTGTTAAGGTTGAAAAAAACTGACGAGACAATAACACAATTGTTAAAGGATTAGGTTATAAAATTAATCAATAAAGATGGCTGAAATAGTAACAAAAGGTTATTTGGTTGCACGATCTGACTACGATGTTTTTGATGAAATATTAACTTTTATTAATGAACACGGAAACCGGTTTGTAATGTTTGCTTATGGTACAAGAAGGATTTCATCTAAAAATGCACGAAGTTTATTCTTTGGTAATTATTTAGAGTTTGAATTCTTTCATGCAAGAGCTGAAAATAAAATGAGCAAACTCAAAAAAGTAGTTAGTTTAGATCAAATTGATTATAAATATGAGAACACATATAGCTTAATTATCTTAAGTCAATTAGTTAGTAGTGTTGTTGAATTTAACTATGATTATTATCTCTTTTATCAAATGATTTTAGGTTATGTTTTATTAGAGATAGATGATTATTATACAGCTTGTTTTTTAATCATTAAATTTATGTTAATGAACGGGATTGTATTTAATTTAAATAGTTGTGGTGTTTGTAATAGTAGGATGCAATTACAAACACTTGATTTAAATCAACAACATTTAGTTTGTCATGATTGTTTTGAATTAAACCCAGATTTAATCCAATATAACATTAAATGTTTAAAGTTGTGACATAAACTAGCAAAGCTTAGTAATATTACTAATAAGGATGAAGTAGATAGTAATACTGCAAAAGCACTTTTAAAAATATTAGGTCATGTTTTGTATGATAAATTAGGTATTTATTTACTTTGTTTAAAACATATTAATTAACAAAAAGGATTGAGATTATGAAAAGAAGATATCAAAATCAGGAAGAATTAGTTAATTTTCTAAAAACTAATGGTTTTGTATTTGCAAACTCTGAAATTTATAATGGACTAGCAAATGCTTGAGATTATGGTCCACTTGGTGTTTTATTAAAAAACAACTTAAAAGCAAGTTGATGAAAAACATTTGTTACAAAACAAAAAGATATTGTTGGTCTTGATTCTGCAATCATTAACAATCCTTTAGTATGAAAAGCAAGTGGACACTTAGATAATTTTTCAGATCCATTAACTGATTGTAAAGCTTGTAATGCTCGTTTTCGTGCTGATAAATTAATTGAAGACTTTGATAGTTCAATTCAAATTGCAGAAAATACAGATAATGAAACATTTGCAAAAGTTCTTAAAGAAAACAACATTAAATGTCCTAATTGTAAAGCGTTTGATTGAACACCAATTCGTCAGTTCAATCTAATGTTTAAAACATATCAAGGAATTATCGAAGATGCTAAAAATGTAGTTTATCTTCGTCCTGAAACAGCACAAGGAATCTTTGTTAACTTTAAAAATGTGCAACGGTCAATGCGTTTACATGTTCCTTTTGGTGTTGCTCAAATTGGAAAAGCATTTAGAAATGAAATTACACCAGGTAACTTTATTTTTAGAACTCGTGAATTTGAACAAATGGAAATCGAATACTTCTTATATGAACAAGAAGCATATAATAAATTTGATTGATTTGTAGATAAGATCACTAATTGATTAGTTAATGATTGTGGCTTAGATCAAGAAAATTTAAGATTACATAACCATCCAGTTGAAGAACTATCACACTACTCAAAGAAAACAGTTGATTTCCAATATAAGTTTTTACATGGTTTCTCTGAATTATATGGAATTGCTTATCGAACAGACTTTGATTTATCAGTACATATGGAATTATCTAAAAAGGATTTAACTTATTTAGATGAAGCTACAAAAACAAAAATAACTCCACACGTTGTTGAACCATCAGTTGGTGTAGAACGATTGTTATATGCTATTTTAACTAATAATACCTATATCCAAACCCTAGAAGATAACGAAGAACGAATCTTATTAGATTTAAAATATGATCTTGCTCCTTATAAAGTTTGTGTACTGCCATTAGTTAACAAACTTAAAGAACAAGCAAACTTGCTTTATGAAAAAGTCTTAGATCTAAATGTTTCAGCTACTTATGATAGTGCTGGAAGTATTGGTAAAAGATATAGAAGACAAGATGCAATTGGAACAGTATATTGTTTAACAGTTGATTTTGAAACCGATTTAGAATCAGATGATCCAACATTTACAATTCGTGAGCGTAATACGATGGCTCAAAAACGAATCAAACTAAGTGATTTAGCTTCATATCTAAACCAAACTGCTCATGAATCAAAATGATAAATCACTAAATGGTTTCTTTAAAGAAATTAAAGAACGATTAACTGTTTCTCAAATTGCTAATAACTTCGTTCAACTAATTGGTTCAAACGGTAGTTATCGAGCTCTTTGCCCTTTTCATGCTGATAGCAACCCATCTTTATCAATTCATGATAAAAAAGGTGTTTATAAGTGTTTTTCTTGTAATACTGCTGGGGATTTAATTAGTTTTTATGCTAACTATAAAAAAATTAGTTATTATCAAGCGGCTATTAAAATCAATGAAGAATTTAATTTAGGAATTAGTATTAACCAAAATTTATCTAAAGCTTTTAAAGAACAGAAAAAACTAGAAAGAGTATATAAAATCAATCAAATTGTTTCTAATTTATATACTCGTTTTCTTAAAGCTGAACAAAATAAAGATGCTTTAGCTTATTTATTAAAAAGAGGGATTAATCAAGAAATTATTGATTATTTTAAAATTGGTTATGCTCCAAAAGAAAACTTTATCAATGATTATTTTTTAAATCATCAAATTGATGATGTTGATGAGTTTGGAACTAATGATCTAGGAAATTGATCATTACTAAGTTTAAATGAAACAGGAGAATGAAACGATTTCTTTAAAAATCGGATCATTTTTCCCATTTGTGATCCTTATAATAACATTGTTGGTTTTAGTGCAAGATCAGTTGGTAATTACACTCCTAAATACTTAAACTCAAAAGATAGTGATGTTTTTAAAAAACAAGAACTATTATATAACTTTAATAATGTCCTTAAACTTAGTGAACAAGAAACTAATAACATCATAATCATTGTTGAAGGATTTATGGATGCTATTGCACTATATAAAGTTGGTATTAAAAATGTAGTAGCAACAATGGGTGTAGCTTTAACAACTAACCATTTAGAATTATTATTAAAACATCAATTCAAAAACATTATTTTTTGTTTTGATAATGATCAAGCTGGTATTAGTACAACGATTAATCAAATCAATAAATTAGCTGATTATAACTTTAATATCTTTGTAGTTGATCAATCATTCTGAAACACTAAAGATGTTGATGAATACATCCTAAAGTATGGTAATGATCAATCAATGATTAAGCAACTAATCAATGGTTTTAATGAACCATTGCATATTAGTGTTTATTTAATGTTAAATGAACTTAAAAAAACCAATAATAATTTAAATTCAATTACTAAAATCAATTTACAACAAGCTTGAAAAAAGATTATTAGTAATTATGGCGAAATGGCTCAATTTGATTTTTATAAACAATCTTTTTTAGATTATTTAAAGATTGAACTAAGTCAAGAAGATGTTAAACATTGATTATTTAACAAACAAACTTATACTAAATCAATTAAACAAGATACTAATCGATCATTTAATCAAAATTTAGCTAAAGATATTAATTATAAAAATGTAACAGAAGAGTACACTAAAAACAAAAAACCAATTACTAAGATTAAAGATCCAATCAATGATGCTAAAAAGAAATTAGAAAAAGCTTTTTATGCTTATTTATTATGAATTTTAAAAATCAATGAAGTAGTAATTAACCAACCACTTAAAGTAATGATTTTTAAAATTATTTGTGAAGAAATCAATGAATGTTTACTATTTTTATCAGAACGTAATGAATTAGTTTTCTTAGAGATCCTGGAATGATTACATGAACTTTTAAATGTTAATCAAACTAAAGCTATTAGTTTATATAATAATAAACAAGAATTAATTGCTTTCTTTAATGAATTTAAATCAATTAATAATATTACTCATAAATTTGCTAATGAACTAATAATTTCTTTAGAAATTGATCAATCAATAGTTGATCTAAAAGCTAACTATACTAAAAGAGGACATGAGTTTTTAATTAATAAGTTTAATATTGCTTTTGTTGAATTTAAAAAGCAATATTTAAACTATGAACTTAAATTAGAAAACAAGAAATTAGTAGAAATTACTAATCAAATGATTATGGATGAGAATAATGCTATTAAATATAATGATATATTAGGATCAATAACTAATAAAATCTCTGAAATTAATTCATCTAAAAATAGTTTAGAAGCTAAATTAAAAATCCTAAATAGTAATTGTTAAGTACTATATTATAAAAAAGTTGCAACACTTTAGTATAAATAGGAGTATAATAAAATATAATTTATTTTTTACAAGATGGTAGGTGAGTTTATGTCAAGAGGAGTAGTAGTTGAAGGCGACTTAGAAAAAGCTCTTAAGAAATTTAAAAGAATTTCTAATGAAACAAAGCGTGACTCTAAGCGTCATGAATACTATTTAAGACCAGGCCTACGTCGAAAAGAAAAAACTAAAGAGGCTAATAAATACCGTTATTAATACTAACGATATATTATAAATTCAGTCGCATTTGCGATTGGATTTTTTTCTTTTTATAAGGTTATTTATTAATGGTAAAATTTAAAGATTAAAGTTAAGGAGCAGTTATGATTTTTTCTAAAATAAATAATTTAATCATAGAAGCATTAAACAAACTAGAGATTGATATTTCAAACTTTGTAGTTGATAAAACTAAAAACATTAAGTTTGGTGATTTTTATTCTAATGTTTGTTTAGTTTTAAGTAAACAACTTAAGAAAAATCCACTTGAAATAGCTAACTTAATTAAAGAACAAATTAAAAGTGATGATTTTTTAGAAGTTAGTGTCCAAGCTCCTGGTTTTTTAAACTTTAAAATCAAACCAACTGACCATGCTCAACTATTAAATAGTATTTATCAACAAAAAAATGAGTTTGGTAATTTTACTAAAAAAGATTTAAAGATCAATATTGAGTATGTATCAGCTAATCCTACAGGATTTTTACATATTGCACATGCTGCTAATGCAATTTATGGAGATACTTTAGCTAATTTATTAAACACTTATGGATATAGTGTAGAAACTGAATACTACATTAATGATGCTGGTAATCAAATTGATAAATTAGCAATGTCTGTATTAGTTCGATATTTACAATTATTTAATCAATCAATCCAATTACCATCTGATGCATATCATGGTAATGAAATTAATTTAGTAGCAGAACAACTTAAAGCTAAATATAATGATCAATTTATTAATGCTACATTAAATGAAAATGAATGTATATCTGATCAAGAAGTTAATAGTCTTATTAAACAATTTTCAATTGATTTTATGTTAGCTGAAATTAAAAAAGATTTAGCTTCAATTAGAACTAATATTCAAACATATACTTCAGAATTAATGATTCGAAATTCTGGATTAATCGAAAAAACACTTAAAAAAATCGAACCATATACTTATGTATTAGATAATGCTAAATGATTAAAAACAACTTTATTTGGTGATGATAAAGATCGGGTTTTAGTTAAATCAGATGGTTCATACACGTACTTTACCCCAGATATTGCATACCATGATTATAAGTTTAGTCATGATAATAAAACAGTTGATAAATTAATTAACATTTGAGGAACTGATCATTTAGGTTATATAGCTAGAATGAAGGCAGCAATGCAAACTTTAGGACATAATCCTGATGATTTAATTGTTGTTTGTGCTCAAGTGATGAAATTAACTAAAAATAATGAAGAATTCAAATTATCAAAAAGAAGTGGTCAATCATTAACAATTAAAGAGTTAGTTGAAATTATTGGAGCTGATGCACTACGATGATTCTTAGGTTCATCATCAATGAACTCTCATGTTGTTATTGATGTTGATTTAGCTTTATCTAAATCAAACAACAACCCACTTTATTATGTTCAATATGCTCATGCTAGAGCTAATCAAGTATTAAATAAACAACATTTAGAATTTGATTTTAGTGTTGATTTATTAACTGATGAAAAAGAAAAAGAGTTACTTAATCAACTCCACTATTTCAAGCACACCATTGCAAATGCTGCACAATTATATGAACCACATAAAATTGCTACATATTTATATGATTTAGCTCAACTATTTCATAACTACTACGCTAATGTTAAAATCCATGATCAAAACAATTTAGCTGTTAGTGCACAACGATATAGTTTAGTATGATGTGTTAAACAAGTAATTGCTAATGGTTTAGCTATTATGAAAATTCAACCATATGATAGTATGTTTTAAATATTATGAATAATTTACGCAAAAGAGTATTACGTGATGTTGATGTCACAAATAAAACTGTTATTTGTCATTTAGACTTAAATGTTTTAATTCATAATCACCAAATTGTGAATGATAAACGGATTCGAGCTTCGATGGCAACATTAAGTTATTTAATTAACCATAATGCTAAAGTAGTGGTGATTTCTCACTTAGGTAGAATCAATACACTTGAAGATAAAACATCTGGTAAAAATAGTTTAAGAATAGTAGCTGATACTTTAGCAAGAAAACTAAAACGCTTAGGTGCTACAGTAACCTTCTCACCTGAGAACACAGGAGATAATGTTGTTGCTTTAGTTAAAGAACTTAAACCTAAAGATGTTTTAATTCTAGAAAACACACGTTATTGTGATGTTAATGAAAAAGGTGAGTATGTTGGTCTTGAGTGATTAGCATCTGCTAAACTTGGTAAATTCTGAGCTTCTTTAGGAGATATCTTTATTGAAGATGCGTTTGGAGTTGCACATCGACTATTAGCAAGTAATTATCAAACAGCATCACATTCTAAAGAAAGTGCGATTGGTTTTTCAATCATCAATGAAACTAATCACATCGATTTAGCTTTAGATCTACCAAAACGTCCTTATTTAGCATTATTAGGGGGAAATCGAGTCACTGATAAAATCGATGTGATCGAAGTCATTTGCCAAAGAGCTGATAATGTGATTATTGGGGGTGGAATTGTTTTTACCTTCTTACATGTGCAAGGATTTGATGTTGGACTTAATTTAGTTGAAAAAGAAGCAATTGAAGATTGTAAACAAATTCTTAACAACTATGGAAATAAGATCACACTTTGTTTTGATTTTTTATGTAATAATGATTTCTCAGACACTAGACCAATTTATCGTAAAATCGATGAGAACTTAGATGGATTATATGCTCTTGATATTGGTAAAAGAAGTTTAAAGATCATCAAACGTGCTATTAAACATGCTCAAACAATTCTTTGAAATGGTCCATTTGGTGTGATTGAAAACATTAAATATTATGCTCAAGGAACAACTGAAATCATTAAAGCTGTAGCTAAGCAAGCTGATAAGGGTGCTTATACAATTATTAGTGATATTGATACTTCAAACCATGCTGAATTCTTAGGGTTAGATAAACGGATTAATTTTATTTCTTCTGGTGGGGGAGCTAGTTTAGCTTATATTGCTGAATCCGTTTTACATGGGATTGATCCAATTGAAGATCAACCAATTAAACGACATGTATACAAGTAAACTAAAATAATTTATAATTTAACCATATAAAAGAAAGAAAAATAGATATGTCAAAATACACACAAAAACAAGTTAAAGAACGTGTTATTGAATATATGGAACTAGATGGGATATCACGTCATGAAGAACGTGTTGCTTCACGTCTAAAAACTAATTTAAAAGATGCTAATGTAACTTATTTAAGAGACCAATTAGGATCAATTATTTTTAAGCACAACCATGCTAAAAAAGGACCTAAGATCTTAATTGCTACACATATGGATGAAGTTGGTTATGTAGTTCAAGAAATCCTTGAATCAGGGCAATTAAGTATTTCACCAATTGGTGGAGTATGACCAAATGCTGTGATTGGAACAGCAGCTAAGGTAATTGTTGATGAAAATACAAGTTATGATGGTGTATTTGGTCATACATCAATTCATATTCTAAGTCCTGAAGATCGTTCAAAAGCATATCCAAATAAAGACTTATATGTAGATTGTGGATTTGTAAGTAAACAAGAAGCAATTGATGCTGGAATTAAAATTGGGACAGAAGTTTGTTTTATAAGTCCAAAACTTAATTTCAAAAATGAAGATTATTTAGTTGGTAAAGCAATTGATAATCGGGTTTCAGTTGGAATTTTAGATTTATTAGTTAATGCTTTAGCTGATCAAGAATTAGTTAATGAAACATATTTTGCAGCAACTGTACAAGAAGAAGTTGGATTAAGAGGGGCAAAAGCTGCTGTTAGTTTAGTTAAACCAGATGTTGGTATTATCATTGATACAACAGCATCACATGATACATATAAATGTCCAGAAGGAACAACTAAACTTGGAAGTGGGGTTGCTATTCGAATCAATGATGGGGGTACTTTAGTTCACCCTGGTTTATTAGAATACTTTGAAACTCTTGCTAAAAAACACAACATCGATTGTTATCGATATGTTGCCCGAGGTGGGGGAACTGATGCTGCTGAAGTTCAGTTTGGACCTGATGGTGGTGTATTAACAATTGGGTTCTCAATTCCACAACGTTATTTACACTCTCCACTTGGAGTAGCTAATATGAAAGATGTAATGGCTGCATTTAATCTTGTTTATGAATTCTTAAAAGTGTTTGATGAAAACGAATTTAATAAAATTAAATTTAAATAATTCAATATTTTTAATCAATAAGCTATAAAATATTTAATTATACAGACATTAAGGAGAATTTAAATGACTGCACATAATCATGCAAACAAAGGCGAAATTGCCAAGGTTGTATTAATGCCTGGAGATCCTGCTCGTGCTAAGTGAATTGCTGAGACATTTTTAAAAGATGCAAAACTTGTAAACAATGTTCGTGGTATGCTTTGTTTTACAGGTACATACAAAAACAAATTAGTTTCAGTAATGGGACATGGAATGGGAATTCCTTCAATTGGAATTTATAGCCATGAATTATATGCTTTCTATGATGTTCAAACAATCATTAGAATTGGTTCAACTGGGGCTTATACAAAAGAATTAGATGTTAATGATGTTGTTTTAGTTAAACGTTCATATTCTGATTCAACATATCCTAAATTTATGGGGGCTGAAGTTGGGGAGGATAAATTCTTATATCCAACACAAGCAATTAATGATTTAATTCTAAAAACTGCAGAAGAACATAACATTGCTCTTAAAGAAGTAACAGCACATGCTTCTGATGTATTCTATAACAATGATTCAGAAAGTTTAGACCAATTAATTAAAAGAACTTCATCTGATTGTGTTGAAATGGAGACAACAGCTTTATTTGCAAATGCACAAGTTTTACAAAAAAATGCTGCTTGTTTATTAACTGTTTCTGACTCACTTGTAACAGGAGATGCACTATCACCTGAAGAACGTCAAACAACATTTAAGAACATGGTAGAATTAGCACTAAACACAGCGATCAAGCTAGTTTAATAATTTTTTAAAATCGTTTATTTTCGCATTATTAATTAAAAATCACTTATAATCTAGTAATATAAGTTAATTATTTATTTGATAGGGAGATGTGGTTCACGCATGGAAAACAACAACAAACCTAAAACAAGAAGCCAATTGGTTGATGTATTATCTAAAATGATTGGTCAAGACAAAAAGACGACAAAACACTTTATGGAAACATATGAGGCTTTATTAGTTTATGAACTTTCAAAAGCTAAAGAAGTCCGTTTAGGATCTATTGGTAAATTTAAAGTTACTGAGCGTGCAGAACGTAAAGCAATCAACCCTGCTACAAATGAACACATCATTATTCCTGCAAAAAATATCCCTAAATTCGCATTTGCTAAGGGAATTAAAGAAATCGTTAATGCTGGAATTATCGTTGATGATGGTCAAGTAATGCTTGAAAATGAAGAAGAAGATTTTGATGGTGAAGATGAATTCGTAGATGAATACATTCCATCAAAAGATGAAGAATTAAACTAATTATCAATAAAATATAGAGATAAGAAACTACTTATGTGGTTTCTTATCTTTTGTTATTATTAAGTTTAGTATAATTTAAAGATATCAAAGAGCTTGAAAGTTAGTTATTTATGCCAAATTTAGTTCAAAGACAAGTAAGAGATTTGTTAAATTTTCTTAAAGAAAAAAAGTATAGTACACATACGATTGATCTAGTTCATAAATCTTTTGAGTTCGCTAACTATCACCATGGTGATCAAGTTCGTAAATCTGGTGAACCTTATATCATTCACCCGATTGCAACAACTAAAATCTTAGCTTCATGAGATATGGATGAGAATACATTAATTGCTGGGATGTTACATGATGTATTAGAAGATACATATTGTACTGAAGAAGAGATGATTAAAACCTTTGGTAAAGAAGTAACAACTTTAGTTAAGTTTGTAACTAAAGTATCAGTTTATTCTAAAAACAACCGTAAAAATAACCTTTATACGAATTTAGCTGAAAAGTATTCGATTCAGGTTTTTATGTCAATGTCTTATGATTTAAGAGCAATGATTATTAAAATTGCTGATCGTTATCATAATATGCAAACGATCCAGTATGTTAAACCAGAAAAAGCTAAAAAAGTAGCTCAAGAAACATTAGATATTTATGCAAGTATCTCAGGTCGACTTGGGATGTATAAAGTTAAAACTGAACTCTTAGATATGTCCTTTGCTATCATTGATCCAGAAGCTTATAAATCAACTAAAGAAGCAATTGCTAACTTAATTGAAACCAATAAGAAAAAATGAGATGAAATCTTATTAAGACTTAAAAATATCTTAGAAGCTAATAATATTCCTGCTCGTTTTGAAAGTCGGATCAAAGGAGTTTATTCAACTTATAAAAAGATGCAATCTGGATATGAAATTAAACAGATCCATGATATTTATGCGATCCGTGTCATTTTAAATGATGTTTATATGTGTTATCAAACCTTAGGGTTAACCCATATGAACTTTACTTATTTAGTCAACACTTTTAAAGATTATATTTCAGCTCCTAAATGAAATCTTTATCAATCAATTCATACTACAATTGCATTTGATGAAGTTTTATCTGAAGTTCAAATAAGAACTAATAAAATGGATGCTTTTGCTAATAATGGATTAGCAGCTCACTGAAAATATAAAGAAGCTAATCAAAACGATATCTTATTAACTGTTAATAACATCTTATTAAGAGACTTTTTAAACAGTAATGAAAAAGATATTAATTCAATTAAAGATATTACAACAGGAACGATCTTTGATGTTTTAGTATTAAACTCAAACAAATTCATCACTGTTTCAAATGGATCAACCTTATTAGATGTGGCTTATAAATACAATGTTGATAACTTCTTTAACATTTTAGCAATTTATCGAAATGGAGAAAGATCACACTTTGATACTCATGTTGAATCAGGAGATACGATTAAGATCAACTACACTGAGAATCTTGAAACAATCAAACCATCTTGAATCAACTCTGCTAATAATGATATTGTTAAAAAACATATTCTTAATCACACTAAAA
Source organism: Ureaplasma diversum (assembly GCF_000941095.1). Taxonomy (NCBI): domain Bacteria; kingdom Bacillati; phylum Mycoplasmatota; order Mycoplasmoidales; family Mycoplasmoidaceae; genus Ureaplasma; species Ureaplasma diversum. Next base: position 707,781 of record NZ_CP009770.1, read on the forward strand.
AATATGAACTTAATAAACAATTAACTAAATCCCAATTCCTTGCTAATGCTGAATTCTTTTTAGAAGGAAGAATTGCAAGTGAAGAACATGTACTAAACCGATTAGAAAAAGAATTTGATATTAAATCGATTAATACATTCTTAGATAACTTATCTGAAACTAATATTCCAACAGATACGATCTATAAGGTTTTTTCTGAAAATAAAAAAATTGCTAATGAAGCAATTTTAAATATTAAAAACCAAGCTTGGAAATGATTAGCTAAATCTTCATATTTTACAGGACTTGAGAATATTTATTTTACAAGTTTTAAGATTACAACATGTTGTACTAAAATCCCTGGCATTGATTGTGTGGCTAAGATCACACGCAACAAAGCTGAAATCCACAGAAACGATTGTGTTCAAGTTCGCAATTCAAAAGCAAAAATTGTTGTTGTTGAATGATCTGATGAAAAACTAGCAAATTGACCACGTTACTTTAAAGCTGCTTTATTACTAAAAGGTAATTGAACAGAATCAATCGGAAACACGATTTGTAGTGTTTTAACTAAGATGAAAGTTAATCTAGTTAAGATTGATATTAAAAAACATAAAGAAACAAAAGTTCATGAAACTTATTTACTAGTGTATGTTAAAAACTTAGATCATTTACAAAAAGCAATTTTAGAACTAGAAGCTAAGAATGCAATTTCAGGTTGGAGGATTATTTAATGTTAAAGAAAGCAGACCAAAAAACAAAATATATTTTTGTAACAGGGGGAGTTTACTCTTCTTTAGGTAAAGGTGTTAGTGCAAGCAGTATTGGACGAATATTAGTTGAATTAGGATATAAGGTTGCGATGCAAAAACTTGATCCTTATTTAAATATTGATCCAACTTATTTATCTCCTTATCAACACGGAGAAGTGTTTGTAACTAAAGATGGTAAAGAAGCTGATTTAGATTTAGGAAGTTATGAACGATTCATTAATTTAGATTTAAATGAATATTCTTCAGTTACTTCAGGAAAAATTTATTATGAACTTTTATTAAAAGAACGTAATAATGGTTTTGAAGGAAAAACTGTGCAAACAATTCCACATGTTACAGGAGCGATCATTGATTATATTATTAAAATCAAAGATTCATTAAATCCTGATTTTGTGATCGTTGAAATCGGAGGAACTGTGGGTGATTATGAATCGCTTGCTTTTATTGAAGCGATTGCTCAATTTAAACACAGTTATGGGGCAAATAATGTATTATGCATCCACTGCTCACCTCTTATTTACATTAATAATGTCCAAGAACTAAAAACTAAACCAACACAAAATAGTGTTAAATTACTTCGATCACTTGGTGTAAACCCTGATTTATTATTAGTACGAAGTGAAGTTGAAGTAGATGATTCAACACTTAAAAAACTAGCTTGATCTTGTGCAATTGATGAATCAATGATCTTTGCTTCTTATACTGCAGATTCAGTTTATTTAGTCCCAAACAGCTTATTTGCTCAAAAGATCCATATTTCAATTCTTGATTACTTTAATATTGATTTTGATCAATCTAAAAACATTGATAATTGAACTAATTTCACTAAAAAAATTACTGAACCTAAAAAACATAAATTAAATGTTGGTTTAGTAGGTAAATTTGTTGAACTTCCTGATGCTTATAAATCAGTTATTGAAAGTTTATTATTAGCTAGTTATGAGTTAAGTCTTGATCTTAAAATCAATTACATCCAACCAAATGAAATCAATAAAGATAATATAGAAGAAAAACTAAAACGAATGCATTGTTTATTATTCCCTACTATTTCAGGGGATAATAAAGGATTTGATGGTGCTTTATTAGCAATGCAATTTGCACGAGAATTTGATGTACCAACGCTTGCTTTTGGAACAGGAATTAACATCTTAGTAGCTGATTATATTAAAAATGAATTAAACCAAGAATTAGTGTTTAATCAAACATCTAATAATAATGATTTTAGTTATGTGATAAATGGATTTGTTCTTAATGATAAAGAAATTTATCGAGTTGGAGAATATGAATCTAAAGTATTAGCTGATTCTTTACTAAATCAAGTTTATAACACTAATTTAATCTATGAACGTCATCGTCACCACATTGAACTTGATAGTTCATTTGTTAATCAACACTTATTAGCTAATCAATGATTAATTAATGCAACAAGTACTAAAAACAATTATATTGATGCTATTAATTACACACCAAATAAATTCCATTTAGGTTTAATTTACAATCCTGAATACAATTCAAAACCAAACAAGGTGAATCCTTGTTTTATTGCTTTACTAAAAGCTTGTTTAATTATTAAATAAAGGAACTATTATGAGTAATTATAACCGTGTTAGAGGAACTGTTGATCTTTATGGTTTAGATATGTTGTTATTTAAACAACTTGAACAAACCTTATTTAAGATCAGTAATCAATACCACTTCAAAATGATTCAAACACCAATCTTTGAAGAAGCTAAATTGTTTCAAAGAACTGCAGGTGATAGTTCTGATTTAGTTTCTAAAGAAATGTATTTGTTTAAAGATAAAGGTGATCGACTTTTAGCATTACGACCTGAAGGAACTGCAGGGGTTATTAGAGCTGTTGTTGAAGAGAAAATGTTAAACAACAATCCATACCCACTTAAGTTAATGTATTTTTCAAGTTGTTTTCGATATGAACGTCCACAATCTGGACGTCAACGTCAGTTTCATCAATTTGGTGTTGAACTATTAAATGCAAATTCAATTTATGATGATTTTGAAGTCATTAGTTTAGCTGATCAAATTCTTAAACAATTAAAGATTGTTGATTATAATTTAGAAATCAATTATATTTCAACACCAAAGCAAAGATTAGCTTGAATCAATGCTCTTAAAACTTATTTTTATCAATATTATGATCAACTAACACTTGTTTCTCAACAACGTTTAGAAACAAATGTATTAAGAATCTTAGATGATAAAGAAGAAGCACATAAAGACTTTGTTAAAAATGCCCCTAAAATTAGTGCTTTTATAAGTCAAGATGAACAACAAGAATTTGATCAATTACTTAAGTTATTAGATCAAGCTAATATTAAATATCAAATTAATTACAACTTAGTACGTGGTCTTGATTATTATGAAGGCGTTGTTTTTGAATTTGTATCAACAGCAAATGTTTTAGTAGGTCAATCAACGTTAATTGGCGGGGGAAGATATGGTTCATTAGTAAGTGAACTAAATGGTCCTAATGTACAAGGAGTAGGTTTTGGTTTAGGAGTTGAACGAATCTTAATAATGCTTAAGTATTATTTAGATCAAGAGCAAACTAATCAACTATTTAAAAAAGATGCACCTGTTTATTTAGTTGGTTGTTTAGATGCTAATTTATTAACAAATCTTAATCAATTAGTACACCATTTAAGAGCTAATTCTAAATTAGTTATTGAATCTAACTATAATAGTTATAAAATTGATAAACTCCTTAAACAAGGAGAGCGAATTAATGCACAATATTTATTATTATTAGCTCCAACTGAATTTGCTAATAATCAAATAATTGTTAGAAATTTAGTAACTAAAACCCAACAGTGCGTTGACTATCATCAATTTATTAAGGAGAACATAGATAATGAGTAATATCAAACAATTATATTGTGGACATGTTAATGCTTCTTATATCAACCAAACTGTTAAGATCAATGGTTGAGTAAAACGTGTTCGAAAAATGGGTAATTTAGTTTTTGTAGATATTAAAGATCGATATGGATTAGTCCAAGCTTTTGCAACTAGTAATGATCAAATTTTTGATCAATTAAATGCATTATCAAGAGAAGATGTTATTAGTTTAGTTGGTGTTGTATTAGCACGAAAACAAGTAAATAGTTCAATTCCAACTGGAGAAGTTGAAATCTTAGCTACTAGTTTAATCATCCACTCTAAATCTAAAACACCCCCATTAATCATCGAAAATAAAACTGATGCAAATGAAGAAGTGCGTTTAAAATACCGTTATCTTGATTTAAGACGTGATGTTAATTTACAAACTTTTGTACTAAGAAGTAAAGTAACAAAAAGTATTCGTGATTTCTTACACAATCAAAACTTCATTGAAACAGAAACGCCAATGCTAGCTAAACCAACTCCTGAAGGTGCAAGAGATTATTATGTTCCAACACGAACTAAAAAATTCTATGCTCTTCCTCAATCTCCACAAACCTTTAAACAACTTTTAATGTTAGCTGGGTTTGATCGATATTTCCAAATTGCTAAATGTTTTCGTGACGAAGATTTAAGAAGTGATCGTCAACCTGAATTTAGTCAAGTTGATATGGAACTATCATTTGTTGATCAATATCAAGTTCAAACACTAGTTGAACAACTACTACACCACATCTTTTTAGAATGTGCTAATAAAGAAATTAAGATTCCGTTTGATCGAATGGATTATAAAGATGCAATCCATTATTATGGAACAGATAAACCAGACTTAAGATATGGTTTAAAAATTAATGATGGTTGTGCTTTCTTTAAAGATACAACTGCTTTATTTATTAAAAAAGCTTTAGAAAACAAAGCTGTTGTTCGTTATTTATTTGTTGAAGATGTTCACTTAACTAAAAAACAAATTCAAGGGCTTGAGAAATATGCTAAAGATAATCAAGCTAAAGGATTAGGTTGAGTTTGTGTACAAGATAATAAAGTAGTTGATGGTTCATTAGCTAATATCATTGATGATCATCATATTTATTTAAAGATTGCACAAACTCATAACAAAACTAAAGGAACTATTTTAATAGTTGCTGATCAATATGAAATAGCTACACAAGCACTAGGGGCAGTGCGAGTCCAATTAGCTACTTTATTAGATCTAAAAGCTAACAAAGAAGATGCATTTGTTTGAATAGTTAACTGACCACTATTTGAATATGATCAAGATAATAAACGATATGTAGCTGCACATCACCCATTCACAGCTCCAACAATTGAATGTGAACATGATTTTGATACTAATCAAAGCAATGCTAAAGGGCAAAGTTATGATGTGGTATTAAATGGTTATGAACTTGGTGGGGGATCTGTACGGATTATTAATCCAGAAATTCAACAACGAATGTTTAATGCTATTAATATGCCAGCATCTGAAGCTAAAACCAAATTTGGTTTTTTACTTGAAGCATTTAGTTATGGTGTACCACCTCATGCTGGAATTGCACTTGGTTTAGATCGATTAATGATGATCTTAATTAATAGTGAAATGATTAAAGATGTTGTTGCTTTCCCTAAGAATAATGCAGGGGTTGATATGATGTTAGATTGCCCTTCAGAGATTGATGATAGTGAACTTAAGAGGTAGGATTAAAACGTGAAACTAAACAATCTTAATAATGCTTCTTATTTTTCTAAAAACATTAAAAACTACGAACAACATTTAAAAGTTTGAAATCAAGTTCATAATGAACTAATTTCAAATCTATCTAAACTAAAAACAGATTATAAAAACCAAATAACTACTAAGCAATTAGATGAAGCTACTTTTGAGTTTGGAATGTATTTATCAAACTTTGCAGCGATTGGTTTAGATCTAAACTATAAAAGCAAACCATTAATTGTTGATGATACTAAAAGTGAATACCAAATACATAAAGAATTATTTTCTTTATTAGAAGATTGTTATGGTATTTATGAAGTTGATCAATTCTACCCCTTCTTAAATGAGTTAATTCAGTTTACTAAAAGTGATCAACTAGCTACTTTATCATTATTCAATGATTATAATCAATTAACTAAAATAACTGAAAATGAACTTGATATTAATCCATTTGAATTTATGTTTATTAATGCTTTTAATGGATATAAAAACTCATTTTTTTATTATACTCAACAAGCAAGTGCAATTGTTCTTTTATTAAGAATTGGTTATCAATTACAATGAGTTAATGATGATATTTTAGTTAATATTACCCAAGTTATTAGTTTACAAATTACAGAACGATTTAATAGTTGATCTGAATTTATTTACAACTACATTTTAGCAATGGTATATGACCAATTAGATGAAGATAATCCAGATCAAGCACTAAATGTTGCATTATTTTGAATCAATCAATTACAACCATTGCTTTTAATGCTTAATTTAGAACAAAAAGATAGTTGAATTAAAAACGTTATTAAATATGTTGAATAAACAAGGAGTAGAATAAATGATTAAAAAAATTTATTTAGCTGCAGGCTGTTTTTGAGGAGTACAAAAGTACTTTGATAGTATCGATGGGATAGTTTCAAGTAATGTTGGTTATGCTCAAGGAAATGTAGCTAATCCATCTTATCAACAAGTTTGTACTGGTAATACAAATCACACTGAAACAATTGAAATTGAATACGATGATCAAATCATTGACTTAGTTACTATCTTAGATCACTACTTCCATATTACAGATCCTTTTTCATTAAATCAACAAGGACATGATATTGGAACACAATATCGATCTGGAATCTATTATTTAGATAGTGAACAAGAAACTATAGTTAAAGATTATGTAGCTAATTTACAACAACAAGTTAACAGAAAAATAGTTGTTGAAACACTTCCTTTTAGTTGTTTTTATTTAGCTGAAGAATACCACCAAAAATACTTAAACAAAAACCCTACAGGTTATTGTCATTTTAATGTTAATGCTAAACTAAATAGTTTTAAAAAATAATAAATAAACTAAAGCTAAAACTTAGTTGGTTTATAATATATATGTAATTAAAAGTTAGGAATTTTAAGATGACATATAATAAAATTGTTCGTAATCTAAATACAACTCCGCTTGATAGTAGTAAACACTATCATATTTATAAAATTCTTACTACTAAAGAAGAATTAAGTAAAGGTGTTGTTGAATTAGTAGCAACAAATGAAAAAACTTATAGCATTGATTTAGCTGATCAAGTAGATCAACTAAAAGATGGCGATTGCATCGTTGATGATGGACATGTTATTGTTGCTTTATATTTAGAACAATAATTTTGATTAAAATCAACAAAAAAGAAACCTTGCTTATTTTTTAAGTGAGGTTTCTTTGATTTTAATTCATATTTGTGCTAATATAGTAAAATTATATATAAATATAATATTAAAGATAAAAAACCTATCAGATAATAATTTATCATAGAAGAAAATAGGAAAAACAATGAGTAAGAAAAAAACCTTTAAAATCACTTTAACTGATACTGAAGCCGATTTATTATCTAAAGCTAAAAAAGCAATTGATCCAGATAATGTATTACCAATCGAAATTTATGTTGAAGATGTGATTCATAAATGTTTACAACGTCATTTTAATAAAGATGATAATCCCGAAAAATCTTTATATTCACTATTCTTAGGGGACGAAGTTGTTAATAATCCTTTTGTAGAATTATCAAAGATGTTTAAAGATCAAAAAATCGAACCACAAGATTTTATTAACTTCATTGAAGATATGGGTCAACAATACAACTTCTTTGAGGAGTTGCAAGAAACTAAAGCTAAAAAAGAAACTAAAAAACAAAGTGCAACTGAACAAGAAGAAAAAGAACCTAAAGCTAAAAAAGTAGTTAAGAAGTTTTCATAATTAATTTATTAAAAGTATGAGTGATTAGTAATGGATCTAAATAAAATATTTCATATCATTAATAGTTCTGATTTAGCTTTTAATAAAACCACTATTAATCAACTATCTAAAGGATATGATCTAGTTGAAATTAATGATCAATTTAATATTGATGATTTAATCAATAACTTAGATCAAGATATGCTTTTTAATCAACCATCTATTTGGCTTTTTAATAACAGTAATCACTTTAGTTCTAATGAACAATTTAAAAAAACTTACCAACTATTAACTAAATTACTAACAGCTAAGCAAGTTTGTATTTTTATAGTAACTAGTTTAGCTAAAAGCAAGGATGTACTTAATTTTATTGATCAATATGCTAATGTGTACACTAGTTTTGAATATAATCAAAAAACAGCTTTTAATTATGTTTTAAAATTATGTGCTGATTTACAAATTAATTTATCTGATTATCAAATTAATAGTTTAATTAATGCAACAGCTTATGATATTAATCTATTACATAATGAGATCCATAAAATTTCTTTACTTAATCAACAAACAATCAGTAATGAAGTATTTGATCTTATAGTAAGTGATTATAGTAATGAACTTGTTTTTAAAATTATTGAACACTTATATCATCAACAAATTAAACAAGCACTTAAAATAGTTGATTATTTATTAAGTGTACAAACCAATGAGATTACAATCATTAATGCAATTGCTACAATGATGTGTAAACATTATTATGTTAAAAAACTAACTGAATTAGATTATGATCAAGATCAAATAGCTACTAGTTTAGAAATCAAACCATTTGTTGTATCGATTCAACAAAAAATGCTTGTAAATTTTTCAAGTGATTGAATAATTGATAAAATTAAAATGCTGTTTAATTTTGATTATTTAATCAAAACCAACCAAATTGACAAAAACCATGCTTTATTTCTATGGATCTTGTCTTTTTATCATATTTAATTTAAAAAGGAGGGTTTATGTCTAATCAACTAAAAACATTAGATCAAAGCACTCAAGACTTATATTTAAAAAGTAAACTCCAACTAAACACGGTTTTTTTAAAGCCAGAATTAAATGCTGCTTTAAAAAATGATCAAACATTAAGATCACAAGTGTTTGGAGCTATTAATATTGTTCATTACATTGAATCTAACTACCAAACAGAAAATTCAACTTTTGATGAATATTCTAAAGCCATTACTGTTTATGAACCTTATAAACAAGTAATCTATAGTTTTGATGATCATGATAACTTATTAGATGCTATTAATAGTTTACGAGTTTATTTACTTAACACTTATCAAACAAATACAGATGAACTTGTTGATGTATATGGAAATGTTTTATTTATTTATACACCAACTTCAACTGAAACTGATCAAGTAGTTGTAACTGATGAAGTTGTTTATCAAACTAAACCAATTGAACAAGATCAAGAGCAAGAGATAAATCAAGAACAACAAAATGCTAATTTTAATCAAAGTACAAATAACTTTGATCCAACATCATTTGGTTTTAACCCTAAGATTGCAGATGATTTTAAAGAAATGCAAATCAATGCAGTTGTTAATAACATCTTTATGCATAAAGTAATGAGTAATGAAGTGTTTATTTACAACAGCAAACCAAAAGTGATTCCAATTCTTAAGATCTTATACATTGTTATGTTAGGATTAATGTTTATTTTCTCAATTGTCTCTTTTGCATTAATCAATGTCTTTGGTAAAGAAATGTTTACAATTGCAACTGCAACCACAATATCTGGACAAACACAAACAATTGTTATTCCCTTAGCTAGAGGAGCTACTATTCCCTTTGATTTAATTATTTTATTATTAGTTATTTCATGGTTTATTTATGGAATGATTAAGGGATGGAAAAATGATAATATAAGGTATCATTTCAAATTCATGGTTCCATTAGTTTTTGTAATCATTTTAGTAATTGTAAAATTAGTTGGAAGTTTTAGTGGTGTGTTTAGTTTTGCAACTGATGATATTTTAGATAGCTTTAATAAGATTTGAAACAAGCATGTGGAAGCTACAAACCATCCAAATGCAGCAGCTGCAGGGCTTAGACCAATTGCACCTGAAGATTTAGAATCAACAAAAGCTCACTACCAAAGCATTATTATGGGTTATTTTGCAACTACAATCATTGTTTTTGCTGCTTTATTATTTGCTTTAATTGTGATTGTAACAGCTATTTTCTTCAATCCTAAAAAAGACTTTGAACGAGTTAAAGAATTACATGAACAAATTAGAGCTGATTTATTAGCTGGTAAAATTGATCCAAGTTTATACCAAATCAAACCAGCATCAGCTCGAGATTCAATGTGAATATAAAAAAAAGGATAAATAAGTGAAATGAATTTTCGCTTTGAGCTTAAACCATTAGCAAATCAAAAAGTATTAACGACCAAAATAGATCAAATAAAACGGAAGTTCTTACTTTTTTTCTTCCCTTTTTACCCTCTAAAGCTATTTAAATCAATATCAATGATTACATTGTTTGCAGTTTTTTTAGCAATCCGATTAGGAATGTCATTTCTTAATGTACGTTTACCTGGTTTTGGTTTATCACTCTCTTTTGCATGATTACCATTAATGGTACTAAGTTGATATTTTGGTCCAGTGATTGGTTTGTTTGCAGGTGCTCTTATGGATACTTTAGCTTGAGCACTTAAACCAAGTACTTGGTTTTGGTTATATGCTATTCAAGAACCAATTGTTGGACTTTTAGCTGGTTTGTTAGGATCAATTGCAACATTAAGAAAAAGTGCTACTAAAACCTATTGGGATCTTATTATTGTTCAGTTTGTAATTTTAGTTTTTGGTTTTATTACAATCTATGTGCTTTTAACATTACTTAATGAAGGTAGTGTACAATATGATGCTAAAAACAAAAAGATTGCTCCTTTGTTTAGTGCAATCAGTCGAAATGATCCTGAGATCGGAGATGAATGGTTATATATCTTTAAATATTTAGCAATTGCTTTTATTTCAGCATTTGTTCTATTCATTGAAATTTTCTTATTATCTTATTATATTAATGCTAAAAAGAAAAAGAAACCAAGTAATAATTTAATAGTTACAATCTATACAGCTTTATTATGTATTTTAAGCACAATGATCTTCTCATTTGCTCTAGGTTCTTATACAGCTGTTAAATTCTTAGAATTTTTAGGTAGAAAACCTACTAATTATCTAAGGTATGGTATTAATTATTATTTATTACCAAGAGTAATAAAAGAAAGTATTAAAACACCAATTTATATTCTTATTCTTTCATCAGTTTTAATTACTTTTGAATATGTCTTTATTAATGTTAAAAAGATCAGTCAACTTAAATGATCTAAAATCGATCATTTTAATGAAAATAACTGATTTAGTAAAAGAAAAAACAAACAAAAAACATCCTTATAAAACAAAAGGTGTTTTTTGTTTGTAAATAGCTTAGTAGATTGATTAATTGTTGTTGGTGTTTGGTGTTTATATCATCACACTATAATATTAAAAATATCATTTAAATTAGTTAATTTTATGGGCTTTAATAAATTTTAGAGACGATAGTTCTTAAATAGTTTACGTACTAAAGATGATTATGTAACTAATAAACTTTTGAAAAACAAAAATCAAAAAGTGCTTTTTGTTGATAGAGAGCTATATCATTTAGCTTCTAATTCAATATTAGCTCAATTTGTATTAATGATGTAATTAGCTAGAGTTAAATGCACCAAAATAATAGTTGTTTCATAGAATTAGTCAATAATTAAATATAATAATAAAAAATAATTAATTTATGGAGGAAATATGACTAAAAGTTTAAAAAGCTTAGAAGAATACAAAGAAGATCTTAAAAATATATCAAAAAGTCTTTTAAATGATGACCAAAAAAGCTTAATTATAGAGATATTAGAAAATTCCAAAGAACAAAATTTAGACAATATATTCCAGCTTTTAATTCAAAAAGTTAAAATTGGCTTTACTTTTGATGTTGCACCTAGTGTTGATGCAAAACAAGTTGCACTATTAACAAAAGACGACAAAATGTCTTTTGTTAATGATTATCTAAAACATCAAAATAACAATTTAATTATTGGTGAAAACTATGATGTACTTAAAAATCTAATAGTATTAGAGAGAGAGAGAGAGAGAGAGAGGAGCGTTAGACGCTAAATACGATATTATCTATATCGACCCTCCATACAATATAGAAAAAGCAAAAGCTGAAGGTAATCAATTTTCAGAAAAAGAAGATGTTAAAGCATCTAAATTCATTTATCGAGATAAATTTAGTCGCAATGGCTGGCTAAATATGATGAATGAAAGACTAAAAATGGCTCACACATTGTTAAAAGACGATGGTGTTATTTTTGTTTCAATTGATGATAAAGAACAGGCCTATTTAAAAGTATTAATGGACGAAATTTTTAAGGAAGAAAACTTTGTTGCTAACTTAGTGTGTCAGAAGAAAAATTCTGGTAGTGGAGATGATAGTAAGCATCTAAAAGTGCTAACTGAATATATACTACTTTATACTAAAAATATTGATAAATTAGTTATCAATACTATCAAAAAGGATATTGATACAAATGCTTATAAATTTGAAGATGAACATGCGGATACAAGGGGTAAATATCTTATAAAACAACTTGACGTGGCCTCACTATCGTGATCAGAGAAACTTGACTATGAATTTGAATACGAAGGTAAAATTTATTATCCTGGTGGCAGCAAAGAAAAATGATTAATTCGTCAAAATGGTAAACATGCTAAAAAAGATTGGCAGTGAAGATGAAGTAAAGATAAATTAATTGATGGCATAAAAAATGGTTATATTGTTTTTAAAAACAATAAAATTTATTCAAAGCAATATCAATTTGTTGATAATTCAGGAAATCTAATAGAACGTCAAGATAAATTTAATAACTTAATAATTGACTCTAATAAGCATGGAACACAAGGTACAGCAGTTCTAAAAAGTGTTTTTGATGGTTTTAAAATTTTTGATCATCCTAAACCAACAAATTTACTAAAACATATTATAAACATGCATCCAAACAAAAATGCCCGTGTTTTAGACCTTTTTGCCGGTTCAGGCACTACAGCTCACGCTGTTTTAGAACTTAATAAAGAAGACGGCGGTAATCGTAGTTTCACCATTGTAACTAATGATGAAAATGGCATTGGCACAAATATTTGTTATGAACGAGTTTATCGAATTAATAAAGGCATTGGCACAAATGGACAAAAATTCGATTGAGCTAGAAAAAACGAGCCTTTCAAAGATAATTTAAATGTTTTTAAAGTTAAATATTTTGATACATCAATTACTAGCAAACAAAATGACTTGATTAAAGAGACTTTTAGAGCACAACTTAAAGACTTCAACATTACAAAAGTTAATGAAGAAAATATCGATGACCGAAATATTCTTGTTTCACTAACTGCACTTAAACCAATTAAAAATAAAGAATAACATTATGATACTTTCGAATACACAAAAACGTGCTGTAAGTCAACTTATTGAACGCTATAATGATTTTTTAAATAGCGATCAAGATCAAGATAAAAAAATAGTTTATTTTAAAGCCCCTACTGGTAGTGGTAAAACCTTTATGATGGCTAATTTTATCCATCAAATGATTGAAAATAATCGTAACGATGCCTCGCCACATAAATTAGTTTTTATTATCGCTACTCTTTCATCAGCAGATTTACCTTATCAAATGGAACAAAACTTATTAGAATATAAATATGTTCTACAAGCGAATTATGAAGTTATAAGAGTTGAATCTCCTAGTTCAAGTTCTTCTCAGAATAAAAGGGATTATGATCCTCAATTACATGCTGATGTTGATAACGTATTTATATTTGGAAAATCATCATTTGGCAAAAACCGGATTTTAACCGAACATGGCATACTTGATGCGTTTTTAGATCAAATTAAAAACGAAAATTATCGACTAATTTATATTAGAGATGAAGCACACTATGGCTCAAATGAAGTAAAAATTAAAAAAGGTGGAGATGTTCAAAAATTTGAAACCAGAGTAAGCAATGTTGCTAGCTACATTGTCAAAATGACCGCTACTCCAGATTATAGTCAAAACATAGTAGCAATCGATGAAAAAGAATTTGAAAATGATAACATAAAACTAATTAAAAACAATCTAGTTTTCAACGAATCAATTAATGATATTGATATTGATAAAATTGATGATACCCAAATTATTGAAACAGCTTGTGAAAAATTTAAAGAAGTAAAACTTCGATATGCACAAAACAATAAAGAAACACTAAATGTTCGTCCTGCAATGCTTATTCAAGTTGACAATGAAAAGAAAGAGCAGAGCGAAGAATTTCAAAAATATATTGAAAATCTAACTAAAATTATTGAAAAACACAACTTAAGCTGGGTTAAATATTTTTCAAATGAGAAAATTACTTCTAATAAATTAATTGATAGCGATTCTAAAGTATCACTTAAAGAAATATCGCGAAATGGATCAAACTATGATGTAATTTTATTTAAAATAGGTCCGGCTACAGGATGAAATATTCCAAGAGCTTGTATGCTTGTCCAATTGAGAAATGTTGCTTCGAAAGTCTTATCAACACAAACTATTGGTAGAGTTCGTCGTGTGCCTATTCCTATGGAACGAGTAAACTTTGATCAAAATTCAATTGCTAACACATATTTTATTTATTCAAATCATCAAGAAGTAAAAAAATCACGTATTGAATATCAATTACAAAAACAATACAAAGATGTTAAATTTGTTTATGGTCAAATTAATACCGAAGTAATTCAAAAACAATTAGATACAAGAAAATATGAGCAACAAATTATTGAAAATATTTTTGACAAAAAACGTTTTATTGATCGACAACAAGAATATTTTGATGACTTCAAAAAATATGAATTCATTGATGGAAAAACATCAACTTATGGAGATAAAGTAAAGATCGACTCTAAAATTACTAATTCAATTGAGCTTGAATTATATGTTAAAGGTCAATTACATAACTTAAGAAAATATTTACCAAATGAATTAATAAATACAATGCATAATTTAACCCTTAATGAAGAAACTGGCGAGTATTTAGTTGATAAAAATATGTTTTGTTACATATTAATAAAAGAAAATTTGGATAGTATTAAACAAATATATAACAATAATTTAGAAAAAATTAATAGCGTTTCTGAGAATAGAGTTTATCAAATTAAGCAAAGTAAAAATTTACCTGATAAAAGCTTTATAACTATTTCTGAAAGTAACAAAGAAAATAATATTACTTTTAAAGATCCAAATAAAATCAAATACGCTTATATCCCAATTGATCCTAACCAAAATAACTACTATTTTGATTCAAAACCTGAAATCTCATTTGTAAAAAGTATAAGAGATTTTCTAGTGCGTAATGATAGCAATGTGAAATTATGAACTAAAAACCCTTTATCAAGTAATATATCATTTGAATATTTTGATAATAATTCAGAAATATTATCATCATTTCCAGATTTTATCTTTGAAATAATTAAGCCAAATAATATTAAACACTATTTATATATAGAAGTTAAAAGCATTGACGATTGCAATCCAGATAAAACCACTAAACTAATTGATTCATATAAAAAATATATAAATGATTGAAAACAAATCAAAGAATATCGATCTTTTAATAATATTTATGAGACAGAAATTACCATTGCTGTATGTTTTGTAAAAATAGATAATAATCAACATAAGTGTTATCTAATTGGTGCAAGCACTAATGAAGAATTTAATAAAAAAATTTATTTAGAGATACCTAACAACATTAAAGTTGACTTTATTAGTAATCCCAACAAATATAATCCATATGATAATGCTAGTCATATAATTGATGATATACTGAAGAGTTGCTAATTTATTCAACTTTTTAATAAAAGTATAATTACAACACAGAAATAAGTAAATTCTGTGTACTTGAAAGTAAGTTCAATTGCAACACCACAGTTGGGCTTATTTTTATTCTACATACTTGAATAGAAAAAATGATTTTTAGATAAATTTAATTATTTTTTGTACAAAATTAATAGACAATCAAGACAAAATACTCTATACTATGTTGCTAAATTGTAAGTTGTTTTTATGCCACAAACTTTTATCAAATTTCTTTTTAATTTTCTGCTGATTGTTGATGGGTTTTCGTTTAATAAAGTAGCTATTCTTCTTATAAAAAAACAATATTTAAATGATTAGATATAACAATTCTGTCTTCAATTGTGAGATGCTTATATTTGTTTTTGCTTAAAATCATATGTAAATATTTTGAAACAGTATATATCTTCAGTTTTGGAAATTACTAATTTATCAAGTGTTTGGGATAGGAACCAACCATTATTAGATAATGGGTATAAAGAAAGAATAGGACAAGCGTTAATAAATTCAGGTTATGTTAGACCTTGTAAAGATAAAAAGGGTCAACAATTACGTTCACAAAACGACAGAGAAATACTACTGTTCATACACATTTATTGTAGAATAAAGGAGAAGTAGGCGTCTGCCTTTAGGTGGCTGTAACTTTTTATTATTTGTTGTTTATTTAAAAATTGTTTTTAGATAACACGTTATATGCGAAAATATTCCCCACTTTGTTCCCCACTTATGATATAATAAACGTGGGTAATAAAAGGTTGATTAAACTATGAGTAAGTATTTTGAAATCATAAAAAATTTAATAAGTCATCAAACAGAAGAAGAGTGGTTCGAATTTAAAGAAAATTGGGACGAAGCACATGGAATAGGAGAATATATATCTGCGCTATCAAATGCAGCTGCAATTTGTAGACAGGAATATGGGTATCTTGTTTGGGGTGTAAATAATGAAACTCATGAAGTTTTAGGAACTAAATTTAATTATAGAGTCGCTGTTAAAGGTGAACCTTTAGAGCATTATTTAGCAAGGCAATTGAAACCGGATATTGTTTTTTCTTTTCATGAAGTGGATTTTGATAATAAGAGGGTAGTTCTATTAGAAATTCCTGTAGCTAAAAATGTTCCAACTTCTTTTGATGGAATAAGATATATTAGAATAGGTTCAAGTAAAGTGAATGTTAGTAAATATCCTGATAGAGAAGCTAATTTATTTGAAGTACTAAGCAAAAAAGAAAAAACAATAGATAGTATTGAATCTGAATATCAAGATTTAACTTTTGAAAGATTGTTTACATATTATGCAGGCAAAGGAATTTCTCTGAAATTTGAAACTTTTAAGAAAAATCTTGGGCTTTTAACTAAAGATGGTAAGTATAATTTGATGGCTCAATTGCTGTCAGATGACAGCCATATACCTGTAAGAGTATCGGTATTTAGTGGAGAAACGAAAGCAAGTCCTCTATATTCTGTAAAAGAGTTCGGTAACACTTGCATTTTGTTAACCTTAGATAAAGTATTACAATATGCAGATGTAATAAATATAATCCAAGCAGATGAGAACAGAAGAATTACTACAAGAAAAGATGTTGCTTTATTTGATATGAATGCTTTTAGAGAAGCGATTATAAATGCTTTTGTTCATAATAAGTGGATAGATGGTAATGCACCGATGATTACGGTATATAGTAACCGTATAGAGATTCTTTCAAGAGGTACACTTGATCCGAAGCAGACGATTGAAGGGTTTTATATGGGTGAGTCTATCCCGGTTAACCAAAAACTGTCGAAAATATTTTTACAACTTCACATCAGCGAGCGTTCAGGAAGGGGCGTTCCTAAAATCATAGATAGTTATGGAAAAAATGTGTTTAATTTTAGAGAAAATTCAATTGCAGTTAACATTCCTTTTAATTGGATTAACAATGTAGGGGATAAAGTGGGTAATAAAGTGGGAGATAAAAGACCTCTAAATGATAGACGAAAGAAAATTTTAAAAGAAATAAGAAACAATCCTAATGTAACTCAAGCACAATTATGCAAAATTATAGGCATAGGATTAACAGCCATCGAAAACAACATTAGATTTTTGAAAGAAAATGAATATATAGAACGAGAAGGATCTAACAAGACAGGCTATTGGAAAATTAAGTAATAGTACTTGAAAGTAAGTTCAATTGCATCGCTGCACATGGGCTTATTTTTTATTCTACATACTTTAATAGAAAAAAAAGATCAAATGCCATCATTAAATTTTTTACTTTAATAATGTTGCAGTTGATCTTGCAATCAAGCAAGTACCTTTAAAAATGTACTTTTTTAGAATTAATTTTATATTTTAAGAACCTAAACAATAATTAACTTTAAATAAAGAAATGATTAGCAATGTTAACTAAAATTAAGCAGTTTTTATATTCTTAATTACATTAACTTATATTACTGATTTCTTACTTCTTTTGGTTGATTATTAGTTTGATTAGTTGGAGTTGTAATTGTTGGAGTAGGTTTAGTATTTATTTCTTTTTCTTTTTGTTCTTGAATAAGTTTTTGTAAGTTATTAATTACTTGGGTTATATTATGTTCAGAATAAACAGGAAATCTAGGATCATTATATAAAGTAAAAGTAGTATTAAAAGGAACTATTTTATTATTAACTTCTTTATTATGAACAAAACTAATTTTTAAACCAATATTTGATTCTTTATCTCAGATTACTTTAATTTGATTAATTGCACTAGGATCTGGTAGTAGTCCATGTTCTTTGTTTAAGAACTTAGGATTAACAATACTGTAAATAAAATGGGTATATGTTTTTACAAATTGTTCAAATTCATCTGATTGATTTTGACTCTTGTCAAAAATCAATCCTCCTTTAGCATATATTCCTTCTTCTCTTTGTTCAATAGCATGTAATCTACTTACTAATTGTTTAAGATGTTTTAAGTATTCTAAAAAAGTATTGTTATCAAAGTTAGAAGTTAGAATGTTAGTGTTGTAGTTAGTATCTAAATAAGTATTTGATCTTTTAGTAAAAGCTAGATAATTTTTAATTAAATCTTGATTAATATTACTTACATTATCATTAAAGAAGATTGGTGTAAAGTTACCATAAAAAGGTCCTGCTTTATTATTAGTAATATCAACTACTCTAACTCCTCCTCAATAGATGCCAATGATATTATTATTAATATCAAAAACTGGTGAACCACTTGCTCCTGGTCCTAAGTCAAATCCTTGGGTTGGGATATCGTATGAATGGTATGGATACTTTTTAAGATTCTTATCAAAGAATGGTTTGTTATCTTGTGTATAGAAAGCAATTTTATTACCAAAAACAATTGGGTTATCGTTACGATAAGTTTTTGCATCTGAAAAACTATCGATATAACCAGTTGCATAATTAGCATATTGATGGTAGTAAGAATAATCCCCATCATAACTATTTTTAGCTGTAAAGTGGGGATAACCAGCTGAATAAAACAATGAATTTTTTAATTTTTGTTTATTTAAGATCACATTTCCAAAACCAATTCCTTTAATTGGTTTGAAGTTTCTAAAGAAAGGAATTTCTTTTTTCTGTCTTCTTGTTGGTGTAATTTTAATGATTGCAAAATCTGATGCTTTATTATGATTTCTAAGAGCATTTAAATCAGAACTATCTGCTCCATAATTAATCGCTTCATCTTTAATACCAACAGGAAGAATAGTATATGTTCCTGGTGAATATTGATTAACTTCTGCTTCTTTTAAGGGAAGAATTTTAGACTGAGCAGTTGCTGTTTTAGAGAACACCAAACTATTTCTAAATCCTTCGTTATAATCAACAATTGGACTTTGTCCAAGTTGTGTTGAACCTATTGTTAATTTAACATCTTGAGCAGCTGCAGCTACTAAACCAATTACATGCATATTAGTAGCAATATAGAACGTTTTAATATCATCAATTGTAGCTTGATCATAGTTTCTAACATTATCTTCAAGCTCAAAATCAAAGATCCAACCACTTCCATATATGTTAATAGCAGTATTTCTACTAGTTCTCATATTAAAACGCAAAGACATTACAGTTTGATTAGCGTGAACTGTATTTTCGTTTGCAAATGCATTTGGATTTGATTGTGAAACTTCTTTAGCTTTGTCTTTAAGAACACCAAACTCAGAGATTTTATCACTTACATCATGACTACTAAAAGGATTATTCAAACCCGGATAAAATCATGAGTTAATGTAGTTTAAAAATGAACAAGCTGCAATTGTTGTACAAACAACAACCCCAGTTGCTACAAATCCACTTAAACCTGCTATTACTTTTCATGCTTTACGCATAAAACTATCCCTTTACTTTCATTTAAATAAAATAAAAATAGTTATTTTTCTTAGATTGATCTTTAAAACTAATTTGGACTAATAACTTTACATCCTTATTAGGATTTTTAATTAATTTAATTTGATTAACATCATTTACATTAAATTGATTATAAGTATTGAAATGATTAAATTGGGTTTGTACACCTTTAATAAAATCATAAATTAGTTTTATTTGTTCTTGTTTATTTATTGTTGTTTGTTGATTGATCGATTCAACAACATTATTAAATTCTTGTTGATTATTTTGGTTTAAATTAGCAACTAAGTATTTAGTAGCAAAAACATGATCTAAATAGGTATTATAGTTTAATGTAGCTTTTAGATAATTTGCTAATAAATCTTGCTTAATTTCTTCTTTTAAATAGATTATTGGTGAAAAATTACCATAAAATTGGCTATTATTAGTTTTTTCAACAATTCTAAATCCACCCCAGTAGATACCAATAAAGTTATTATTTGTATCAATCACAGGTGAACCACTTGCTCCAGATCCTAAATTAAAATCTTGTTTTGAATAATCATAAGCATCATATTCATATTTCTTAATTTGTTTAACTAGATCATTGGTAACGTTTTTTTGATGTCTAAAAACATTTTCATCATAATAAACCGGATTATCTTCTCGATAGTTAATTGCTTTTTGATCACTACTTAAATAAAAAGGTTTAAAAGGAGCAATTAATTTTGGATCATTACCTTTATATTGTTTGTAATATGGTCTTCTTGTTTTATTATCTTTAATGATGGCATATCCTGCACTATAAAAATCAGTATTAGAAACATCATTAAAACTACTAAAACTAGGTAAAGTGTTGAAATTAAAGTTTACTAATCAAGGTAAATGTTGTTTTTGAAAATCTGAAGGAACAACTCTAATGATTGCCATATCAACAGCTTTAGTTCTAGTTTCACTATTATTAGCTAAACCAACTGGAAGAATTGAAAAAGATGCTTTTTGATCTTTATGATTTGATTTGTTTGTTTTAATAAATGCTTCAACGCCATCAAATGGATTAGCAAACAAATCAGGATTTAATCCTTTATTGTTTTGATTGATCAATTTTAAACTTTTAGCTTGACTTATTTTTAATCTAGCATCATTTCTAAGTGCTGCTACTAAATTAATAACATGAATATTAGTAGCAATATATAAAGCTTTAATATCTCTTAATTGAACATTATCATAAGTTTTATTAGGATATAATTCAACATCAAACAACCAACCAGTTCCTGTTAATAAATTAGAACTTTGATTAACTTCAAAACTTAATGAAAAAACATTTTGACTTAAAAAAAGAGTTTGTGGGGTTAGTTGTTGATTGTTTTCTAAAAGACCTGTGTTATGTTCTACTGTTTCTTGTTTTGGAACAGAACAAGCAACAATTAAACCAGCTGGAAGAATAAGTGCAACTGGTAAACTAGTTCACAAAAATCATTTTTTCATACTATACCCCTTTCTTTTGTATTGTTATATTATAAATTAGATATTAAAAAGATAGAGAATAAAAATAAACACCAAGAGCAACAATTATGTCCTTAGTGTTTATTTAATTGGATTTGATTAATTACCCACGTAGGTTTAATTCTTTTACAATTTCACGGTAACGTTCAATATCAGTTCTCATTAAATAAGATAATAATTTCTTACGTTGAGCAACTTTCTTATATAAACCACGCTTAGAAGTTTTGTCTTTTTTGTTTTCAATCATGTGTGATGTTAATGAAGCAATTTCAGCTGATAAAATTGCAATTTGAACTTCAGTTTTACCAGTGTTTTGTTCACTACCACCAAACTTAACTACTAAGTCAAGTTTTTGTTGTTTAGAAACAGCCATGATTATATCTCCTTTTTTAAATCAAAATATTCGCCACTACCGAGCTTAAAATCGAGATTTATTTCAAACCAAGTAATGGTAGTTTAAGAAATAATTATATATTATTTGTAAATATAAGATATTAAAATATATAACTAAATCTTATTAAGTATAGCATAATACTATATATAAAGGAAAAAGAATATAAATTCATTTAGAACATAGAAAACAAAAACAAAAAATTTGTTATTTTGTTTAACACTTATTAAATTTTATTGTTAAAATAGTATGCTAAAAAGAGCCATAAACCATTTTAAGGGCTAAAATTAAATAATAATTAGGAATCTTATTTATTTAATAAATAACAAGGATGATCCTTTTTATAGCCTTAATTAAGTGTTGTTTATGTACCAAAATATTATTTACTAAAGGATGAAAAAAGCAAACAGATACATATAATAATCTAGTTAAAAATTGTTTGTTTAAAATAATGTTTATGCGTTTATTAGAAATTAAAAAGAGCTCCTTCTTTTGAGGGAAGCGATCAAAAGATAAGCTTTGTTCGCAAATCTTGCGGATCGCTTTAATACTCTTCTATCTGGCCGCTTCAGTTGCAGTGGTCTTCACCTTAGATTCGTATTTTTTTAAGGGTCAATCAATCGGACTTGAAAGAGTATTAGTTCAAAGTCCAAATTCAGTGTATTATGCAGGAGTGGCTTTTATAACTAATGCTTCCTTCTTGCTGGGTGCAATGTTTGCAGGAGTTTATGGAGCATTTAAGCTTTTAAGTAAGCACGAATGGAACTTACGACCAGTTGCCCCATTCTTAGCTTTATTTATTGCAATTGCAATTGGTAATTTAGCTGCATACTTCTTAGTTGATCATGTAGCTAAAGGTACAAACGGAAGCTTTATATTGCAATCATCTTGAAAAACAGCTTATATCATTGCTTGACAAATAATTTTAGTTTATCTAGTTTGAATTACTTACTATTTTGCTATTTATCGTCGAACAAAAGGACACGACTTAAAATTCATTAAAGCTCAAGGTTATTACATTATAAGTCTTGTAGCAATTGGTGTATTGTTAGCAATTGGAGTTGGGATCTTTACAGGTATTGTATTCCATCCAAGTAATCGTGGTAATGTGCTTAACTTAGAAAGAAATGCTGTTATCATTGGATTTGAACAATTCGGAGCAAGAATTCACGAATCACTTTATGCTTTCTACACATTCTTAATCATCATTGGTTTAGTTGGATTATTATCTTTATCAATCTTACCTAAACTATTTATGTATAAAGAAACAAGAGCTATTCTTGAAGATAAAACTCATATTTGAGCATTAGCTTATACTATCTTCTTAGCAACATTTGCTTACTTCTCTTCAATTGCTTTTGGTGAATTTAAAGTTAATGAGTTTGGTGCAACACAACAGTTTGCTAGTTTATGAGGAATGTTAGTTGTTGGTGTGATTTTAATTGGATTATATGCTATAGCTAACTTTGCTCCATTCACATCTTATTTAAGAAGCAAATATGGTTTTGAGCTTTTATTTGGAACTGTTTCATTAGTTTGATTATTTACAATTTGTTTATCAACATTTAATGATAATCAATCAGAAAACTTCAAGGTTCTATTTATTGGAGCGATTAGTACAATTCTAATCGTTGGAATATTTGTATTTAAAAACCCACAAATAGTGACTTATCAAAAAGTGATCTTATCAATCTTCTTAGCATTAATTGCTTTTGTGTTAATGATTAATGCTTACAACCACCACTTAGAGATGCATGCCCTAAGTAGAGGAGGATCAAGACGAAGTGTTGATTATGACTTACCGCTTTTAACTAAAACATATATTCCGATTTTAATTTATTTCTCTACTTACTTAATTGTTGCAACAAGTCTAAAATTAAGTACAGTCTTAAAAAATAAATGAATCATTGGTGCTAACAAGAAGGAGAATAACTAATTATGACTTCACGTAAAGAAGCTGCAAAACTTAACAGAGACAATAGAACTGTTGAAACTTCAAACCATGGCATGAAAAGTGCTTATGACAAATATGAACAATTAATCCAACAAGATAACTTTATTTCAGCAAACGCTTTATTAGCAACAAGTTTATTAGATGCTAATTTAGCATATGACTCAAACGAAGCTAAAACCTTTGTTTTAAACCTTAAAAAAGGTGTTGAAAACAAATTAGATATTGTATTTAAATACTTCATTATTACTTGAACACGAAATTTAAGATATAGCTTAAAACGTTTAATTCCTAGTTTATCTCAAAAAGAAAGTGTTAATTCTGATGCTCTTAACTTTGTATCAGCTAAGAACTCAGCTTCATTAGATAGTTTATTAAATGCTTTAAATAATGCTATTAATCAATATTTAATTAAAGAACATAGACCAGTTGAAATCGTTGATGGAATTATTCTTTATGTTTCAGTTGAAACAAAGAGTTTAAAAGTTGCTTTTAGTGAAAACATTGTTAAACCAAGTGAAACTGAATAAGGTTAAAGCTTATGAACCTAAAAACCAAAAAAGAAAAATTAGAGAATTATATTAAACTGAACGACATTGTTAACTTAAACTGAAGTATTTCATTAATTGAAATTAACCGGTTAATGAACAAAACTAATAAAGCAAGTTTGCATGTTGACTTAAATTCTCGTCTTATTAATGTGCTAAGTACATTAGGAATTGAAATTGCTAATCTACATGCTGTTAACAAACATTGATTTTCGAAAAAAAGCAAAAAACGACCACTTAAAACACTTTGGATTTATCCAACATCTGATGAAAAATATACAACTGCCTTTTTTACAGCTGTTGAAGAAGAAATCTTAGCTTCAATTCAACCCCAAGATGAAATGGTATGTATTGGTAAAAAAGCAATTGCTTTTGCTTTAAAGAACAACATCAAAACTTTAGTTAGTTATGAAAATGAATTAGATATTAACCAAATAGCTATTCAATTAAGTACAGTTCTTGGTAAACACATCAAAGACTTTGGTTATGATAATGTTTATTTTATGGTTAAAAACCAAGGACAAAAAGATTTAAAAACAGTTATTTTCCCAGTTGATAAAAACAATATCCAACTACCTGATAATGACTTAATTAAAACTGAACACCTTAAAAATGAAAAGTTATTTACTAAAGCTCTTTTCTATCCATCTGTTAAAGTCTTCTCTAAGAATATGTTAGTTAACTACTTCTATACATCAATTAACTTACTATTATTAGAATCATTATTTATTGTTTATAAAAACAAACTAATTAATGAAAACAAAACCCTAAAAGAATTAGAAGAAAAAATTAAGTATAACAAACGTGAAATCTTAAAGATTAAACGTGAGTTAGAAATTGAAGAAATGAATCTGATTGAATCAGATAAATTAATTAAGTAAGGAGTCGCATTTTATGAGTTTATTTAAAAAACCAAATTTATTTAAAGCGACTGTTCACATTAACTATTTAAATACTTCAAAACAAATTAATAATGCTTTTGCTTTTGTAAACATTAATGAAGAAGATAGTTGAATCAATATTGATAGTAACTTTATTGCATGTAACCAAAACTCATTAATTAAAATTCATACACCAAAACATGAATACTATTTATTTGTTCCATCAGCTTTAATCTATAGTGATCAACAAAGTAATATCTATATTAATATGGTAAGTAAACCAGTTTGACTTGTAGCTGATAAAAGACATAAGGATGTTATAACTAATAAAGCTCATGAACAAGTTAAGCAAGCAATGGAACAACTTGATATGATTGCTGCTAAATTAGATTATGAATTTAATTTGAACAATGTCTATGAATATGAAAAAACACTTAATTTAATATATGAAGCTAGATTAAAAGGTGTTTTATGTTTAATTGAAAGGGAGCTTGAGCATGAAAAAAACTAAAAAACAAGTTGTTGGTGCAATTAGTGCTGTTGCAATATCAACTACTATTATTAGTTCTGCAGCAATAGCAACCACAACAAAACAAGATAAAAAGTTAAGTTTAAATTCTCAACTTCACCAAAATCTAGGACCTGAACAACCAGCTAATCCAAACCCAACTCCAAATAATCCAGCTAACCCAAATCCTCCTAAAGAAAATAAGAAGATTGAAGATTCACAAATCCCAACTTATACTAAACAAGTTGATGATACTAAAGAAAAAGAATTAAAAAAGATTGTTGAAAATAGTCTTAAAAACTTTAAAGAACAAATTGATAAAACTTTAGAAAATGAACTATTAGACAATAATCAAAAATACAATACTATTTTCTATTTACACGAACTTCAAAAATACTTTACTGAGAAAACAAAAGAAGATGGTTCTTACAAAGACCCTTCTAAATTCGGATTTCATGTAATTGCTCCATATTTAATTGCTAAGTTCAAAAAACTTAAAACTGGAAAAATTACATATAATGGCGAATCATATGATAATGTTCCTTGATCTGATGAAGAGAAATTCAACTATGAACCATTTGCTGAAAAGAAAGAGCAAACTGGTGAGTATGAAAATGATTATGGTGATCAAGAACGATTTAGCAAATTTGTTAATGCTTACTTTGAATCTTTAAGTAAAGAAATTACAAACATCATTAATCATGAAGATGATCAACCTAAACTTGATGTTGACTATAAGATTACACCAAAAGTTGATGACAAGAACCGTTTCTATTTAGAAAACTCAGGACCAACTGATTCAAACTATAAAGATTGACAAGATTGAATCCAAAAGAAAATTGAAAAACGATTCCTTGCTTTTGATTTAAAACAAGCTCAAAAGATTATTGAACAAGAAAACCAAGAAGAACCACAACAAGATCCACTTGAAATTATTCCTGGTGAAACTGATATATCAGATCCAAATGGACAAACTTCTAAAGTTCCTGAATCATTTAACACAAAGGAGTTGAGAAATCAAAAACCTTGACTTCGTGCTGAATATGTTAATAAGAGTAATCAAGAAATTATTGATGCCTTTAATAATGAAGCAACTAAGAAAGATGTGTTCTTCTTTAAAAACGGAGCTCAAAGTAGAATTAGTTTAGAAGTAACTGAAGTTAAAGAACAAGGTGGTAATTTAGTTGCTAAAGTGCAATTGGTTGATAAAATCAAATCAAAAGCATCTGATATTCCAAGAACTGAAATATATGAAACTTCTATTTTCCAAATACCAGAACAATATAAAGATAAAAGAGCTTATTCACTTCTAACTTATCAATCAACACAATCATTAAATAATGTTTTTGATCGACTATCTCGTGATGGCTTAGGTATTAATTTAGATAGTTATGATATTACACAAACAACTGGATTAGTTAATCAAGTGCGTTTAGCAATGCGTAATATCTCAACTGGGGTTATTAAATTAATGTTCTCAAAGAGTTTTACACAAGCTCAAGATACATTTATTAGAAATGCTTATAATGCTTTTGTGAATAATTCAATTTCACAAAACAGAGCAACAAACTCAGTTACAAACAACTCTAACATCTTACTTATTGAATATATTCGTGCTTCAAAAGTTAACCGTTTACCAATTCTTCAATATTTAACGGTTACATTAAACCTTAAAGCATCACACTTAAGAAGTAAGTTTATAAAACCACCTGAACCTAAAAAAGGTGAAAATAATAGAAATCAAGGGCAAGGGCAAAACCCAGCACCTAACCAACCACAAGCTCAAAGTGGAAATTCAGCAGCTCCAAAAGCAGCAACTGAACAAAACAGCTTCTCAACACTACATCAAGACCAAACAGTTCCAAGTCCTGAATCAACTCAAGCAGCTGCACCAAAAGTTGATTCAAACCAACAAGTTCAACTTGATGTTAATAATGTAACTCTTGCATTTAATAAAGCTAACATTTCATTAATTAAGTTAACAAAACTATTTGATCGATTAACTATTATTAAGAATACAATGCAAGAAGATAGTGCTAAACGAAGCATTAACCCTATTACTTGATTTGATGCAATCTTAAATAAATCAACTGAACACTCAAACATTTTCTTAGCTTTATTTAGTGCACACCAAGATATTGCTAACTCATCACCAAACACTAACCAACCTGCTGCACCTAATAATGGTGGTTTAGTTACTAACCAACAAGATCAAACAACTGAACTTAGTCCAGACACACAACCAACAAACAATCAACAACCAAGTGAAGTTGCTTTATCAAAACAAACAATTAGCTTATTATTAAACGAAATTGAAAAAATAGATCGTCCTTCTAAAACTGCAGTTGGTGTTTTTGCAGCCATCGGTAGCTTAGGAATTATCTTACTAATCGCTTTACTTGTTACATTCACTAAAACAGTGAACCGTAACCGAAGAAATAAGGAGAAAATTTAATCATGGCCAAAAATCCAATTATTAGCTCAATTCAGGATTATGTCATCTTAGCAATTGGTGC
Source organism: Ureaplasma diversum (assembly GCF_000941095.1). Lineage (NCBI taxonomy): Bacteria > Bacillati > Mycoplasmatota > Mycoplasmoidales > Mycoplasmoidaceae > Ureaplasma > Ureaplasma diversum. Next base: position 735,924 of record NZ_CP009770.1, read on the forward strand.
TTATGACTGAAAAGAAGGGCAATTTTTCACAGTAAAAGGTAAGCCAAAATCACGTGCTTATGTACTATCAGCTACAACTGATCAAGCTTACTTATTAATTGATACAGCTTCAAATGATTTTGAAATCAATGATGAATTAGTCGAAGACGAACAATTTGTATCTGCTAAAACATCAATGGAATTCTTTGGACACATTATTGATATTGATGGAAAATGTATTGATGATCCATCAGTTAATTTCAAAAACTTTATTAACCAAGATTCTAAAGTGTTCTCAATTGCAGAAGATATGATGCACAGAACACGTTTAAATGAACAATTAGCAACAGGGATTTTAAGTATTGATATTTTCAACCCTATTGGTTTAGGTCAACGGGAATTAATTATTGGTGACCGTCAAACTGGTAAAACACACATTGTTTTAAATGCAATCATTAACCAAAAAAGAACAAAAGTTAAATGTATTTATGTAAGTATTGGGCAAAAGCGTCAAAACCTTTCATATGTTTACAAAACACTAAAAGATCATGGTGCACTTGAAAACACAATTATTATTGAAGCACCTGTAACAAGTCCATTCCAACAATTCTTAGCTCCATATGTTGCAATGGCACATGCTGAAAACTTATGTTATGAACATGATGTATTAATTGTGTTTGATGACTTATCTAAACATGCAAGCATTTATCGTGAAATTGCTTTATTAACAAACAAACCAATTTCTAAAGAAGCTTATCCTGCTGATATTTTCTATGCTCACTCTCAACTATTAGAACGTAGTGGAAAATTTGTTGGTAAGAAATCAATTACAGCTTTACCAATTTTAAGAACAATTGATAATGATATTACTTCATTAATTGCTTCTAACATTATTTCTATTACTGATGGTCAAATTGTTACAAATGCTGGTTTATTTGCTGAAGGTAAGATTCCTGCAGTTGATGTGGATTTATCAGTTTCAAGAACTGGTTCATCTGTTCAATCAAAAACAATGGGACGAATTGCTTCTTCTCTTTCTAAGACATATCGTGCTTATCGCAAACAAACAAAATTATCAAAAATTAATTTTGATTTAAATAAAGAAACAACTGAATTACTTAAAAAGGGTGAACAAATCCAAAATATGTTGATCCAAAAAGGATTTAGTTACCAAGCAACTGATGCAATCTTATTATCTGCTAAGATCATTGAATGAGGACTTTTAAACAACTTATCAAGACCAGATTTAGCAATCAAATTCATTGATGCCTTAGTTAGTGTTGATGCTCGTGCTAAAAAGATCTTTACTTCACTTATTAACAACAAACCAATTGATGATGCAATTGCTCGTGATTATATAGCAAATGCAGTCAACCAATACTTCAAATCAATTAATGTAAATGAAGTTATTGAAACAAAACTTGATTTTGTTAGCTTCAATGCTAATGAACTAAAAACTATTATTAGCAACATTAAGGAGATTTAATCATGACAGGAAAAATTACACAAATCTGAAATAATGTAGTTGAAGTTGCATTTGATAAAGTTAGCGGTGATAGTTTAAAGATTGATCACATTCTAACAATGCATGATAATAAAACAACTTTATTAATCAAAAGAATTCTTTCTAACCAAGTAGTTCGTGCTGTCATTGTTAGTGCTATTAAACAAATTACAGTGAATGAACCTGTAATTAACACTTATAAAACTTTACAAGTTCCTGTTGGTGATAATGCTAAGAATAAGGTTTTTGATATTCTTGGTAATCAAATTAACAAAGAAGTTAAAAGTGAACATGCTCCACTTTATGTGGATATGAACAGTTTAATTACTAAGCCTAAGAAATTAGATAGTGTTCAAAAGATTATTCCTACTGGAATTAAAGTAGTTGACTTCTTTACACCAATTGTTGAAGGTTATAAGCTTGGTATTTTTGGTGGTGCTGGGGTTGGTAAGACGGTTTTAATGAAAGAAATCATTTTCAATGCTGCTCGTCTTAAACAAAAAACAACACCAATCTTCATTGGTTCAGGAGAACGTAGCCGTGAAGGGTTAGAGTTATATGAAGAGCTTAAAGAATCTTCATTAATGAAAGATGCAATTATGTATGTATCACAAATGAACGAAACACCAGCTGCTCGGATGAGTATTGTTCCTTATGGAATTACAGCTGCTGAATATTTACGTGATACTAAAAAAGAAAATGTATTCTTATTTATTGATAACATCTACCGTTTTATTCAAGCAACAAACGAAGTTTCTTCTTCACTTGGTAAAAAGACATCAATTGGGGGATATCACTCAACACTTGATACAGATATCTCATTAGTTCAAGACCGTTTATATGTAAATGATAATGGATCAATTACATCATTCCAAACAGTATTCTTACCAATGGATGATTTAAGTGACCCTGCTGCTTTCTCTTTATTCTCACACTTAGATGGATCACTTGTTTTATCTCGTGAACAAATGGCTAAGAACATCTTCCCTGCATTTGATCCACTTGAATCTAATGCTAACTCTATTAACCCAAACATCATTGGGAACAAACACTATGAAGCAATTATTAAAGCAAAAGGAATTTTAAAGAAATTTAAAGACCTTGAAGATGTGCTTTTAGTATTAGGGATTGATGAACTCGATGCTGAAAGTAGAAGAGTTGTTAAAATTGCTTTACAACTTCAAAACTTCTTTACACAACGATTCTTTATGGCTGAAAACTTCACTAAAGAACCTGGTGTTTATGTAAATATGCAAGATACTATTGATTCTGTAATCAGAATTATTGATGGTGAATTTGTTAACCAACCAGCTGAACTATTCTCATTTATTGGTTCAACTTTAGATATGAAAACTGATAAGGAAATTGAAGCTGAAGCAATGGCTGCTATGAAAAAACAAAAACAAGCAGCAATGGATAATGAAACTAAAACTAAAAAAGGTTGAAGACGATCATAATTAATTATTAGGCAAAATTAGCACAGTAACGTTTTAGTTAAAGTGTTTAGTTTTGCTTTTGCTTATTTTATCCAACTATAATCTAATTCATAAAAGAAGGTGGTGAATGGGTTGAAATTAAAATATAAGATCTTAATTGGAACAGTATCTGCTGCTGCATTATTAGGAATTATAATCCCGATTGCCATTAAAATACCAGCAGATGGGATTCATAATGGTGTTGGTTTAAAAGGTGTTATTTATAAAACTAATCAAAGTCAACAACAAGATAGTATTAAAGAACAATTAAATGAAACTAATCATAATTCATTAGCTGATCTATCTAATGCTAAAATAATTAACACAGATCCTAATCCAAAAGAAGAAAATCAAAAACAAGAAGAGAAAATAGTTATTAATCAAAATGATGAACAACTAAAAGCTCCAATTCTAGCTGAACAACCAATTAATCCATTTACACTTCCTGAAATTATTCAAGAAGAAGTAAAAGTTGATGGCTTTAGTACTAAAGCAAAAATTAGAAACCAACCAGAACGAATTCAATTCTTATCTGATCAAAAAAATAAGATCAGCAACCCTGATCAATATATATCAGATCATGTACCAAATGTTGTTGCTTTAGAATTAACTGATCAATTTAGTAAATACACAGCTAAAAAAGCAGCTTCTGAATTCAAACAAACTTTTAGTAGTATTGCCGAAGCTCTTAGAATTTTAGATGGTAGAAAACTAACAGAGTTCTTAGCTAAAGATACTAACTATTGAAACCGGTTATTTGCTCGTTTTACTGATTTATTTAACAGTCCTAATCTTAAAAATTTTTTAACTGATGAAGGATTAGCTAAATTTAATCAATTTAATCAACTACCACAACTAGAACGATTTGCTAAATACTTTGCTTATTTAGATACTAATAAGCTTAATGAACTAAGTGCAGATGCAAAAGCAAAACTTCAAAAGGGCGAAGTGCTTGAATCAAGAAATCTTTATGTTGATTCAAAAGGAAGACTAAACTCATCAACCTTCACCCCTTTACCTGGTTTTAATAAAGTCATTGCTCGACTTGATTATGAAAATAAAAACAAACGGATCTTTAAACTTAAAGATATTTATAACCGAAAACCAGATAACATTTTAAATGGTGAGTATGATGGGTGAATTAAACGTGATGTTACCCAACAATATTTAACTAAAGGGATTAAAATCTATGATGGAGTTAGTATTGCTGCATTAGCTGAGCAATCATCTAATCCAGATCAAAAACAAGATAAATTAGTTGTTACATTTGATTTTTCTAACCCACAAACCAAAGCTAATGCTAAACAAACGCTTTTATCATTAAAAGAAAACAACCAATTAGTAACTGGTTATCGAGTTATTAATATCTCTAATAGTTTAGAAGATACTAATGCTCTTAAAGAAGTTTTAGCTAACTTACCTGATAAAATCTTATTATTAGAATTGATTTTTAATCAAATTAATTCAACTGCTTTAGCTGCACTTGAAAACAAAAGTATTAGTGAATTAAGTTTATATACAACAAATCAAGATAAAGTAGTTGATTTTGCTATTAACCCCCTTTATTTAAGAAATGTTAGTTGAATTAATACTAATAACATTGGTAATGATTTAAACCAAATCAATAATAACTATAAACATATTGTTTTTAATACAATCACTTTTAATCAAGAAGATATTAATAAAAGTATTAAAAACTTCAATAATCCTTTATCAAGAATTAATTTAGGATTAAGAATGGCTTATTGAGTAAGAAACAATGAACCATTCTTCCAAGGTTTTAGAGGATCTGGAAAATATACAGATCATAATGAATTTGCTAATGGATATCCAAGTAACTTAGATTTATCAAACACTAATCTTAAAACCTTAGCAGGTTTAGAATTTGATGATAAAAAGAAATTAAGTAATGGTTTTAGATTATTACATTCACTTAAATTAGCTAATAATAGTGAACTCTATACTTTAAAAATAGAAGAGATGAACAATGCTTTATTTGCTAAGGTGATGAATTTAAACCCAAATCTATCTAATCCATCTACAATTACATTTAGTAATGGATTAGAAACTAAGATGATTAAACTTACTACAAACAATCCTAATCAAATCTTAAGTTCAGATGGAATTGCTAATTTAAAAACATTACTAAAAACAGCAACATCTAATTTTAATAATAAACCAATTATTGTAAGTAAAAATAGTGTTGCTTTAATAAAACAACTACAAGATCATAACATTGCTATTATGCAACAGTAGTTAGATTGGAAAATAATTGTATGAAACTAAGAAATAAAAAAATATTTGCTTTTTTGGCAGCTTCATTATCATTAGTTACAGTTGCAACAATTGCTGTAGCATGTAATGATGAACTTAAAAAGCATGATCCAAATCAAAAAGTTGAAAACAATAACGATCAAACAAAAGAAAAACAACAAGATCCAAATGATGTTAATAAGCTTCAAAATGGTACTGGACAAGCTGAGGGTGAGAAAAGAGTATCTGTAGAGCCACAATTAGGAGAAGTAACTACTAACACATCTGAATCTATTTTAAATGATACAAAAGATATTAAAGTAAACTTTGATAGCTTTTCACAAAACGGAAATGCATCTATTGATCAAGTTTATGCTCATAGAACAAATGCAAACAACATTACGGTTAGTTTAACTGGAGCAAATGCAGATCAATTCGATGCTAAAGTAATCAATGTTGAACATGAAGTTAACAACGGAATGAATGTTTCAAGTATTACTGGTAAACTAACTGCTTATGTGCAGATTTCTAGAAAAGGAAATCCAAATGATAATGTTGTTCGTAAGATTGAATTAAGTGGTTTCAAAAGAACTCCATATGTTGAACATGCTGACGGTGGAATCGATGTTGGTGATGGATCTAGTTTAACTAAAGATCAAAGAATATCATACTTAAAATCTTCAAATACACAAGAAAGATTTAATTATGACAACCCAGAGTATATTAAACGATTAAAAAGACAAATCGAAGACCCTAATTATGGACGTTACGGAGAAAATATTAAAGTAACTGACAGTCAAATTAATTCTTTTGATGAATTGGCTAAAAAACACCATCAAGATAGTTATGACAATGCTCGTTTAAAAGGATTTACTATACCTAGCTATAATACTAATGGCTCAGTTGAAGGGCTTTCTGCTTTATTAACAACACAACGTGGGCAAGGTATTTCTTGAGCTGATACAGTTGATCGTAATCAAAACCAAATTCAAGGATTAGCTCGAATTTTACCAAACGCAACTTACTTAAGAGCTGCTGAACAAACTTTTTCAATTAAATTTACTTTTAAAGATCCTAAATATCCAAATGATCCTAATAAATTAAGATGAATCGCAGGAACTGTTTGAATTTTAGACTTTGAAAAAAATGGTCAAGGATATCCAACTAAATGATACTTTGGTACTAATTTACACGTTGCACATGAATTACAAAAGAATGATATTGTTTCAGTAACTTTAACAAGAATTAACAAGGGAGCACCACTTCGTAAGAAATTCAAATGAATAGCTCGTGATTCAAACTTTAAAGCGTTTAACTTCACATATCCTGAAAACTTACAAGGAAAACAAAAAGAAGATTCTCCTATTAAAAATTTCTATTCAGCTATTGATTTCTTAAAAAAAGATCCTCAAGATTACTTAACTAAAGAACAAAAAGATAAGTACAAAGATACAAAAGAGTTTTTAGATTTTGCAGTCATAGAAGCGGATTTTTCTAAATTCAAAAATATGATAAATGTCGCACAAGCTGATAACGAAAGTGAAACTAAAAGTTCAACAGATGAGCAGTTAAGAGAAGTTATTAAAGATTTAACTAATGATTATGCTAATAGACCTAATGAACATATCAAATTCTTAGAAAAATCTTATTTAGCTGATTATTCAAAAATTAACTATCCATTAGTTGGATTAAGTAATTCTGAATATGCAAAGAATGGTGATCAATTATTTGCGGTTGGTTATCCACGTGCTGATTGAGACTTCTTCTTTAAAAAATACATTGATCCAGAATATGATGATTTAGAAGGTAAAAAGAGCAACTTCAGTTTATGGATAAATGGTGATTCTCGTTTATTTGACCAATTAGAGAGCTTTAATGAAGCAACTGGTAAATATGCAGTTGATGGTGAAAGAGTAGAACGTGGAAACTTCTTATCTCAACAAATAGGATACCGTACATTTACTAACCGTCCTGGTGTTATGGATGCATTTATTGGATTACCAGCAGCTGGTAATAGTAGTAAGGAAGTAGATCACAAGTTATTTATTACTCACGATAATAAAACTCTTATCTCAACAGGTTTACAATATATTCCAAGACACTATGCACCATATGGTGGCGCTTCAGGTTCTTCTATAAGAACTAAAGATAATAAGATTGTTGGTGTATATCACACTTCTAATATTTCTGTTGGTACAGGGATTGCAGCTGCTTTAAGATCTGAAGGTTATGATTATGGTAACTTGTATGGCACTTATAAACTTCCACAATATGATTTAATCTATGGTGGTGGAGCAGATCAAAAGAAAGATAGTGGAGATGCTTCTTATCGTGATGCTTTAAAAGCTAAATATGGTAATAATTTTAAAACAAATCTATTTAGCGAAGGTGTTGACAAAATTCCAGATCAATATAAATTTAACTCTACACCAAAAGTTGACGATTCTAAAACAAATAATTAATAATTAATAATTAATAATTGACAAGAAAACAAAAAACAGTGAAATGAACCCTAAAAGTTGGACAACCAACGAAAGGATTCATTTTTCATGAAATTAACATACAAAGATAAGTTAGAGATCTACTCTTTGTACAAAGAAAAAGATTTTTCATTTAATAAAATTGCAAAGAAATACAATTTAAACAGAACCGTTGTTTGATACATTATTCGGTTAATAGAAAGGCATGGAACTAAGATTGTTTATCGTTCTAGGAATAAAAAATATTCTAAAGAATTCAAAAAAGCAGCAATTGATCGTGTTTTGCTTAACGGTGAAACTTATGTAAGGGTATCGATAGAATTAGGATTATCTAATGTTGGTTTATTACACTCATGAATTAAATCTTTTCTTGAAAACGGGTATAATGTTGTAGAGAAAAAGAGGGGCCGTAAACCATATGAACAAAAAGCAAGAAAACAAGACGAACATCTCATTGAAGCAAGAAAATGAACTTTTACGAAAGCAGAATTTACGCCTTACCATAGAGAACGAATACTTAAAAAAATTAGATGCCTTAGTTCAGAAAAGAGAAAACCAACAAAAGAAGAAATAGCTCAAGCTATCACAGAACTAAGGCAAGAATTGTTATGTAGTTTGAGATTCATTTTAGAAGTAATTAATAGCAATCCAAATTGTCCAGGCATTTCAAGAAGTGATTATTATTACCACCTTAAAAAGGTAAGTAAGGATCTGAAAAACAAGGAAATAATGAGCCTTATCACTGAAATTTATTACCACCACAAAAAACGCTATGGATACCGTAGAATCACACTAGAATTAGCAAATAGAGGGATTTTAATTAATCATAAAAAAGTGAAACGTTTAATGAAACTAATGGGATTATTTGCTCTAACTCCTAAAGCTAAATATCGATCATACAAAGGCGATTTAAATGGGGTAGTGAAGAGTCATCTATTAATCAAGATTCAAGATCAAGTTGCTCATAAAACTTATTATCAACGAGATTTTTCAACCACTTCTTGTAATCAAAAATGAACAACTGATGTTACTGAATTTCGCATCACTAATAGCAAAGTATACTTATCACCAATTATGGATATGCACAATAGAGAAATTATTGCTTTTAATATTTCAACAAGCCCTAACTTTCAACAGACAGTTAAGATGATTGGTGAAGCTTTTCAAAAGTTTGAAGACTTAAGTGGGTTAATATTGCATTCAGATCAAGGCTGACAATATCAAATGCGCCAATACCGCCAAATGCTAGCTGAGAAAAATATTATTCAATCAATGTCGCGAAAAGGTAATTGTCTTGATAATTCGCCTATGGAAAATTTCTTCGGTAAACTAAAAAACGAAATGTTTTATGGTCATGAATCTGAATTTAAAACGGTTGAAGAATTAATCCAAGCTATAACAAACTACATTCATTACTATAATAACGAAAGAATACAAGTAAAATTAAAAGGATTGACTCCTGTACAATACAGGCATCAATCCTTATAACAATAGACAAGAATTAATTTGTCCAAAAAATCGGGTTCACTACAAAAGATAAGTTAGAGATCTACTCTTTGTACAAAGAAAAAGATTTTTCATTTAATAAAATTGCAAAGAAATACAATTTAAACAGAACCGTTGTTTGATACATTATTCGGTTAATAGAAAGGCATGGAACTAAGATTGTTTATCGTTCTAGGAATAAAAAATATTCTAAAGAATTCAAAAAAGCAGCAATTGATCGTGTTTTGCTTAACGGTGAAACTTATGTAAGGGTATCGATAGAATTAGGATTATCTAATGTTGGTTTATTACACTCATGAATTAAATCTTTTCTTGAAAACGGGTATAATGTTGTAGAGAAAAAGAGGGGCCGTAAACCATATGAACAAAAAGCAAGAAAACAAGACGAACATCTCATTGAAGCAAGAAAATGAACTTTTACGAAAGCAGAATTTACGCCTTACCATAGAGAACGAATACTTAAAAAAATTAGATGCCTTAGTTCAGAAAAGAGAAAACCAACAAAAGAAGAAATAGCTCAAGCTATCACAGAACTAAGGCAAGAATTGTTATGTAGTTTGAGATTCATTTTAGAAGTAATTAATAGCAATCCAAATTGTCCAGGCATTTCAAGAAGTGATTATTATTACCACCTTAAAAAGGTAAGTAAGGATCTGAAAAACAAGGAAATAATGAGCCTTATCACTGAAATTTATTACCACCACAAAAAACGCTATGGATACCGTAGAATCACACTAGAATTAGCAAATAGAGGGATTTTAATTAATCATAAAAAAGTGAAACGTTTAATGAAACTAATGGGATTATTTGCTCTAACTCCTAAAGCTAAATATCGATCATACAAAGGCGATTTAAATGGGGTAGTGAAGAGTCATCTATTAATCAAGATTCAAGATCAAGTTGCTCATAAAACTTATTATCAACGAGATTTTTCAACCACTTCTTGTAATCAAAAATGAACAACTGATGTTACTGAATTTCGCATCACTAATAGCAAAGTATACTTATCACCAATTATGGATATGCACAATAGAGAAATTATTGCTTTTAATATTTCAACAAGCCCTAACTTTCAACAGACAGTTAAGATGATTGGTGAAGCTTTTCAAAAGTTTGAAGACTTAAGTGGGTTAATATTGCATTCAGATCAAGGCTGACAATATCAAATGCGCCAATACCGCCAAATGCTAGCTGAGAAAAATATTATTCAATCAATGTCGCGAAAAGGTAATTGTCTTGATAATTCGCCTATGGAAAATTTCTTCGGTAAACTAAAAAACGAAATGTTTTATGGTCATGAATCTGAATTTAAAACGGTTGAAGAATTAATCCAAGCTATAACAAACTACATTCATTACTATAATAACGAAAGAATACAAGTAAAATTAAAAGGATTGACTCCTGTACAATACAGGCATCAATCCTTATAACAATAGACAAGAATTAATTTGTCCAAAAAATCGGGTTCACTACACAGCCAGCAAAAAGGCTGTTTTTTGTTTAAATATTAAGGATATTTTGATTAAGCATTTTCAACTTCATTACTTGGAGTTTTCAATAAATTAGTTTCAGTTTTGTCATTTTCTAATCAAATGCTTGAGACTTTGTATTTTCCTTTTTCTTCTTGACCACCATAAGATTGATTAGATGAAATCTTAAAGATAACATCATTTCCATCTTCTCTTACATACTGTTGGAATGTAAATTTATTATCTGGCAAATTGAAACGTGTAGCAATTTCAACACTTTCACCAGCTCCAATTTTTTCTAAACCAAACATAAGTCTTTTGTCTTTTATTTTATTGTAGGTTTGCTTACTAGTTTTTAATTCAAGTCAGAAATATTTATTCTCAGCCACGCTAAGCGTTGCAGAAGTAATTTCATTTTTTATTTCTTCAGCTTGCTTTTTAGCTTCATCTTGAACTTTTTTAGTATTAGCAGCTTGAGCTTCTTTTAAGGCTTTTTCAACTTCATCTTTTTGATCCACAGTTTTAACAGCCTTAACTCTTTCAACGTATGAAGCACGTTCAACTTCACTTAATGCTGATAACTTACCGATTTTATCAATAGCGTTTTGCTTTTCTTCTTCTAATTTTGCAATAGCTTCCTTAGCATTCTTGTTTTCAGTATCTTTAGCTTCAGCTTGTTTAACTATATTTTCAATTTCTGCAGTTTGATTTGTATCTGAAATTTTATCAACTTTATCTGTAAATTCTTTTCTTTCCACATCAGATAAATTAGCTAAATTCTTAATAGTAGCATTCGCTTGTTCTTTCTTTGTTTTAAGAGCAGCTTCAGCTTCTTTTTTCTTAGCTTCTTCAGCTTCTTGTTCTTTCTTCTTTTTATCAGCTTCAGAATCTACATTATTAGAACCTTGATCTCCTTCTTCCTTTTTACCCGCATTATCAGGAGTTGCACCAGGTTCAGGATTCATAGGTGGTTGAGTTACTTTTGGTGCTTCACCATTTGTAGGTGGAGTTTGTTCATTTTTATCTTTAGAACCTGATTCACTACCAGAACCTGCACCTGATTTATCACCATCAGTTTTTGGATCTTTAGGTGTAGTTTCTGGATTTGGTGCTGGAGTTGAAGAATCGCTTGGTGGAGGTGTTGTGTTATTTTCTGAACCTTGGTTTCCAGAGTTTGATGAATTCCCACTTCCTGGATTAGAATTAGTTGTTCCACCACTGTTTGAACCTTGACCAGTTGGATTTGTAGTACTTCCACTACCTTGTTTTAAAGATTCAGTTCCACTAGTTTGTGGTTGTTCTACTTTCTTTTCAGTGGGTTTAGCTGGTTTCGCCTTTGTTGGTGCACAAGCTGCAACCACTCCTATAACACTAACCCCTGCCATAATCGCGCCAACTGATAAAGCTAGTGCTTTTTTGTTTTTGAATTTACTCATATTTATAAATCCTTTGATAGTAAATTATGTCTAAAATTCCTTTTATCAAAGCTTGGATTTATTTGAAATATGAAGTGATTTTAGAAACTATTTCTTCTTTTGCAAAAAAAAAAAAAAAAAAAAGACTTTTTGAGTTAAATGTTCCGGTTAAGCAATTTTTAGATTCCCTACCATCTTCATCAATTTATAATCAAAAACCAATTAAAAATTATAGCTTTTAAGTGTTTTTATACTATTGGTATAATATTTACATGAAAAAGAAAGCATCAGAAGTAAGAAGACAATGGAGAACATCCATTTCACGAGTTAAAAAGGGTGAATATTTATCAATTGGCATCCCTAAATTAGATAACAAAGGATTTGTTATGAGATTTGGTTATGGCTATATTGAAGATTTAAAACAATATGTTGATGACCCTTTAAAAGTAATAAAAGCTGTTATTGCGAACTTCTCATTATCATTAACAAAACAAGAAGCTAAAGCACAATTAGACAATATTTTAAAAAAGGATAAACTAATTAACAAACAAACCATTATAAGATATAAAGGTTTAGAAGTTGTACAGAAATTATTTAATTATTTTAATATCTTTGATGATTATAAAATATCTCAATCAATCTCTTTTAATCAATTAGTTTTTAAAACTATTGATCAATCTATTAAAAATATGACTTCAATCTTTAGTAGTTATACTACTAATAAACATGATCAATTAGAGTATTAATTTAATAATCAATTATATAGTTCACTTGATTACATTACTAAAAACAAAGATTCTATTTTAAAGAACATATACACAACTGTAGAATCTAAAACTAATTTAGATACTAACATTTTATACTTTGATGTATCAAATAACTATTCTAAAAAGAATTCAAACCAATCATCTAATAAATCTAAATCACTTAAAAACTGAACAGTGAACAATAAAGATTTTATTGTAGCTACTTTATTTAATAGTAATAAGATCCCTTTATACTACAAAATTTTTCCATCTACTTATTCTAAAAAAGACACCTTTATTCCTTTATTATTAGAAGTTGCTAAAATCTATAATAAAGATCATTTAACAATTATTGCAGACAAATCTATTTGTACTAACAAGAACATTAGATTCTTAGAATCAATGAATTGAAAATACATTACTTTTTATAAAATGCAACCAAGAAGTAAAGATTTTAGCAACTATGTTCTTAGTTTAGATGATTATCAAACTGAAAACAATATAAGATATAAAATTAAACAATCTCAATCTCTATATAACAATAAAAGAGCTAATAGATCTGTTTTATATCAAATAATCACATATAGTGATACTAAAGCTTTAGAAGATAGAGAAAACAGAGAAGTTATAATAAATAGTTTTACTGAAAAGATGGATCAAAACCAATTAGTATCTTATAAAGATATTCATCTATCTAACTCTTATTCTTTTATTAAACCAGTTAATAATACTTCTTATTATCAACTAGATAAACAAAGAATAAGAGAAGAAAAGTATGATGGTTATTATGTTTATGTAACCAACATATCTAATTTAAAAATTAGTGAAATTATTAACTTATCTAATAATAGTTCTACTTTTAAATCTATTGATCTATTATTAGATAATAAATCAATATCATTATTAACAATTAATCATATAGAAGCTTATATCTGTTTATGTTTTATAACATTAATCTATTTAAACTATTTAATCTATAAAATTAATGATCAATTAAAACTAGAAGATCAATATAAAATAACAGAAGAAAAGCTGTTTGATGTTCTTTATAACATTAAAGAACTAGAAGTATTAATTAACAACCAAAAGGTTGATAATTTAGACATTATTAACCAAGAAGTTAAGAATGTTTGAGAGACTTATAAATTATTATTAGATGTTTTGGTGAGAAATGGATTGGAGTAGATAGGATAGGAGTTTGTTAGTTGTCTTTTGTAGAGGTACGTTTATAAGGTAAAGAAAAAGAGAGTCTGTGCTCTCTTTTTTAGTTTGTTTATAGATCTTATTATCAATTAATATCTTTTATATTAGGAAATGGATGGAATGCTTAATCTTAATTGTTATACTAATCGATATTTATTAGTTATTATGCTTGGTTTTGCTTAGTTTGTTTTAAGACATCGTAGAATATTTTTACTAAATCTTCGTTAATCTTCTTGAATGAGTCATCCTTATCTCATTCATCAGTATATTCTTTTTTAGCACTGCTTAAAACATCATCTAACTTAGCTTCAATTTCCGTTAATTTTTCAGGTAACTGAGAAACTAATTGGTGAATTAAGTTAACAAATTGTTTATATTGAGAGAAGAATGTAACTAAATAAGCAACTGTAGTAGATTTGTTTGCTAACATTTCAATATTTTTGTATTTTTTAACAACAGTTCTGAAATGCTCATTGTATTTCTGAGCTATCTCTTTTAGTTTTTGTTTATCATTTAATTTTTCAATTGTTAAATCTGATAATTTATTCAAAGCGAATTCTTGTTGTGTTAACATAAAGAAAACACTTCTTGCTCTTTTTGTCCTGTGTTTCCCACTTGTAGATTTTAAAAAAATAATGCCGTTAAATCATCCCTTTTTTGGATGCTCAAGCTAACACTTTTTCATAGATAATCCAGCTGGATTTTGTGCCTTTGTTAACAAAATCAATTTCTTGAACAACCATATTATTAACAATCTCTTTAATTGATTTAACATCATTTACGATTTCAACTAATTTTTGTTCTGTAATTTTTTCTAATCCCTGAGCAACTAATTCATCATTCATTCAATGTAGTATAAATCTTAAGAAAACAAGAGACACAAAACATAAACACAAATATCCTAAAATGTGTTCGTATTTAGATAGGTAAATCGGTCTTAATTCAAGTGTACTTTTTAAAGTTCTAAAGTTCGATTCGATTTTTCATTGTTTAGTATAAATTTCCATTATTTCTAGAATTGATAAATCGAATCGGTTTGTTATATAAACGAAAAAACCATCGTATTTTTCATCTTCTAAAATCTTTTCTTGATCAAGAATATAATAAGTCGTTTTGTCTACAGCCTTGTAGTATCTGCACTTCTTAGCTCCCATTAGTTTTTCTTGTGTAACAACACCTTTTTTGTCCATTTTCTTAGTGAAGTTGTTGATTAAAACTTCTCGATCATGTCGGTCTTTTCTAGCTCTTTCTTCGCTATGAACAACCACTAATCTTTTAGTTGATGCAGCATCTTGACTATCACCATTTGCTGGTTTCAAATCAATAATTTTGTATTTTAAATTATCATTCAATTGAGTATAATCGTCAGAATTCGTAATAGCATTTTTGATTTCTTTTTTAGTTGCTTTTAATCGATAAGCAAACACATAATTTCAACCGTTAGATTCTAAGAATCTAATATTTTCAGCATTATTCATACCCTTATCACCAACTATTGTGATGTTTTTAATTTCGTAAATACTAGCTAATTCTTCTAAAAACGGAATGAATGTTTTTTGGTCTGGTGTGTTTCCTGGGAAACATTTATAGTGAATTGGAATTCCATTTTCATCAGTTGCCATTGCGATTACAATTTGGTCTTCTTTGGTTTTTCCATCCTTTGAATAACCAGGCATTTTTAATCCTGTTCTAGTGAAACTTTCAAAATATGCTGTGGTTGAATCAAACCACATTACACTAATGTTTCTTTCGTATTTTTCGCTAATTTTGTCGTTTAAATTTTTAAGCAATATATGTGAATTTTTTGCAAGATACTCAAGAGATCGATAATATGAATTTTTAGAGAAAACATCTTGTTCTTCTTTTTCAATCGATTTCATTGTACCAAGTATACTTTTAGGTCCTTTGATTCGGTGTGAAAGCAATTGAATCAATATTGTTCTTAAGGTACTAGACTTTGTTTTTGAGCACCCTTTTAAAAGATCAAAATGATCAAATAATGTCTCAAATAATGAAAACATTTTATATTCTTCTTTAACTTCATTTTTAGCCGTTTCATTTGAATCTAAAACAGATTTTACTTCTTGTTTAGTTTTATCATCAAACGTCATAAATGGAAAATCTTGAGCGTTTATTTCTTCATCTCAATCATATTCATCACTAAACATCATCAGTTCGTCAACCGAACTAATTACAATTTTTGTTTCCGACTTTTTAGTATTGGGACCAGTTAAAATAGCAGGTGAACTTTTCACTTTTTTAGTTGTAGTTTTTTTAGAAGTTTTGTTGTCTGTTTTCATATTTTTACTCGTTTTGATATCTTAATTCTTGCATCTTTGTAATTATTATAAACTTTTATATTTTTATAAAAATATAAAAGCAAAATAAAGCATTTTAACTCTTTTTGTACCAAAAGAGAAAAACCCAGCAATAATTTTGAAAAAATCTTGCTCATTACATTCTTTTATAAGTCTTATTTTTATATATAAATATATAAAAGAAAAATAAAAAAACCCTTAACTCGTCATTAAGTTAAGGGTGTAATTGAACAAGTGGGAAACACAGGCCTGTGTTTCCCACTTGTAGATTTTAAAAAAATAATGCCGTTAAATCATCCCTTTTTTGGATGCTCAAGCTAACACTTTTTCATAGATAATCCAGCTGGATTTTGTGCCTTTGTTAACAAAATCAATTTCTTGAACAACCATATTATTAACAATCTCTTTAATTGATTTAACATCATTTACGATTTCAACTAATTTTTGTTCTGTAATTTTTTCTAATCCCTGAGCAACTAATTCATCATTCATTCAATGTAGTATAAATCTTAAGAAAACAAGAGACACAAAACATAAACACAAATATCCTAAAATGTGTTCGTATTTAGATAGGTAAATCGGTCTTAATTCAAGTGTACTTTTTAAAGTTCTAAAGTTCGATTCGATTTTTCATTGTTTAGTATAAATTTCCATTATTTCTAGAATTGATAAATCGAATCGGTTTGTTATATAAACGAAAAAACCATCGTATTTTTCATCTTCTAAAATCTTTTCTTGATCAAGAATATAATAAGTCGTTTTGTCTACAGCCTTGTAGTATCTGCACTTCTTAGCTCCCATTAGTTTTTCTTGTGTAACAACACCTTTTTTGTCCATTTTCTTAGTGAAGTTGTTGATTAAAACTTCTCGATCATGTCGGTCTTTTCTAGCTCTTTCTTCGCTATGAACAACCACTAATCTTTTAGTTGATGCAGCATCTTGACTATCACCATTTGCTGGTTTCAAATCAATAATTTTGTATTTTAAATTATCATTCAATTGAGTATAATCGTCAGAATTCGTAATAGCATTTTTGATTTCTTTTTTAGTTGCTTTTAATCGATAAGCAAACACATAATTTCAACCGTTAGATTCTAAGAATCTAATATTTTCAGCATTATTCATACCCTTATCACCAACTATTGTGATGTTTTTAATTTCGTAAATACTAGCTAATTCTTCTAAAAACGGAATGAATGTTTTTTGGTCTGGTGTGTTTCCTGGGAAACATTTATAGTGAATTGGAATTCCATTTTCATCAGTTGCCATTGCGATTACAATTTGGTCTTCTTTGGTTTTTCCATCCTTTGAATAACCAGGCATTTTTAATCCTGTTCTAGTGAAACTTTCAAAATATGCTGTGGTTGAATCAAACCACATTACACTAATGTTTCTTTCGTATTTTTCGCTAATTTTGTCGTTTAAATTTTTAAGCAATATATGTGAATTTTTTGCAAGATACTCAAGAGATCGATAATATGAATTTTTAGAGAAAACATCTTGTTCTTCTTTTTCAATCGATTTCATTGTACCAAGTATACTTTTAGGTCCTTTGATTCGGTGTGAAAGCAATTGAATCAATATTGTTCTTAAGGTACTAGACTTTGTTTTTGAGCACCCTTTTAAAAGATCAAAATGATCAAATAATGTCTCAAATAATGAAAACATTTTATATTCTTCTTTAACTTCATTTTTAGCCGTTTCATTTGAATCTAAAACAGATTTTACTTCTTGTTTAGTTTTATCATCAAACGTCATAAATGGAAAATCTTGAGCGTTTATTTCTTCATCTCAATCATATTCATCACTAAACATCATCAGTTCGTCAACCGAACTAATTACAATTTTTGTTTCCGACTTTTTAGTATTGGGACCAGTTAAAATAGCAGGTGAACTTTTCACTTTTTTAGTTGTAGTTTTTTTAGAAGTTTTGTTGTCTGTTTTCATATTTTTACTCGTTTTGATATCTTAATTCTTGCATCTTTGTAATTATTATAAACTTTTATATTTTTATAAAAATATAAAAGCAAAATAAAGCATTTTAACTCTTTTTGTACCAAAAGAGAAAAACCCAGCAATAATTTTGAAAAAATCTTGCTCATTACATTCTTTTATAAGTCTTATTTTTATATATAAATATATAAAAGAAAAATAAAAAAACCCTTAACTCGTCATTAAGTTAAGGGTGTAATTGAACAAGTGGGAAACACAGGGTTCTTCTTTTTTGTTTTCTGGTTCTTTAGGTTCAGACTTTGTTTTCTCTTCGTTTTTTTGATTAGGTTGTAGTTCAATGATTTGTGGATTTTCTTTTTTAAGTTCTGTTTTAGAATTATCTTTTTTTGTTAAATCCATCATCTTATCATTATTGTTAAGTTGGGGGTTAACATTTTTTTGTTCTTCTTTAAGAACTGTTATTGGCTGATCTTTTTGGTTTTTAGTTGCTCCTAGTCCTGCTCCTAAACCAACTGCTAAAGTGGCTGTAATACCAAGTGCAACACTTAATGCTATAATAATCTTCTTTTGTTTCATTTTAATCCTTTAAATTCATTTATAACATAGTTCTTAGATATAATAATTTACTATAATATTTAAATTAATGCAATATAATATGATTTAAAAATAATTTATTTATATTTGTATATTATAGATAAATTAGACTTTAAACTATATCAATTAGTATAAAATATTAATATTATTGTTTTTTAGGAGGTCTTATTTTGTTTGATAAAACTCTAAAAACAAACCGAAAGATGATATCTTTACAGATTGCTCTATTGTTGTTTACAATAGTGTGAGCATGCTTTATTGTTATGTACTTTTTAACTGGTAGCATTGTTACATCTGGTAATATCGGGATTCGTGCAATTGCAGTATTACTTGGAACAGATCCAAACCAAGCTGATTTTAAAAAACATCTTCCTGAGTTAGCTCAAATTGCTATTTTCTTAGAAAAAGCAATTTTAAACTCTCTTGCTAATAATGAAAAACAACTGGCATTATTAAATTTAATTGCAGTTGGTGGAATCATTGGAGCTGGTATTTTCTGCTTCTTTATAGGATTTGCTAACTTCGTTAAGGTTTGTGTAATGATTTCGCAGGTTAAAGAATATAATAGATCAGCAAAAATTGCAAGATTAGACAATAAAAGAAATGTAGTAATCTTGATTATGAGCTTTTTATGATTCATCGTTTTAATCAATGTAATCTTAATGCTTGCATTAAGTGTTAGTTGAAAAGTAACTACAAAGAAAATGATTAGTGAACATAATAAAATACAAACTGAACAGTTTAATAACAAAACTAACTATATGTACTAAATCATTTCATAAAATAAAAAAAAATTAAATAGGTAATTTAAGATGGTTGATTGTATTTTTTGTAAGGTATGAAATAAAGAAATACCAAGTCAAATCGTAGATGAAAATGAACACGCATTTGCGATTTTAGACATTAATCCAGTTAGTGATGGACACTTATTAATTATCCCTAAGAAACATTATCGAAACTTTGGATTAACAGATCCAGATGTGTTAGCTGGCATGATGCGTCTAGCTAAGAACTTAACATTTGTTTTAGAAGAAACATTTGATGATATTTCTGGTTTTAATTACTTAATGAACACAAACCCAAGTGCAGGGCAAGTTGTTTTTCATACTCATTTACATATTATCCCCAAGTATGAAAAAGACCTTGGGTTTGTTTATTCTGCTAAAAAAGAAGAAAATACACTTGAACCAGTTGATAAGGTTTATAAAAAACTAAATACTAAATTACAGAAAATGAAGAAATCACGTTTAAGCAAACACTATATGGTTTAAATATGAATCCAGTTATTGATTTAGAAACACTACTTAAAAAACTAAAACCATTACTTAAAGATTTTTATGATGGTTATATGAAATCATTTATTTTAGCTATTGATGATCCTAAGATTCATGAACAAAATAAAACTAATTTAATTGATAATATTAACCACTTTAAAACAATTATTAATAGTTTAGATAAAAAACTATTAAGTTTTCAATATCCTTATTTAAACAATGAACTTAAAACTTTACTAAATAATAAGAACATTGATCAACTTTCTTTATATCAACTCTATTATTTAAATAATTTAATCTTTATATTGATTCCTCATATTCTTCATAACTACTATTTAGACCAACAAGCTAATCCATTTAAAAAACTAGCTAAATTATTAGCTGTTAATTGTTTAAAACTATTTAAAGAATGAGATCAAACTGAAAACAAAAGTCTTGAACAACTAAGACTTAAAACAGTTCAACCAAACTCAAACCAAGAATATCATAATCTAATCCCATATCAACAACTTAAAACTACATATGAACAAATGAAACAACTATATAATCATTTCATTTTAGTTACTTGAGAACCAAAACAAGTAAGAGTTGTTTATAATACTTCTTTTTTATATTACTATTCTTGATTAATTGCTTTATTTGCTGTTTTAGTAATTATTGCTTTAGGAATTGGAATTTGAGCAATTACAGCTCAAATCTAAAAAAGATCTAAAATACTGTTGTGTAATAAATTAATATCATCAACCACTAAGTGGTTGTTTTTTGTTATACTAACAGCTTTTAATTTATCTTTAAACATTTTATAAGCATTATTAAATTTATCGATATTTAAATCAAGTCCATTCACTAATCTTAAGCCCATCATTAAGATTTGTTGATTGACTTCATAATCAGTTAATTGATTAGTGATTAATTTTGGATCTTGTAATGGTTTATCAAAATAGTATTGGATCTTGTTTTCAAAACCATGAGCACCATATCCAATTCCAATCCAATCATTACTTAATCAATAAGCCATATTGTGTTTACAACAATAGTTAGGATCAATTGTTCAATTAGCTACTTCATATCTTAAATAATTTATTTCACTAAATCGTTTAATGATATATTCCATTTGATCAGCTTCTTGTTCTTCATCTAAAATTAACCCTAATTTTTTCATTAATGATCCAGACTTAATTTCTAAAGCATAAAATGAAACATGGGGAATTTGATATTTTAAAATAAATTTAAAAACATCTTCTACATCATCTAATGTTAAATGATGTAAAGCATAAATAAAATCACACGAAACATTATAAATATCATTTTGATGTAATAAATCAACAGCAGCCGCTACATCTTCAATTGTATGGATACGATTGATTTGTTTAAGAATCTGATTATTAGTTGATTGTACTCCTAAACTGATCCGATTAACTTTATATTTCTTAAACAAATCAATTTGGTTTTGATTAATTAAATCTGGATTACACTCAATACTAAATTCACAATCATCATTTGCATAAACAGAGATCAGACTCAACAACTTTTCAAGTTCAGCATCAGTTAAACAATTAGGTGTTCCCCCGCCTAAGAAAATAGTATCAAACTGTTTAAATTTAAACTTTTTAGTTCACTTTTCTAAATCATTAAAATACCCATCCACTAATGGTTGGGTATGTTCATTTTTAAGAATCCTTTTAAAGTCACAATAAGTACATATGTGATTACAAAAAGGAACATGGACATATAAGTGCTTGGTATTAGTACTAAAAATTAATTGATGATTCATCACACTTATGCATTAACTTCAAGACTATATAAATAAGTAATAACATATACTAATAATACAATTACACAAGCACAGCAAAAAGTAAGTAAGACACTAATTACAATTCTTCAAGTTCTTGGTAATTTCTTATGTTTCTTAACTTTATTTCGCTCTTGTTCTTGTTCATCAAAAACAACTGTTTTAGTAACTCTTAGTCTTGGGTTAATGTCTTTTTTAGTCATTATTATTCCTTATTTTAGAATTAATTTAATTTTTGCTTTTTATTTCGGTTTTGAAATAGTTATAATTTATAAATATCACACTAAACCTAACAAGGATTTAGTTAGTGAATAATATTATACATTATATAATATATTGATCGATTTTGAAGGAGCATTTTTAAATGCGAAATATTAGAGCAAACGAAAATAAAACAGTTGTGAAGCTTTTAAATATCAATGATAAAGGGATGAAGATATTAAATATCCTTATAGTAGCCTTTGCTTTTGGTTTATTCGCTTGTGCGATTATTGGTAGTTTTGATGCAAAAGCAACTAAGTATGCAATTGGAATTGGAGTTGGGTTAGTACAATTCATTGTATTAGGTTTATTAATTTATCGAGTTATAGTAGTTCATTACCAAAACAAGTGAAGTAAAAAAGAAATTATTTGACAAGGGATCTTATTTGGTTTATGGTTCTTTGGTTTTATTTGATGAATGTGAGCAACTGCAGCAACTACTCAAGCCTATGAACAAATCGTTCTTTTTTATGATTTAAACAAAGCTAAAAACCCAAATTATTCATTAATTGTAATGACAGGAGTTCCTTTTGAACTCTTTAAATCATTAGTTTTAAGTCTATGATTTATTGTTATTAAAACAGCAATGTTATTATTTGCTTCTACATTCTATAACATGATGTTTAATAGCAAAATGATTGCTGAAAATGCTAAAAAAGCCAACAAAATGGCTGATCCTAACCATAAATAAAACATATGTCCAGACACAAACCGATATCTTTAACCCAAAACATTGATTTTATTTTTGATAATAAAATAGTTGATCATCATTACACAAATTTTGCAACCATAACTAGTTGTAATATCACTAAACAATATCTACCAGACCATAATGTATTAATGCAATTTAGCAATAATACTAAAAGTAATATTATGGTTTGTGGAACTGCTGAAGTATTAGCTTTATTAGAGTTTTCAATTCACAAAAAACAACTAAAACAACTCAAGATCAAATATGTTCCTGATGGAACAGTTATTAAAAGTAAAGATGCTTTATTTTCAATTGAAGGATCTTATGAAGACTTTGGTTGATTAGAAAATTTAATTAGCTCAATCCTAGCTAAAAGAAGTTCAACAGCAACAAATTGTTATAACATCTTATGCGAACTAAACGAAAGCCAAGATCTTATTATTAATGATAGTTGCTCAGTTGATTATAGTTTACAAGCTTATGATGGATATGGAGCTGCGGTTGCTGGTGCTTATTTATTTACTACTAAAGCTCAAGTTCAATTTCTAAAAGATATGGATCATTCTTTTGAATTTGTTGATTATATTCCAAACAATATGATTCAACAATATAATGGTGATCTTAAATTAGTAATTGAAACTTATTTAGCTAACAAGAAAACTAATAACTTAATAGTTAGTTTAAATTACAATAACAATGTAATTAATGATTTAGAAAACATCAGAGAACATCTAACTAATTTATATGCTATTAGTTTAGATTTAAGTGATGATCTAATTGATGAAAGCTTAATTGCTACTTTTGGTAACATTAGAAACTTTGATCTAAATGGTGTTAACCACCATTTAGTCCAACATGTTCGTAAATGATTAGATGAAAATGATGCAGAACACATCAAAATTATTATTCAATCTAATAATATAAGCTTAGAAGATATTAAACGTAATAAACGAAACAATATAGCTGTTGATATTTATGCACTAACATCTAACTTAAATGATGATTGAGTAGAAATAGGCTCTGATTTAGTAGCATTTGATCAAGTTGCTCAAGCACCTGCAGGTAAAAAACTAGCTAAAAACCAGGATGATTTAGTTTCTTATAAGTACACTAGTTGATGAAGTTTTTAAAATAGTTTAGTTTAATAATTAATATTGATTTATACACAAAAATAAGTAGGTTTGTTGCCTACTTATTTTTAGTTATATGATTATTGATTAATATGTTTTGTTAGATTGTTATACTAATATTTGTTAATGTTGAAATCTTTTATTTATTTCAAGGTAATGAGTCTCAATCAGTTTTTGGTTTTTTATATCAAGTTTCATAATCAGTTTTTTTAGTTTTCAGTTTGAGTTTGTATTGTTCAATATCGTCTAATTGATCTACTTCAAAAAAGAAAGCTACATAAAATCCTCAAATTGCAGTTGGCTCACTATTTCGTCTTTTAATTATTTCTTTTGTACTAGAAAATTTAGGTAAATAATTATATTCTAGTTCTACATTTATAGTTTTTGTTTTAGGATCAACATCATACTTTTTAGCTATATAAGTGTTATAGTAATCATTGTTATAATAACTATGTTCTTCTTCTAATAATAAAGCTACTAAAGTCTTTTTATTAAAATCAGTTTTAATATTTTTGTCTAATGAATCAAAACCGATTTTTGTAGCTAATTCTTCTTTATTGTTAATAAATATAATTTTGTTAGTAGCATCTTCATGATTATTATCTAAAGCTCTAGCACTAATTATCTTGTGGTGTATATTTTTTTCATTTTCAAAATGACGAGAAAATTGAGCATATATTGGTTTATTATCAGTTGTTAAATAATTAACTCCATCTTTAAAAACTAATCGTTCTTTGTTTTTATCATTTGTGAATGGATTCCAGTTTAAATTAGTTTTATATTTAACTGATAGTATTTTATTAGTAATTGAATCATCTAATGGGATAGATGTGTATTTAGTTCGCTTTCTTTCATCTTCATCTAAATATACACCATCTTCGTATTCTAATTTAACAATTTTATATTGATCATAAACTGAATAAATACCATCAAAGATGAAGTCTTGTGTTGGGCTTTTGATTTTAGTTTCTAAAGAATAGAACTCTTCATTAGTATTTAAATTTTGAATAACTAATTTTGCTACCTTATCTTTTCATTTTGATAAGTTATTAAGTCGTAGTTTGAATTCATTATAGAAGTATTCAATAATTTTTGCATTGGCTGATAGTTTGATATCAGATAGTTTGCTAAAAACAGATAAGTCTTCTTTTTCATTAGTGATTTGATAATCACTTGATTTTGAATCATTGTTAAGATCATCATAAATAAGTACTTTTTTTATGATATATTCATTATCATCTTCTAAGTTTTCAAAAGCAACTAAAACTGAGCCATCATTAGCTATTTTTGTTTTATTTGAAGTAATTAAAACATTTTGATCATCAGCTTTTTGGAGTTGAATTTGTACATATTTATTTTTGTATAATGAATTCAATCCAAAGCTTAATAAGTATTTATTATCCTTTAGTTCTAGATAGTTATTTAAGTTATTTAGTAAAATTGCATTTGGCTGTGACAAGAAAGATGTTGTTATTGGTTGAGCTGGTTTTAGTGCTACAAGTGGTTGAGTTTGTTTAACCACTGTAGGATCAGTTATCTTTATGTTTTCTTCAAGTAATGATTTTTTAGGGGTACTTTTTGTAGATGGGTTTTTGTTTTTTTGAGAACAAGAAACCGCAATAATTGGAGCAATAGATAAAAATAAAAAACTAGCCATTATTTTAAATTTAATATTGATCTTCATCACTTATTTCCTCAGCAAATGTTAATGCCGCATCTGCAGCTTTAAATAAATTATCTTGTCTAACAACCTCGATTCTATATTCTTCTCCATCAGCTAAAAATTCAACTAATCTTACATTGAAATCTCCCTTTGTATCAATCTCTTTAATTAATTCATTTTTAGAGTTATAAACATATAAACCAAAAGAAATTCTATCTCTGATTCAAAATATTTTATTGTTCATTATTCCTTCTCTTTCATAAGTATCTAGATCACCAAGTTTTTTCTTTAAATCTAATTCTTCGTCATAACGATGTACCTTGCACTGGTTAAGTTGTGCTATGATGTCAAGTGATGATTTCTTGTCATGATTTTTATTATAATACTGCTTTCATAAATCTATACATCCAGATCCATCACCAATTGGTATATGACCCGTTCAATTGGGTTCATTTATAGGTTTAGAATTGTTTTTAGCATCTGAGTTAGTTTTAGATAAATCATGTTGATTCGCATTTAATCCATTAAAATGATTAATTAAATATGAATTGAAAGGATCGTTAGCCTTCTCATATAATCATGAAAGACCGACTCTAACTCTACTTCCTTTTTTGAATTTTTTGTTTACAATTTTAACAATTTTACCATTTTCATTATAAGATTGATTGGTATCGACTGATAATAAGGGATCTTCCCCTTTGATATAGATCAAATTTCTAAGAGCTTCTTTTACTAAATAATAATTAGGAATGCCAAATCCGAGTTGGTTTGTGTAACTATAATTTGGATCTAAACTTACAGGATATGGCAGTCAATTTATAGAACCTGGACTTCAACTTCCTGTAATTAAAGCAGATTTAAAAATAATTGAATTATGCCCCTCATCAAATTGTTCTTTATTAGTTTGCAAAAGCATTGATGCTATAGCAGTTACAACAGGAGCAGAAAAACTTGTTCCTTGGTCTTCAAAATTTTCTTTAGTAGGTTTTATAAAATCAAATCGCCCCGGGGTAGTAACGGACAAATAGTTTATGTTGTTTCCTATTTGGCTATATCCTGCTTTTGCTGGAGCAGGTCTATTATTGTATTCGTATTTTGAAAGAGCTCCTACAACAATTGAATTCAAAGATAGTTTTCTCCCAACCAATTCTTTAACTGCTGGCTCTTTGTTAAAACTATTACCAGCTGAAAAAATATAAATAAGTTCTGGATTCTTGACAATTGCTTCATCAATCGCTCTTGAATATTCATTATATTTTCTAAGATATGGATGGTCTTTAATTGATTCTTTTGTAAATCCATAACTATTATTGATTACATAAGTTTTAAGTTTTTGTAAGTTTTCGTCATCTAGTTTTATAGAATGTCGCAAAAGTTTAAGCTTTACTGTTTGATTTATCCCTTTTGATCCAGCTATTATTTCGGAAACTTGGTTTGGATGATATTTATTATATTTTTTATCTATTTTATCATCTTCTAAATCAAGTAAGTTTAAATCATTATTTCATTCGAGTCTACCAAAATTGTTTGAATTAAATTTATCAATTTCTGATACACCAACTATTACATCACCTAATTGACGGAAGGTATTTTTGAAATGAAAATATCTTGTTCCTTTATCTAAACCAACATATTTAAAATTATTATAGTTTAGTTCTGTTTCTTCTAAAGTTGATGCTTGTTCAAAGTTATTAACTATAGCTCCATACCATAACAACTCTTCTTGTATTCTCTTTTCAGAATCTATATTTTGTTTAAAAATAATTGGTCTCTTGTATCAATTTTCTTCTAATAAATATCTATCGATTAAGATCCCATCGATATCTTTTTTATTTTCATCAAAGAATTGCTTTAAAGGTCACTTAAAATAATCGTATTTATCTTGATTTGCAAGAATTGTTATCTTTTTATCAAATTCAAAAAACTTATAATCATATTGATTTCTAAGATAACTTTTATATAGATGCTGTTCTAGTTTTGACATTAATGTTTTTTTATTAATATTGTCTTTTATTAATATTTCGAACCCAAGCTCAAAATTACTAGTATATTGCAAATTATTTGCAGCAATTCCTAAGAAAGGAACGGATGCAACTATTGGAATTATGCCAATTAAAATAGCTCGTTTAATTATTAATCTTTTGTTCATAAAATTAATTAGATCCGTTTCTATTAGTAGTTAATCTTGCAATTAAATACTAAATTAGAGATAATAACAAAAAAATTTTATAATTGCTTTTGTTAAATTTATTATATCACGACTATAAATTAAGGGGTTTTTGCATATAGTTAGTTCTTTATAGGTTTTATAAATGGTTCAAGACACTAATTTTTCACAATCACTTTTATATTCAAAAACTAGGCTTATGAAAATAAAAACACAACTATGACTAAACATAATTGTGTTTGGTTTTAGTTATCAATATATGATTAGCTTACTCATTTCAAGGTAATGAGTCCCAATCAGTTTTTGGTTTTTTAGACCAAGTTTCATAATCGGTTTTTTTAGTATCGATTTTTAACTTATATTCTTCAATATTTTCTAATTTATCTATTTCAAAAAAGAATGCTACATAAAAATCTCAAAATGCAGTTGGTTCAGTATCTGGTCTTTTAATTATTTCTTTTGTACTAGAAAATCTAGGAATGTAATTATATTCTAGTTCTACGTTTATAGTTTTTGTTTTAGGATCAACATCATACTTTTTAGCTATAAAAGTGTTATAGTAATCGCGGTCATAATAACTATGTTTTTCTTCTAATAATAAAGCTACTAAAGTCTTTTTATTAAAATCAGTTTTAATATTTTTCTCTATTAAATCATGTCCTATTTTTGTAGCTAACTCTTCTTTGCTGTTTATAAATATAATTTTGTTAGTAGGATCTTCATAATTATTATTTAAACCTCTAGAACTAATTATCTTACCGAATAGATTTTGTTCATTTTTAAAATGAGTTGGAAAATGAGCATATATTGGTTTGTTATTAGTTGTTAAATAATTAATTCCGTATTTAAAAACTAATCGTTCTTTATCTTTGTCATTTGTGAATGGATTTCAATTTAGATTAGTTTTATATTTAACTGATAAAGTTTGATTAGTAATTGAATCATCTAATGGAATAGATGTGTATTTAGTTCACTTTCTTTCATGTTCATCTAAATATACACCATCTTCGTATTCTAATTTAACAATTTTATATTGATCATAAACTGAGTAAATACCATCAAAGATGAAATCTTGATTTAAGCTTTTGATTTTAATTCTTAAAGAATAGAACTTTTCATTAGTGTTTAAATTTTGAATAACTAGTCTTGCTACCTTATCTTTTCATTTTAATAAGTTATTAAGTTGCAGTTTGAATTCATTATAGAAGTATTCAATAATTTTTGCATCTGTTGATAGTTTTATATCAGATAGTTTACTAAAAACAGATAAGTCTTGTTGATCATTAATAATTTGGCGTTCAATAGGATTAGAGTTGTTATTATCATAAATAAGTACTTTTTTGATGATATATTCATTATCATCTTCTAAGTTTTCAAAAGAAACTTGAGCTGATCCATCGTTAACTATTTTTGTTTTATTTGAAGTAATTAAAACATCTTGATCATCAACTTTTTGGAGCTGAATTTGAACATACTTATTTATATATGATGAGTCTAATTTAAAGCTTAGAGCATACTTGTTATCAACAAATTTCAAATTCTTATCTATGCTATTTAATAAGATTTGTATTGGTTTTGCTGGTTCTAGTGCTACAAGTGGTTGAGTTTGTTTAACTACTGTAGGATCAGATATTTTTACATTTTCTTCAAGTAATGATTTTTTAGGAGTACTTTTTGTAGCTGGGTTTTTATTTTCATTTGTACAAGAAGCTATTAATAAAGGAATAGAGATAGATGAAGCAACTGCCCCAATCAAAATAGCTTGTTTGATTATTCTTTTTCTTTTCATAAAAATTGATTTCATCCATTTCTATTAGTAATCATTTATTGATCGATTACTAAATTAGTGTAGTAACAAAAAACAATTTATAGAATTCTTTCTGTTTAAAGTTATTATAACACGACTATAAATTTAAGTATTTTATGCATATAAATGACTAAACCGATTATGAATGATTAAGAATGATAATTTTCTTCAATCTTTCTATTAGAAAAATATCTTTATAAAAGAAAAACACAACTATGACTAAACATAATTGTGTTTAATAAATATTGTTTTATTTAATCTTTTTTAGTAAACAGTTACTTTAACTGTATCAGATGCAAGTTGAGAACCATTTGGTTTACTTCTAACTTGATAAGTTCCTGATGATAAATTACTTAATTTAGTAGTAGTTATTTCTTTTCAATCAGCTGTGCCATCTAATCGGTATTGCATAGTGTTATCAACGCCAATAATTTGTTTATTGTAATATTTAACTTCTCTATCTAGATCTCTACCTTTAGTTAATTTGATATGTTGGATCTTAGAAGCAGAATGTTTAGCATCTGGTTTTCTACGAACATAGATGTCTATTGTACCAACATCATTAAATGGAATACTATTTCCTTGTATATCTTTTCAGTCTCCAATAGTAGTTCGATATTGCATATTTGAATCTACATTAGTTAATACTCCAGATGAATTTGTATCAGCAATAAACTTAGCTTCAGGGGTTGGTTGTTGTTTTACATCAAAACTTACTTCAGAAGTACTTGGTTTGAATTGGTATCCAATTTTAAAGACATCAATCTTAATATTATTTTTTCCATTAGGGATATCGAAATTTGTTAAGTAAACTAAATATCCATCATTAGTTTTTTCTAATCTATCAATGAATGCATTTTGAACTTCAATGTTTTCTAAGCCAAATTCAACTTCACCATTGGTTTGGATTTTAATGATATAAGAACTCTTGTCATTTGTTGTTGGTGAAATAGTTAAATCAACTTTTTTAGAATCAACATTTTTAATTTGATCTTCTAATAAATATCAGAAATATTTAAAGTTGTAATTTCAATCAACTTTTCTACCAACATTAGGTTTGTATCTAGTACCTGTAAGATCTTTGATGGCTTTTTCTAATATTTCTTCATTTTTAAATTTTCAAGGTGTATTAACTAAAAATCAAGTTCTTTTAGGCTCTTTTGTGAAAGTTTTATGTATAACCCTTCTAACTCCAATTTCATCAACCACAAAGTTGTCCATCTTTGAAGCACGATATTTTGTCCCCATTGAATTTTTATTAGGGTTAATATAATCTCTAGGTCTCTTAAAATTCTCATCTAATAATAAGAAGTAATTATAAATAGTGTTTTGTTTGCCGGTATTTTTGTTTCAACGTTTTGATCTTACTCCTCAAGTTGTATCCACATGGTATCATTTACCTTCAATTTCAACTAGATTTCAAATGTGGTTCTCATATGTGTTTCTAGCAATTAAAACAGGTCCAACAATTAATTTAGATGGTATACCAAGTTCGTCAAGTAACATCTTATAACCTTTAGCATATCCAGAACATACACATTGTTTTTCAACAAGTGATGAATAAGCAGTTTGGTCATCAACCAAATTACCACGCTCAACATATTCTACATTTTGAGTCATTCACTCATATGCTTTTAATGCTTTTTCGTAATCTGATAAATTGTGTCATTCTTTGGTAATTTCTTTTGCAGCTTCTTTTGCTTTTCGGGTTTCAATTTCATTTACTGTTTCAGAATTAGAAAAAACTCTAACTATAGCTTTATATAAATATCCTTGATATTCTGCTCAAACTTCTGATTTACCTTGTTCACCATCATACTTAAGACCTGAGACAGTTCCATCATCTTTAAGTGAAATGATTGCCCCTTCTCAAGTAGATCCACTCTTATAAACTTGACTTTCAGGGTATCGAGTTCTTACATATCATTTAACCCCTAAAACTGGTTTTCCATCTTTACCTAATAACTCTAATTTAAAGGAATCAGAACCATTTCCAAGTACTTCTACATAATCATTTTTAAGTTTAAAATCAGAATGTGTATAGTAATTTGGTGCTAATTGGTCAATCCCTAAAATACGATCTCTTATTTCTTGTTCAGCTAATACAGCAGGTTGAACTGGTTGATCGATTTGTTTAGGATAGAAGCTATCATCAACATGTTTAAGCGGTTGTTCTTCTTTAGTATTTGAATCAAAAGGAGATTGAATTTCTTCTTTTGGTTGGTTTGATGAACTATCAACTAGTGGATTAGTAGATTGATTCTTTGTTTCAACTTCTTTTTTACTATCAACTAAATTAGAGCTACTTGAATTATTTGGAGAAGGTTGAGAGTTATTTGAACCAACAACACTTTTATCATCTGGTTTTTTATTAACTTGATCAGATGGTTCAGTAGGTTTTTGTTTATTCCCTGTTGCAGGACTACTACTTTGATTATTTAAAACACTTGGTTTATTTTCTTGTTTCTTCTCACTAATCTTAGTTTTATCTGTTTCTTTAAATAGTTGACTATTCTTCTTTTTAGAATTTGAATTATCTCTTTCATCAAGCTCTTCTAAAAGAAAGTGTTTTTGATTAACGCCTTGTTTATCTTCATTTTTACAACTTGCTACAAAACCAATAATAGGTAATAAACCTACTCCTATTAATAAACTAGAAATGATAATTTTCTTCTTTGTTTTCATAACCACTAACTCCTTTAGTAGGAATTTGATTCTAATTCATTTAGTTAATAAATAAAATTAACTTACATAGCATAATATTTTTAAAAATTAACAAGAATTATAAATTTATATATAAATTTTATAACAAAATAACATTCTCTTCGCTTTTTTAGTATTGGTTCAATAACTTTTAAAACAATATTTCAATAAATATGTTTAATTAATTCAAACTTAAAGCAAAACAAAAAACCAGAGCAATCTCTGGTTCTTGTTCTAAATAATCGATTTAATCTTTAATTGTTGCTTTAAAAGCAAATGTGCCATTGTTTGTATTATGTTTACACTCAATATTTAAAACTACAAATGTTCCCTTTTCAGAGTTAGCTAATTTATTTTGGATATCTTTATTTTGTTTAAAAATAGCATTTGAAATAATGCTTACTAAATCATCTTCTAAAGCAATGATTAAAGCTCTTGCTCCCATATTATCATCAGAATTATTGATTACAAATTGATAATAATGTTCAATATTATCATCAAATTCTAATTTAATAGATTTCTTATCATGTAAGAACTTTTTAATCTTTTCAATTTTAGATTTAATGATATCAAGCTTAATAGTAGGATCGACGATTCGATTAAAAGGAATAATGTTTGATTTACCGATCCTATTAAGTATTTCTGGTCTATTTAGTTTTTCTTTAAAGTGTTTGTCAACTTCGCTTTTAAAATGTTCTATTATTTTTTCATTAGTACCATCTTTTGGCATTGTGCTTGCACCAATGTTTGATGTAAAGATGATGAATGTTTCTGAAAAATCAACAAGTTCTCCTTTAGATGATGTTAGTCGACCATCTTCTAAAATTTGTAAAAATTTATCAAAGATTTTTTGGTGAGCTTTTTCAATTTCATCAAATAAGACAATTGAAAATGGTTTTTCAATAACTGCGTTTGTTAATGTACCACCAGCTTCATAACCAACATAACCAGGAGGTGCTCCTAATAGTTTTTGGTCTGATTCTTCATGATTGTACTCTGACATATCAAATCTTATGATTTGATTTGCATCTTTAAAAACAAATTCAGATAAAGCTTTAACACTTTCAGTCTTACCAACACCAGTTGGTCCTGCTAAAAATAAGATTCCTTTTGGTTTGGAATTATTAGCAACTTCTGAACTTTGTAAAATACCTTGTAGTCCAACATTGCTTCTAATTAAAGTTTCTTTAATTTTCTTACCAACATGTTCTTGACCTTTAACACGACTATTAAAGATTTCAGTGAATTTAGCTAAACTATCATCATTTATTTTTTCTCATTCAGAATCCTTCTTTTCAAAGAAACAAAGACGATAAAGTTCTTTAAAATCCTTAATTTCATATGGTCATCGATCTGCAAAATCCTTAAGTTGAAGCAATTCTCTAAAGGTTAAACCATTAGTTATTGATGCAGCTGTATTAATTTCTTTTTGTGTTTCTAATTTAGTAATTAGTTTTGAAAATGTTGATCCTCTTAATTTAAAGAATGCTTCTCGTTCAACTAATGATGGGGTTGGAATATTAAGTGTGCTAACTTCTCGATTATTAGCAAATAAAATCGAATTAAACATTTGTTCATTTTTAACTATTAAAATTAATTTCAAATTAGACGGCTTAAAACTGTGTGTAATTGAGCTAATCTCATTTGTTAATAAATCAATGATTGAATTTATTTGCGTTAAATCGAAACCTTGGTTTTTTTCACTTAAAAATAAATCAGCTAAATCTAAAATAAAAAGTGTTCTTTTTGTATAATATGGATCACTAATTTTTTCAATAATTAATTGTTTTAAACGTTCAACAATTGAAACACTATCATTGTTCATTGACCCTACATTAAAGTCTGATAGTGATAAACTTGATTGTTCATACCCATCATCAGTTTCAGATTCATCAATCTGATTTTGTTTGATTTTTTTAACTCTAATATTACCATGAACAACATCAGCATCTTCTTGTCAATTTGAGTTATAAAGGAAGATCTCATTAAACCTAAAATTAGGATCTTGATATAAAAAGTGCATTAAATATTGATTAAAAGTAAGAATATCTTTTGATTCAAAATCAATTAATGAATCTAAATAAGTTTGTTTACTAAGTTTATTGTTAATATCATCTTCTTTTGCTGGTTTTTTAATATTTAAATCTAAGATCTTAGGAATAACAAAATCAGATGTATTGCCTTTAATAATTAAAATATTCTTATTTAAAAGCCTTATTTTTAATTGGTCAACAATTGTAGCTTTAAAACTCATTATTTACCTCATTGTTTAATCTTTTCTTTAGCTTTATATTTTGGTTTAGATGCAACAAACTCTCTTATGATGTTTTGTTTAAGAACTTTCATTTTTGAATGGTTTTCAATATAAGCTAGCATTTCTTTTGCTGTTTTAGTGCAAACATGAGAAGCATAATCACCAATCTTATATGAAACAGTATTATCAGCTGAAACTGTGAATTCAATTTGCTCCCCTATCTTATTTTCAAAAATATAATAAGAAGCTAACCCCTTACTTTCAACTATTACCCTTTGTCCTTGAAATTGATATTGTTTATTTTTAACTAAGAAATCAGCAAATGGTTTAATGATTTGATTATTATTGATTAATTTTTTAATTTGTTCTTTATACCATAATTCATAATCAGTAATATCTTTTTTAGTTGTTACTTGATGGATGCGAGATAAGAAGTATGATTGAACATTTTGGTCATCGTGTTGATAGATGTGTTTATAGTACTTTTCTTTAAAAACCTTTAGTTCAGATGGATCAGCTTTTATACTTACTAGTTCATTAATTAAATCACTTAATACATTTTCATTAACTTCTAGATTATGTTCATAAATTTGCTCTAATGCTTTAGTAGCAATTTGTCCATATTCATAAACATAATATTCAAAATTATTAATAGAAGATTCTGTTTTTGTAGTGTAATCAATTGCTTGAATAACATTTAAAGTTAATTTTTCAATCTTATCATATTGTGTTCTAAAAAACCCTTTCTCAGAGTATTGCTTTGCTTCATAACTTCCTGATAAAAACTGTACACTTTCAACAATTGATTCTTTGATATTTTTTAATTCAATAATTGATTTTTTAAGAAGTTCATTGTTTTGGTATTTATTAGAATCAATAGCATTTTGGATAATTTTAATATTTTCATCACAAATGTTATGTAATTGCTCTTTTTCTAGTTCATCTAAATTAAGTGTTATTGTAGCAAGATGACTCATTACTTATTACCTTTGTTTTTAAAATTGTTAATATATCTATCAATTGCTTTTAGTTCTTCATTATCTTTTATATGTTCTTTATCATCTTTATTCTTGTTTTTATGAAGATTATGAGCAAAATTATTAGATAAATAAGAGTAGTAATCAGCAAGTTGTTTATCCTTTTTTCTTAAAGTTTTAGATCAGTTGTTAACTTTTTGATCATCAGTTTTATTAGCAAACTCTTTAGCTAGATCTTCAAGTTGATTTCTTAACTTCATTGCTAGGGTTAAATTTGCTTCCTTTATAAAACCAATATTCTCATTTAATTGTTCATTAGATTGTTCTAAGAACTTATTGATATATTCAATGTGAATATATGCTTTTATATTTGAAACAATTGTAATTTCTTTGATTGAATCGAAAAATGATAAAAGTTCTGAATAAATATTTTGATTTAAATTATTTGCTTTTTTTTCTTGAATTCTAGCTTCAATTGAAGCTTTATGTTTTTCAAATTTTTCATTTATCATCTTATTAGTCTTAGTTCAAAACTCAGTTTTAAAAACAGGGTGATTATTGTATTGACCAATTCATGAATCAAAGTTATAAGCAAAAATCTCAATTATTAAATCTTTATTTTCTGCATCATAAAAGTTAAAAATACTCATATTGTTACTTCTTTTAACAATTTCATCTCTTAACTCTTTTCGATCTTTAGTAAGAATTTGATTAACAAAAACTGAATAATCTTTAATATCATTAATTTGATTAAAGATATTAATAAATACATCTTCATTATTATATAAAGCTTTAATTTGTTTAACTCAGTCTTTATAAGGAACTTTAATTAATTCTTTAACATCAATTAAAGTATCTAATGATTCAATGCTTTGAATTTCTTTTTTTAAAAATAGTTTAATCTGCTCAGATAAATCAACTTTTTCTAAGAAAGCTTGATCATATAAATCGCTTTTATTATATATTTGTTTTACAATGCTTAAGTATTCATCTTCATTAATTTCAAAAGGGATAATTAGTTGATTGTACTCTTTATTAAATTTGTGTTCTTCAATATATAAATTACAATTAAATTTATATAAATTAAATAGTTTCTTTTTGTAAATAATGTAATCTAAAAATGGTTCAAATTCAACTTTATTTGTTCATTTAAATAAATATTCATTATCAAATTTATTCAAATCGAATGGGTTGTTATCTACTACTTTTAAATCAGAAAATTGTTCATTATTTGGGAAAATTTTATTAATTAGTAATGTTGCTGAATTCTCTTGCATTTTATATATTTGTGGTTTTTTAAGTTCTTCAATAAAAACAAGTTGATTTTTTGTTTTCGTTGAAATCTTTATATCAATTTTTTCTTCTTTATATTCTAAACCGGTTGAATAAATTGATTCGAAAAAAGCTATTAATAATCCAGGAGTTTTATCTCTTTTGATGTCTACAACTATTCTATTTTTTGATCGTTCAATATCTTCTTCGGCTTTTGCTATTTTTTGTTCTAATTCTTCATTAATATCTGTGTTATCATACCAATCAATATAAGTTTTTTTATCTATATTTTGTTCATTAAAATATTCTGTATACTCTTCTGATAAAAATTTAGGTCTTAAATAAAATACATTATTTTTTTCGGTAGGATTTGAATCTAATAAATAAAATTTATTATGAGATATATAACTTTCGATTTTGGGGTGGATCTTTATCTTTTTAACTTCGTATTCAAGTAAATCTTTATCTTCTAAATCTTTATAAGAACCATTTAGACTAATTACATTTAGACCAATTAAATCTCTAACTATTTTTAATCAAAATAATCTAATTAAAAGATCATTACGGATATTGAAAATATCCTTAAATATTTGTTTTAATGTAAAATATTGTTCCTTTTCATTAGATAGTTCATATAAACCAACAATGAATGTAGCATGATAAAAATCCATTGCTTTTAATTCTTGAACTTTGAAGTTTATTTTCTTTTCAATTATCGGAAAATGAAATCTTAATAGTATGTCTTTATTCATTGCTTTTATCCTCATAAATAGCTCTAGAATCTATATATTCTCTATGAAGCTTAACTTTGTAGTGTTTAATATATTTAATTAAACTGTTTGGGGCATTTTTTCAGCCTCTAGGTTCTAAATATTCTTCAAAACTACCAAAGATAATCAATATATTCTTTGTTCTAGAGAACGCAACATTAAGTCTGTTAACATCATTTAAGAAATCAATGTTTTTATCCCACCCTTGGTTATTAATTGACTTCTTAGTTCTAATTAGATCTACTAAAATAATTTCACACTCTCGACCTTGGAAGTTGTCAATTGTGTCAACAACAATTTTTCGTTTATTACTTAGATATTTTTTATGAATATCAGGTTCGATTTCTTTAATTAGTTTTTTGATTAATGTTGCTTGGTTTCGACTTAAACAGATAATGCCAATATGAGCAAAATCACTATCTTTTTCTAAAAGTTTTTCAATCTTTTTATCTTTAAGAATTAGCTTCAACGATTTAATGATAACATGTGCATTATATTGATTAATTTTTGCTTCATTTTTCTTTTGAGTATTAAAATCTTTGATGAATTTACTTTCAATAACTCCATCATCAATTAATTTGCCGTTGTCAAAATTAATATAATCATTAATTTTGATTTCACCAGCATTTTTGATTGATTCAAAATAATCATCAGATAGTTTGTGCGTTGATACTAAATTAAGTTTATTCTCAAAGTATTTAAATGAATATTCTTTAAAGCATTTATCACTTTTAGCTGTTTCTAAAGGTTGTTCTTTTTCTTCATATAAAATATTAACAAAGCGAGTTATTTCATCTGGGAATCGGTGTTGATGTGTTAAAAACTCATATGAGCATTTCTCACTTTCTATATCTTTATTTAAAGTGTTAATTGTTTGTTCAAAATATGGAAAATTCAAGATTTCAGCAATTTCTTCTTTGTCTAGTTCTTCATAATCATTTTCCATGATTCCTTCTTTTTCTAACGCTTCATATAAATCATCTGAGAAATTACTTGTTGGTGGTAATTGGTATGCATCCCCAGCAAGAATGATTTTTTTACAGAATAAAGCACGATTAATTAATTCATATAAATTAGTTTTAGAAGTTTCGTCCATAATTGATACTTCAATTGGATAATCTGTTGTAATATCGATTAATTCATTTTTATGTTCAATTTGTGTGCTTGATGTTGTAGTTAATCCAAATAAATTGATTAATTGATTATCCACTAAAACATCTAGTAATAAACTATCATTATTATCTAAAACGGGGTTTTCGATATCAAAATTTAAGTTAAATTTATTCAACCTTTGATAAACTCTTGCTTTAATTTCATCATTAATTTCATCATTTTTTTGAAATTCTGAATTTGAACTTGATTTTAATTTTTCTAAATCTTTAATATCAGAAATCTTTTCAAATAAACTTTTATCAGTTGCTTTATCAAACCCGTATTTTTCAAAAATTTTCGCTATTTCATCAATAATCCCTAATACATCATTATATTGAAAATATTCATTTCTTACTTCATCAAGGTTAAATTGATTTGTTAAAATTTTTTCAAATACAAGTTTACGCACAAACTTGTTATTAAAATTATCTCTATATCTTATTAAATCATTAATAAAATCTGTGTTTATTTTTTGATTATTTTTTATATTAACTAAATTATCTTCAGAAGATAATGCTTGTTTGTATCTGTACGGAATTAGTTCCTTTGCATATGGATTATTTTTAACTTTATTACCACTTGCAATTTTGTAAGCAAACACATTAGGATCAGTTGGTTCTTTTTTAGCGAAACGATCAAATGCATTATCGATCGCTTCGTGTGTAGATGAAGTTAAAACTACATTCTTGTTTGCTAGATGGTAGTATTCAATTAATGAACAAATAACTTGTGTTTTCCCTGTTCCTGGTGGACCTTGAAGTAAGAATAAAGCATCTGAATAAATAGCTTTTTTAAAGCTATCTTCTTGTTTCTTGTTTAGTTTATTCTTTTGAGTTATTAATTTGATATTTTCATCACTGTCTGCTTTTGAAGCATCAACCTTAAAGGGTTTATATAAAGCTGGAACTAAAAGCGGTTGTTTATAATCCCCATCAAACAAAAAGTTCATTGACACTTTAGAACGCGTAATAATTGCTTTTTCACCAGGACTTAAGTTAGATATTGGATATCTTTTGATAAAGTTTGGATTATTGTAATGTTCCTTATCAAAGTAGTTTTCTACTTCGATGCTTATATCTTTGTTTTTACCTTTAGCTCAGATAGTTAAATTTTCAAGTTTGAAAATATTTAATTTATCTTTTGAAATTCATTCTTTTAAATCATTGAAATTTTTGATTTTATACTTATTAGCATTGATTGCTTTTTCTTTTTCTGTTCTTTCATTAGCTATCTCTTTTTGTTTAGAGTTTATATCATTAATCTTTGATTCGATTTCTTTAATTCTTTTGTCAATGATATCTAATTCTTTTTTAGCTTGCTTTTTTAATTCATCAATTTTTTTAGGCTTTTGTTTTTCATCAATTTTTTCATCTATTTTTAATTTATATATTTCATTAGATAATCTATTTTTTATGGCGTTTTTGCTTTTTTGTTCATCATTTAAATCATCGTTACATTTTTTAGATTGTTGACTAGCTTCATCATTCTCTTTATCAAGGTCATTTAATTTCTTAGTTAACTGATCAATTTCTTTTTTAAGATTATCAACTAAATCATCAAGTGGTTTATCCTTATTGTTTTCTAATTTGCATTTAACATATAAAGAATCTGAAATGTTGTTTTTAGATAAAATATCTGAAAAATATCCTTCAAAAGATTTCTTTTTATCAGTATTTTTTCCAGCTAATAGATATATTTCATTATCTCTTAATTCATGTGTAATAGGTTTTTCTGTATCTTCATCGATTTCAAGTTTAAGTGATTCCTTATTAGAAAGATTTAATAAAAATGTATTATGAAGATCTTTGTTATTCTTGTTATCATAAATCTTAGAGAAAGAATGAATATACTTTTTATTTTTTGATAAGTTGATATTATCTTCTTCCTTATCATCTTTATGATTTCGAATTGATTTTATATTAGAAAGAGTTTTTTTATTTTCGTGACGCATAGTAGAAAGGAGACTTTTGCGTCCACAACATTCCATGTAAGTATTACAAGTGAAAATTAATTCATTTATTTTTTTTAATTCTTTGAATTCTTGTAATTTATTGTTATAGTTACAAAATGAAATTCTTTGTAAACTAAAAGAAGAGAACTCACCATCTTGTAAACTGATATCAAATATTAAGGCAACTGTGTTTGCATTAAATGAAACTTTTTCCTTACCCGGACTAAAATGCTTCAAACTAACGTTTTCTAAATCTTTTGTTTGAGCTAAAATACAAAAATTAGTATATTTTTTGGAAGAAGGATTACTTGTTTTTCATTCCAAACGATCTCAAATACTTCTTCCACATCTTTCTAAACCAACTGCAAAGATGTTAAAAATATTGTTTACTTCAAGATTATTTAATAATAAAGAAAAAGCATTCTCACTATGTTCGAGTGAATTTATTGATGAGTCAATCTCTTTTTGAATTAATTCTTGAACTGTTGGATTGCTATTTTTAGCACCTTTTCAACCTTCTATTAGTTGTTTACTTCTTTTTTTAGCATTTTCATTAGAATTGAAAAGGATATATTTTCCAGAACCACAGTCTTCTAAAATGTTTAAATATAACTTGTCCATTACATATACCTTTTTAAGTCGAGATTAAGCTTTTCGAAATAAACTAGTAATTTAGTTATTAACATTTATAAAATAAAAAATTGGCTTTTATTTTTAGATAAAAGCCAAAGATTTTTAGATTATAGTATGTTAAATGAACGTGATTTCTTAGTTTTATACGATTGCACAAAAATCTTGCAATCTCTAAAATATCCTAAGTATCAATTGAAATAAAATTACTCGAATTACAATTCGAAAATTCTTTGCATATATTATAATTTCTTTAATTTGTAAAAAAAAAAAAAAAAGCACTATATATTTAAATGTTCCGGTTTTAGGTATTTTTTATATTTTAAAAATTTATGTTTTGTCCCTTTAATTGTTTCTTTATAGCTTTCTAAATTTCTTAGAGAGCAAAAAAATACTAACATCATTCCTGTTAGTATTTCTAGTTTAAAAATCGTTGCATCTTAAATTATTTAAATAATTTAGAAGTATAAGCTATTACATGCTTTGAAATTAAATCAAACATTCCTGCAACTGATTCATCTTCACTTGTTTTACTTAGTTCACTTAGTTCACAATCAAGCCCATAAACATGAATAGTATATAAACCTTTATATCTAGCATCTTTGTCTTTAAGAATTAATAAATCATCAACTAATGGTTGATATAAATCAGGATTAATATCAGTTAAATCAGCTCTTAATCCATATGAGTTTTTAAATTTAATTCTTTGTTCATTTGCTTTATCTATGATTTGAGCAAAGTTAACTAGTGGTACACCAAACTTATGAGATAGATGGTTTGATGTAATCATTACTGCATATGATTTAGCACTAGAGCTATCAATAATTTTAATTTTAGCTTTAGGGAATTTAGTATTTTCTAATAATTTAGCTTCATCATATATATGTTGTTTGATATTTAAAACTTTTACATCTTCAATTTGGTGGTATGAATTATCAACAGCTTTAAATAAATGGTAGTTATCATACTCTCTTGATGATTCAACAACTATGTTGTTGCTATCTAAACTTAGTTTAGGAGAGTTAACATAAAACACTCCCATATTTAATACTTTAGCATCATAAATTGTTCGCTCAAAATCAGATAAGTGCATCACTAAATTACGGTTTGTAGAAATCTTATGCTTTAAAGCATAAATTTTAATTTCATACTTGTGATTTTTGTTTGGCGGGAATGGTGCATAATATTGGTTGTGTGCTAATTCATTGTTGATTTCAACTAATGGGTGAGTTAGATATTGTGAAGCTGTATGTTCACCTTGATATAGGTTTCCTTTATTAAGTTTTGAATCATTAAACTTAATATAAGGTTCAAAGATATTAAGAGCTAATCAATGTACAAAAGGAACGCCCATTGCCCCTGATGCTTCATAGTCAATAATTGAAATAGCATAACTTGCTGCTTGAGCTAGTTTAGTAGGTGATCAAGCCATTTGTGGTGAGAAATGATTTAAACCAATTGATGTTGGTGCAAAATTGTAAAATTGGTCTAAATTTTCAACCTTAATTTGGATTGGACTGTTAATTGGAACAGCATGTAAGAATTTATTATTCATAGCAAAGAAAACCTTGTATATAGATGTTTAAATTATAAAACTATAATATTATAACAAGACTAAAAAAAGTAACCTTATATTAGCTATAAGATTACTTTAGTAAGTGTGTTGGCTAAAAAATCAATATTACTCAGTTCTCTCTTCATTGTTTCTTCTACTGGACAGCCATCGATAGTAACGTTTAGTGTTAGTATTAAAGGCTTTACACATTTTAGAAACACTGTATTGATGTTTAAATTTTTCAATCACTTGCATTTTTTGTTCAAATTCAATTTGGCAAGATCTAAAAATTTCAAGCTCGATATTTAGTTCTTTATTAGCAAGTTCAAGCTGCATGATTTTCTTCTCTAAATCTTTGATACGCTCGTTCTCACTAAGTGCAGTATGCTTCTTGTGTATATTAATTCATTTATAAATAACTGTACGATGAATGTTAGTTAAATTTGCTATTTCAGTGGTGGATTTACCTTGATTGTATAAATCTACGATTGCCATTTTAGTTTCAATATTATAAGTTCTGCGGGTTTGCTTCATTCAAATCTCTCCAAGATAATAAGGTGTTTTATAACTAGCAAGTTAAGAATTTTGCCTATACACTAATAAATATAATAACATATTTTGCAAATACCCCCTTGTGTTGAATCACCAAAAGCAAGACTTTTTCAAAAAATTATTCCAAGATATTTGAACTATTTAATTATACCTTTTGATATATATATATATATGAATAAAAAATATCAGCCAAAAGGCTGATTTTAATTTTTGATTCTATGATTTGAATCAACTAAGGAATCCAGAAGCTAGATTTGATAAAAGAAGACTAGCTACAAGTTTTTGGACATCAAATGGATGATCTGAAATTATATTTTCAACTATGTTTTGAATTGATTTAGATTTATTAAAGTAGTGGTTAGGTTTTTCTAATAATTTATCAACAAAGAATTCAATGATTTTCTTTAAGTTTTCTGGTTTAGCTATTTGATTCTTTGATCTACTTACTAAAAAACTACCTACTCCGCTTGATTGAGAAGCATATTTGTCTAATAATTGTAATGCACGCTCTGGAGTTAAAAATTGCCCTATTAAATTATTAAGAATTAGTTTTAATTTAGACTTGTCTTTAGCAAAAGGACTATCTGTACAAACCTTTTTTAAAATATTAAATATAGTACTTTCGTTTAATAAATTTACTTTTAAGACATCTAATAATAATTTTGATGTAATAACTTGAGTACCAGCTTTTTTATTTTTATCTAAATCTTTACTATCAAATTCATCTTGAATCTTAACAATTGCTTTATCTACAAAATCAGTTTCTAATATTACATATGTCAATATTTCTTTGTTAAGGTTAGCTAACATTTGCTGATCAGTTGATGATCCATTCTTATTAGCACTTAATAATTGTTTAAACTCAGGAACGAGTTGTGGAATTAAATCTAAATGTTCAGATATTCATGATTTAATAAATTCTGCAGCATTACTTTTATCTTTAAAGAATTCTCGAACTTTTCTATCATTTTGTAAATTATTAAATTTAAATAATAATTCATTACTTCTTGAACCTAATACTTTATTAATGATGGTTGCATTAGAAACATTAAAAGCAACTGTTTGCTTAAAGCTATTATTATCTTTACTAAAGTATGCTTGATCTCAAGCATTAACTAATTGTTTAGCTAAGTTAGCATCTTTTTGTGAACTATAATTTTCACCTAAACTAAGTTTTAGTACTAAATCTTGAGCCATTTTCTTATAACCATATTCT
The DNA here is from genome assembly GCF_000941095.1 of Ureaplasma diversum. Classification (NCBI taxonomy): domain Bacteria; kingdom Bacillati; phylum Mycoplasmatota; order Mycoplasmoidales; family Mycoplasmoidaceae; genus Ureaplasma; species Ureaplasma diversum. Next base: position 780,636 of record NZ_CP009770.1, read on the forward strand.
GTTGGATGGATATCAAAAATAGCTTTAGCAAATTGATCATTGTTTTGATTTCAATCATCTTCATCATTAACAGCAATGAAGTTAACATTTGTATTTAAAGCTGCTTTTTTAATTGTTTGATTTAAGACAGCTAAAATTTCATTTCCTAGTTTTTTATTTTCTAGTTTAGCAAATTCATTAATGATGTTTTGTAATCTTAGCAATGGCATTGGATAACCAACTAAGTTAATGTTTAGATTTGGATTAATTCTTTTAAGAGCTTTTATTAATTTTTCTAAGTTGTTTTGGATGGTTCTTGAGATTTGAGTTAAATGAGACTTAAGTTGTTCTAAAGCTAATAGCTTTTGTTGTTGAGTTTTTGCACTAAACACCGCTTTTATTAAATTGATGTTCATTGTTTGTGTAAAATCATTAGCACCTAAGGTAATCGTCATTAAATTAGCATCTTTAATAGCATTAACTAATCCACTAAATTGACTTTTATCATAATTTGATGAAATTTTTGAAGTATCGTTTAAATTCAATCCAAAATTTTTAAAATAGGGATCTAATTTATTTTTATATAAAGCTTTTGAATTAGTATCTCTGTCTTTTAATTTTTTAAAGAAATTAGCTTTATGATTTAATCTTGATAAATATGAAGCATCAGCTTCATTTAAAAAATACAATCAGTCATCAACTTTTGAACCAGTTAATCCTAAATTTAAGAAACTACTAACTCTATTAGGTTCAATCGTATTAAAATAGTTTGCTACAAAAGCAGGAAATGATAATCCAGAAATTGATTTATCTTGATTCATCTCACCACGAAGATCAAACCCAACTTCACTATTATATCCCGCTGTTACTGAATCCCCAACCGCTAAATATTTAATTGTTTCATTTGATTTAATTGCAGCATTTTCATAAACTTGTTGGTTTTGAATTTGATCTTGTTTGTTATTTTTTTCATTATCTTGTTGTTTAGGTTCAAATGAACTTGAATTATTAACTTTTTGATTATTTTGATGATTAGTTTGATTAACAGTGATATTCTCTTTTGAAGGATCTTGATTTATTACTTTAGAATCTTGATTTGAAGGTTTAATATCTTCTTGTTTAGGTTCAATCTTGTTATTAACTGATATTTGTTTTCTAGGAGCAATATCTTGTTCAGAATCATCAACTATTTGATTATTAGTTTGATTAGATGCTTTATTTTGATTAGTTTGTTTTTTAGCTTTTTGATTTTTGTTAATAAACTTTGTTTGTACTCTTTTAGTATTAGAACCAGTTACATTGTTTGTAGTTTCTTGTTTGTTATCTACTTGTTGAACTGGGTTTTGATCAGAAGCAATTTGTGAACAAGCAACTGCAGTTGAACTAATCATTGCAGTTGATAAAACTAATCCACTAATTAATAATCCAACAAATCGTTTTTTGTTTCTTATTTTCATATCTTGCTCCTTTATTTAATGTATTTTACTAAATACTATTTTATCTTTTCATTTAGATAATTAAAGCTAGCTATCTTTTAATTATAACATTTGTTTAAATAAGAATAGGAGTTATATTAAACCATAAAAATTAATTAATTTAGAATTTTAGTTAATTAATTAACTAATATTAATAAGAAATAAAAATCTAGAAAAGTTATAAAGGCCTTTCTAGATTTGAATCATAATTTAGTTATTAGTTTGCTTTATCTTCTTTATTTTTTGAATCAACATTTTCATCAGTTACTGTGGCTTCAGTTACATCATCAGCCGAATTTGATGATCCACTTTGTTGTGCTTGAGCCGCAAATTGAGCAGCTTGTTGAAGTAGGTTTTCGATTTCATTTAATTTCTTTTCTAAATTTTCGTAATCTCCACCATCTTTATACTTAGTTAACTCATCAATTTCTTTTTCAAAATTAGCTTTTTGTTCAGCTGGCATCTTTTCATCGTTTGTAATTTGTTTTAATTGAGAAATTAAACTATCAGCACGGTTAACAAGTTCACGTTCGTGTTTTACTTTAGCATCTTTTTCTTTGTTTTCTTCTGCTTCTTTGATCATTCGATCAATTTCTTCTTGACTTAAACCTTGTGAATCTTTAATAGTGATTGTATTTTCTTTTTGTGTCTTTAAGTCTTTTGCAGTTACTGACATAATACCATTAGCATCGATGTTGAACTTAATTTCAATTTGTGGTACACCACGAGGTGCTGGTTCGATTCCACTTAATTCAAAGTTCCCTAATAATTTATTATCAACAGCTAATGAACGTTCCCCTTGTACAATTCGAATATCAACAGATGGTTGGTTATCAACAGCTGTTGAGAATACTTGAGATTTAGAAACAGGAATCTTAGTATTTCTGTTAATTAATGGAGTAGCAACCCCACCCATTGTTTCAATTGATAAAGTTAAAGGAGTAACATCTAATAATAAAATATCATCAATTTCACCTGCAAGTACTCCACCTTGAATTGAAGCACCAATCGCTACAACTTCATCTGGGTTTAATGAACGGTTTGGTTCTTTATTAGTTAATTCTTTTACTAAATCCTGAACAGCTGGAATTCTTGTTGAACCACCAACTAATAATACTTGATCAATTTCATTTAATGATAGTTTAGATTGTTCAATAGCATCTAATACTGGTTTACGACATCTTTCAACTAAGTGTCTTGTTAAATCATTAAAAGTAGCACGGTTTAGTTCTTTTTCAAAGTTTACAGGACTACCACTTTCATCCATTGCAATGAATGGTAATGAAATTGTTGTTGTATTAATTCCTGATAATTCAATCTTCGCTTTTTCTGCAGCATCTTTTAAACGTTGCATTGCCATTTTATTTTTAGATAAATCTAAGTTGTGTTCTTCAATGATTGATTTTAGTAATCAGTTGATTACAGCTTCATCTCAATCATCCCCACCAAGTTGGTTGTCCCCACTTGTTGCTAATACTTCAAAAGTTCCATCTGCCATATCTAACACAGATACATCAAATGTTCCTCCCCCTAAGTCAAAGACAAGAATTCTTTGTTCTTTATCCATCTTATCAATTCCATAAGCAAGAGCAGCAGCAGTTGGTTCATTAATAATTCTTTCAACTACTAAACCAGCAATTGTTCCTGCATTCTTAGTTGCTTGACGTTGAGCATCATTAAAGTAAGCAGGTACTGTAATCACAGCTTTTTGAACTTTTTGACCAATTTTCTTTTCAGCATAATCTTTGATGTAAGATAAAATCTTAGCTGAAATTTCTTCAGGTGTATATGCTTTGTTTAGAATTGTAACTTTTTGATCTGTTCCGATTAAACGTTTAACTGATGAAATTGTATTTGGGTTTGTAATTTGTTTACGCTTAGCAGCATCTCCTACTAAAACTTCATCCCCATTAAAAGAGACAACAGATGGAACTGTTCTTTTTCCTTCTGGTGTTTCAATAACAATTGGTTTCTTGTTTTCAATAATAGCAACACAAGAGTTAGTTGTTCCCAAATCAATTCCTAAAATAATTTCTTTAGCCATGTATATATACTCCTTACTAATCAATATCAATTCTTATTATGTTTGCGAATAGAGATAGTAAAAGTATACAATAAAATTTAGCAATTGTCAATTAAGAGTGCTAAAAATTGTTATTTAAATGTAATTAGTGCTAACCCATCATCTAGATCAACAAATTCAACATTAATAGCTATATTAGTTTTTAGATAATCAACTAATGCTTGATTAGCATTTAATAGTTTTTGTTGGTTTTTAGTTAATTTAGTTAAACTTGATATCTTTTTTAAATAAATATTATCAATTATCATTAACCCATCTCTGTTAAGATAATTTAAGTATTGATCAACTAAATCAATCTGTTTTGATTTTGGTCCATCTACTAAAATCACATCAAATTTATATTCACTTCTATAATCAAAACAACTAATATTAATTAATTTGATTCAGTCAAATTGATCACAAAACGATTTAGCTACTAAATGTTTTTCTAAATCTTTTTCTAGTGAATATATTACTTTTAAACTACTACAAAAAGTAGCCATATACAAACAACTAAACCCATAAGCTGTCCCAATTTCTAAATATGATTGATATTGTTTAGAATTAATCATATTAGCTATATATTGAGCACTACTATCTCTAAGTTTTGGAATACTATCAGCTTCACTTTTAGACTTAGCTAATTCTAGTTGTTGGTTTAATAGTTGGTTTTTAATCATTATTAATACTTTCAATTAAATCATTTAATGATCCACTTATTAATAATCTTAATAAGGAATAGAATAGATACTTGTATAATTTAAAGATAATTAATTATAAGCTAAAAGCTATCTAGTTTTAGCTTCTTAGTTGAAGGGAAAAGAATCTGTGCAACACTTAAGTATTAAAAAAGTCGATTCTAAAATCCTAGAACAAATTATTAATTTACATTCTAAATACTTTATTGACTCAACTAATGAATATGTTAGTTATAGTTTTAAATACAAAACAACATTAATCCAAATATATACTAATAACACATTATATATAAGTTCAGAAGATATTAATTTATGAATTAGTTGAGTCAATAAATATAATCCTAAACTAGCTACTTATTTATCAAACAACTTCTTAAAGAATGAATATATTAAACAACAAGAAGAGATAGATATAGTAAGTGAGCAAGAATTATATAATCAATTTGATGTATTAATTGGATCTGATGAAGTAGGGATTGGAGATTTCTTTGGTGGGATTGTTGTATGTGCAGTTGCTTTAAATAAAGATGAACTAAATAAGTTTAAAGATCTAAACATTAATGATTCTAAAAAAATTAGTGATCAATACATTTTAGAATGTTATGATACTTTAGTTCAAAACACCACTTATTGTATTAAACACTACAGTCCAGTTCAATATAATCAACAAATAGCTAAATATCAAAATATGCACATTCTTAAAACAAGTTTACATATAAATGCAATTAATGAATTAAAAACTAAAATACCTACATCAAATGTTGGGTTAATATTAGATGCATATTGTTCACAAACTAATTTTAATAAGTATGCAAAAGCAGCTAATCTAAATTCTTTAAACTTTGATGTTTTAGTGCCTAAAGCTGAAAGTTATTATTTATGTGTAAGTATTGCAAGCATGATTGCAAGAGGGTTCTTTTTAAAAGCAATGCTTAGCTTATCAACTAAATTAGGTATTGATTTACCCCTTGGGGCATGGAATTTAAAGATAAAAAGTGTTGCACACCAAATCATTGATCAAAAAGGGTTTGCTGTTTTAGAAAAAATTACTAAGAACCATTTTAAACCATTTATTGAATTAAAAAAACAAAATGATTCAAATTCTTAAGCATTTTTACTAATTAAGTTAGTGAAAGGAATTTGAAAAAATATGCAAAAATTAAATCATCACTTAAAATTAGAATCGATTGGTGGGGCTGCTAAAGCTAAATCAATGGGTTTATGGGGTGGAATGATTTTGGGCAGTTTATTTGGTGATAGTGTCTCCAGTATTTTTAATTTAGCTGCTCAAATTGTTTATATGAACAATCCTAATCCACTTTATTCAAAACGCGATTTATTAGATAATCCTGCTCCTAAGATTTATACAAGATTAAATCGTTATCCAACTGCATCAAGCTTTAATGTAGGATCCCCATTCTTTTAAATAGTTATGCGGTTGTTAAAACATGAACAAAAAGAAATAGCAGGTGGAGCTGCTATGTTTGCAATCTTAGGAGCGGTTGCAATCGGAATTAATGTTTTAGTTGGAATAGTTGCAGGAGCTATTAACATTTATTATGCTGCAAAACAAGCACCAATTAAACCAATGAAAGTTGAAGTAAATAAACCAGTTGTAGAAGAAACAGTAAAATGAAGCATTCTACCATCAGTTAATTTAACCCACCAACTTTATTACCAATCTAATTAGTACTATTACACTAATACAAAGGAATTAGATATGACTAAATACAATTTTAAATCAGCTAATGAAATTAGTTCTAAATATGAACATCTTAAGAAAAAATTACCAATTAATAGTGCTGGGTATGACCCAAAAACTGTTGATGATTTTATTGATAATATCACTATCTTTTTATCTGAACTTGAAGACCAATTAAATAGTGCACAAACTGCTTTAGCTAAATTAGAAACACTACAAAGTGATAATCAAATATTATGATCTAAACTAAAAAGTGTGCGTGATTGTATTCAAAAACTAGGTAAGGGAGAATACGATCCTAAGACATCATTTGTCAACAATAAAACATTACCTAATCTTGATGATATCGAACAAGAGCTTAAGAATGAATATAATTAATGGGATCGATCTTGTTAATTTAACAAGAAATGAATTTAATGATCCAGCTTTTGCTAAAAGAATTATGGTACAGCAAGAGTATGATCATTATTTAGAATTGGTTGATCAAGCAAAAGTTAAGTATGTTGCAAGCACTTTTGCGTGCAAAGAAGCTGTTATGAAAGCTTTTAAACTTACTTATGGTTATAAACAAATATATATTAAAAAAACAGAGCATTGTCGGTTAGTATATTTAAATGGTATTTATCAGGACAATTTAACTCTATCAATTTCATATGCTGATCAATTTGTAATAGCTAGTTTAGTTGGATTTAATTAAAATTAAAAGCACATTTGTGCTTTTTTATTTGCTTTAGTTATGTCTTTTAGTGTTTTTTATTTAGTCTGTAATAAACTAGATTTATTAATGCAAATTAAGGATTAATTATGCTTAAAAATAAGAAGAGAATAATAAGTGTTGCTTGTTTGCTTACTATTGGTTTAGGATCAACAATAGCAGCCAGTTGTAAAACTGAAATAGCTAAAACTATTGAGAAGCAACAAGAAAATAACCCTGTTTTTGAACTAAAACAAGTTAGTTTAAACAATGATAAATATGATTTAAGTTTCAAAGTAAATAATCTAGATAACAAAACAATTGCTTTAGTTCTACACCCTAAGAATGACAAAAATAATAAGATTATTTCAGATAAAGTAACTGTTAGTAATAATGAAGTTACTATAGGTTTAGCTAACTTATCAAAAGAAGTAATATATGAATTAGATCAAGTCCAAGTTTTTGAAGTAAACAAAGAAGCACAAACTATTAATTTAAACCAACCAATTGATATTAATTTAAACAATGATACTAATAATAAAACATTAACTAATGTAGTTAAAAATGATAAAAAATTAGAACCATTTGCTGATAATGTAGTTGTTGGTGATACTAATGGTTTAAATAGTTTATTAAGAAATAAAACAACATTAGTTTATCAAAAAGATAATAGTAATATAGAAGCGGATGCTAGTTCATTTACTAAAGAAAATTTGGTTAAGAAATATGGTAGTCAAACATCTTATTTTAGTAATTTAGATAAAGAAGTTAAAAATTTTAACGAGAGTTTACAAATAAGTTCATCTGATAAGGAAGATAAAGAATTAATACCAGTAGATACATCTGTAAAAGATAATCAACTAAGCATTGAATTTAATAGTAATTACAATAATAAATCTGTTGAAATCAACTTAAGATCATTAAACCCTGCTGTTAAGACATCTAAAGTATTAAAAACCGAAATAAAAGAAAATAAAGCTACTTTTGATCTAAAAGATTTAGTTAATCTCTCTCATCAATTTATGTTAACAACAATTAAAGTTGATAACCAATACATTGATTTAGAATACAACCCTGAGTATTTAGTAACATTTAAACCAAGCACTAAACCAGAATTAATCAACTTTAGTTTTTATACAGAAAACAATCAATTATATGGATCAGGTATTTTAAAAACAACTGAAAATGATCTAAACCTATTAAATAAACAATTTGTATTTAATTTTAAACCTAAAGCTGATGAAAATAATGATCATATAGCTGTTAAGAAATTAGTAGTTAACTATAAAGATTTATGAAAATTTGCAATTAATAATATCTTTAGTAATGTTTTATATGAACTAAGTTCAATCAAAGTAGTTGAACCTAATTTAACTTCAGCTGAAATCGATGTTGATTTAAATGATCAAGATATTAAATTTAGTTTTAATCAACAATATCAACAAGCTAATTTAACAAGTTTAATTTTAGAGCAAGAAAACAAAGAAGTTAATTTAGATAGTGCTACTAGATTATTAACTAAAAAACTTAATTTAAATAGTCAAGCCCTAAATGAATTATTATCTAAAACATCAGAGCATAACCAAATTCCTTATTCAAGTTCTAACTTTAATGCATTAGTTAACTATTACTTTGATAAGAAATCAACATCTTCAACAATTTATTCATCAGCTAAAGAAGTAGAACTTATTAAAGATAATAAAGTACTTGCTTATAATGTTTTAATGGGTAAGGAATTATTATCTAATCAAATTTTTAATATTGATCAATCTAAAAAAACAGCTACTTTAAATAAAGATTTATCTAAATTTACTAATCTTAAAGATCTAGATCCAGAAAATGTAATGTTTAGTTTTGTCTTTGAGTTAGATCCAAACTCTAAACCATTAAATTTAAATACTAGACTTTCTTCATATGAATCAGCTAACTCAAAAGTTAGAATCAATGTTCCTTATGCATTATTACTTAAACAAAAACAACTAAGTAATGTAGATTTCATTTTAGACTATAAAAATGAATCTACTATTATCCAATCATTAATTAGAAAAGAAATTATTAAAAAAGTTCAATTTGATTTGAAATTAGAAAACAATATTTTAAGTCTAGAAATAAAAGCTAAAGACACACAAATTAACAACTCTTTAGCTGCTCATAATTTAGCTTCTAATCAATCTGTATTTGTAAGTAATAGTGATTTTTATGTTCACTATTTAGGTGGTACTAAATTATCATTTAATGAAAAACCAGTTGATGCATTATCACATGGTTTAAATGAAGTTTCTGTTAATCATTATGATTTATCAAAGAATAAGACACCTGGTGAAAAAAATTCAACAAAACGTTTATTTGTTGAAGATAACTCAAAAGGAATTCAAGCTGCACGCGAAAGAACTTTTGTACTGAATCAAAACTTCGATGGAACTTGAAATATGATTGGTAAAGTCAAACCAAATGATGATAATGACCATAGATATTATGTAGGTACAAACTGACATATTTGAGATGTTGTTATTAGACGTTTCTATAAACCAACAACTGAATATCAAAAAATTGATTTAGGTGGAGATGTTTTATTAAACACACCTACATTGATTAGTAGAGATGAAACTGATAGAAAACGACCTCTATATACGAATGATAATCCGGATAAATCAAATGTATTTGATATGTATTGGAAACTAAGATATAAGAATCAAAAACATGCTCAGCCTGATCCTGATGATTGATATAAAGAATCAGAAAGAAATTTATCAAAAGATCCAAATAGTTATAGCGTCCACTTTGATTATGGTGAACATCCAATTACTGTTAAATTAGTTAGAGATTATATCGATCCAATTAATAGACTTCATTATATGAAAGATAATCAAAATGAAGATATTAGTTATAATCGATTTAGAAATGCTCGTTATTACTCTAAACTTGACTTTGCAGTAGCAGAACTTGATGTTAGTTGATTCTTTGTTAATTTTGCTGAACAAGCTAAAAAGAAGCTAGAAGAATATACTTATAAAAATAAGAAACTAACTAAAGAACAAAAAGCTGTTGTTGATTTCATTTTAAACTGAAAAAATCTACCAAGTCTTGAATTAAGTAAGCAACAATACAACTTTACTCCAAGCTCTAATTTAAACTTCTACTTAGCAGCATTCCCTAATGAACAATCTGCTAATGCAGATGCACCTAGAAATGCAAATAGTGATCGCCCAATCCGTCGTTATCGTGAATATTTATTAGCACACCACGTTAATATGCGTTTTGATGTACCATATGACGGAGCATCATTTATACCAATTATGGTTGGTTTCTGAGAAAAGAACACAGATTTAGCAGCAGGTTCTTCTGGAGCTTTTGTATATGATCACGAGGGTAAACTAGCTGGAGTGAATGTAGCAGGAGATGGAGATATGATCAATCCATATCGATCAAGAGATTACTTTATGTTAACTGATAACCAACTAACTTCATTCTATGGTAATGAAGATCTAGTTAACCAACAATCTTTCTATCACCATGTTAAACGATTAAGTTGGTTATATCCTAATAAATATCAAGATATATTTGCATCTAAAAAGAACTCTCAATAAGTAATATCTAAATAGTTTATTAATTAAAAATTAGAACACATCATGAATTGGTGTGTTCTAATTTTGGTTATTTAATCGTTATAAATTAAGCTGCAGCCTTCTTATATTTTATTTCAATTTCTTTTGATGCTTGGTTTAATAATTCTATTTTTTTATTATCTTCCGTATATCACAAATTTATAAGCTTATATTTACCTTCTGGAGCTCCTGTTGACTCGTTATAGTATTTATGCGTTTCAATAACAACTAGCATAGAACCATCGCTTAATTCTTTTCCAATTATAAATGGACCTTTATCACTTGCTGAAAGGCTAGCTGAGTCATCCTCTTCTTCATAAAGCCCTTTATTAAAACCTACTATATCAAGTAGCATTTTGAATTTCTTAGTTTTTATTTTTTCAAATGTTTCTTTAGAAGTTTTGAATTGGAAATTTAGATAATTTCAATCTTTATTAGGTCCGTCTAAACGAATTGAAGCTGAAGTTGGTGTTAGTTTACCTTTTCTTTCATTTTCTTTTTCAGTATATTCTTTAATGATTTCTTCTATTTTTGCTACTTGGTCATTACTATTAATATCATCAATTTTCTTTATTAGAGCTTTTTTATCATCTTCTAATAAATAAACAGAACTAGAAACCTTTGTTTTAGCATCTTGTTTCTTTTTATCTAATGTATCTTGATCAGTTTCTTTTTTATCTGGTTGTTCTTGGTTTTTAGGAGTTGTATCGTTGCCAGCTTCCCCATTGTTTGGACTAGGAGTTTCAGTATCTGTTTCTCCTGGCTTTTGTTTCATTTCACTTTCTTTTGAATCAGGTGTTGGTTGTTCAGTATCTGAGTCTGCCTTTTTACCATTTTCTGAATCTGAACCAGATTGTTGTTTATTTGATTCTCCAGACCCAGCATTTTCATCTGGTTTCTTATTATCATCAGAACCAGAACCTTCTTTTGGTTGCTCATTTTTGCCAGTTCCTGTATTACCATCCCCAGATCCTACTTTTGGTTTATCAGGAGCTTCAGTGCCTACATCATCCTTAGGTTTTTCTGCAGTGCCACCATTAGCATCTGGTTGATCACCTTGCATTTTTTTATCTTCTTGTTTAGTAGAATCCTTACCAGTGCTAGATGATCCTGCTCCATCTTTAGGTGAAGTTTCAGGATTTGTATTAGTTGAGCCTGCTGACGGATTAGTTGTGTTGTTTTTAGAACCTTGTTTACTTGGGCTTGTAGTGCTACCACTTCCTGGGTTAGCATTTGTTGTTCCACCATTGTTTGAACCTTGACCAGTTGGAGTTGTAGTACTTCCACTTCCTGGGTTTGTAGATTGAGTTCCACCAGATTGTGATGGGTTTTGAGTACCTTGAGAAGGTTTATTTGGTTTCGCTTTCGTTGGTGCACAAGCTGCAACCGCTCCTATAACACTAACCCCTGCCATAATAGCACCAACTGATAAAGCTAGTGCTTTCTTATTTTTGAATTTACTCATATATTAATAAATCCTTTGATAGTTAAAATTATGTTGAAAATTCCTTTTTAAAAGTTTGGTTTGCGAAATATAGAGCAATTCTAAATTCAATTTTTCGGGTTGCAAAAAAAAAAAAAAAAAGGACTTTCTAGGCAAATGAAATGAACCCTAAAAGTTGGACAACCAACGAAAGGATTCATTTTTCATGAAATTAACATACAAAGATAAGTTAGAGATCTACTCTTTGTACAAAGAAAAAGATTTTTCATTTAATAAAATTGCAAAGAAATACAATTTAAACAGAACCGTTGTTTGATACATTATTCGGTTAATAGAAAGGCATGGAACTAAGATTGTTTATCGTTCTAGGAATAAAAAATATTCTAAAGAATTCAAAAAAGCAGCAATTGATCGTGTTTTGCTTAACGGTGAAACTTATGTAAGGGTATCGATAGAATTAGGATTATCTAATGTTGGTTTATTACACTCATGAATTAAATCTTTTCTTGAAAACGGGTATAATGTTGTAGAGAAAAAGAGGGGCCGTAAACCATATGAACAAAAAGCAAGAAAACAAGACGAACATCTCATTGAAGCAAGAAAATGAACTTTTACGAAAGCAGAATTTACGCCTTACCATAGAGAACGAATACTTAAAAAAATTAGATGCCTTAGTTCAGAAAAGAGAAAACCAACAAAAGAAGAAATAGCTCAAGCTATCACAGAACTAAGGCAAGAATTGTTATGTAGTTTGAGATTCATTTTAGAAGTAATTAATAGCAATCCAAATTGTCCAGGCATTTCAAGAAGTGATTATTATTACCACCTTAAAAAGGTAAGTAAGGATCTGAAAAACAAGGAAATAATGAGCCTTATCACTGAAATTTATTACCACCACAAAAAACGCTATGGATACCGTAGAATCACACTAGAATTAGCAAATAGAGGGATTTTAATTAATCATAAAAAAGTGAAACGTTTAATGAAACTAATGGGATTATTTGCTCTAACTCCTAAAGCTAAATATCGATCATACAAAGGCGATTTAAATGGGGTAGTGAAGAGTCATCTATTAATCAAGATTCAAGATCAAGTTGCTCATAAAACTTATTATCAACGAGATTTTTCAACCACTTCTTGTAATCAAAAATGAACAACTGATGTTACTGAATTTCGCATCACTAATAGCAAAGTATACTTATCACCAATTATGGATATGCACAATAGAGAAATTATTGCTTTTAATATTTCAACAAGCCCTAACTTTCAACAGACAGTTAAGATGATTGGTGAAGCTTTTCAAAAGTTTGAAGACTTAAGTGGGTTAATATTGCATTCAGATCAAGGCTGACAATATCAAATGCGCCAATACCGCCAAATGCTAGCTGAGAAAAATATTATTCAATCAATGTCGCGAAAAGGTAATTGTCTTGATAATTCGCCTATGGAAAATTTCTTCGGTAAACTAAAAAACGAAATGTTTTATGGTCATGAATCTGAATTTAAAACGGTTGAAGAATTAATCCAAGCTATAACAAACTACATTCATTACTATAATAACGAAAGAATACAAGTAAAATTAAAAGGATTGACTCCTGTACAATACAGGCATCAATCCTTATAACAATAGACAAGAATTAATTTGTCCAAAAAATCGGGTTCACTACATTGTTGGGTTGGTTTTAGTTTTTTTTTTTTTTTTTTAATGATTAATAATTCTCTTATCTAAAAGTAGAAAAGGTATTATTAAGCAGCCGCTGGCGCTGCTGGTTTTTGTTCAACTGTTATTGTAATTTTATTACTTTTTGAACTTAATAGGTTTTCAGTTTTTTTATGAACACTTATTCTATCAAGAGTATATGTTCCTTTATTACCATAGTAAATATCACCTTGTTCAGTTGTTACAAAGAATGTAACATAACCATCTTCAATTTCTTTTACATCTCTGTTATAAATTGGTTTCTTTGGATCATTGTTTACCAATCAAACTGCAGTTTTATCAGTCACTTCATAAAGTATGTTAGTACCGTCTTGTTTGTTTCAATTGAAAACTAAATCAAATTTGTTCTTTTTGATTTCTTCAAAAAATTCTTGTTTAGCTTTGAATACCATATTAAGATAGCCACCATTCTTATCTTTTTCTAAAGATAATAAAGTGATTTTTCTTGATTCTTCATCTGCTTTTTGATTTGTTTTATCTGCTTCTTTTCCAGCTTGGTTTTCTTGTTCTTGTTTTTTAGAATCATCTGATTCAGCACCATTAGATGAAGTATCGCCTTTTGGTTTATCACTCATTTCAGGAGTTGTTTGAGATGGATCTTTTTCTTTATCTTTTTCTGACTTACCATCACCATTTTTATTTATAGTATCTTCTTCAGTTTTTTCAGTCTCTTTATTGTTTTTAGAATCATCTGATCCACTTTCTACATTGTCTCCTGCAGGAGGACTTTGTGGATTATCTGGATTTGAATTTTGACCACTTGCTGAACCTGAACCATCTTGTTGTTTGTTTTTGTCTTCGGTTTCACCTTTAGGTTTATTGCTGTCTTCTGTTCCAGAACCTTCTTTAGGTTTTTCGGTTTTATTAGTTTCTGGACTACCATTGCCAGATTCTACTTTTGGTTGTTCACCATTTTGTGAACCTGGAGTAGAAGTATCGCCTTGCATCTTGTCATCTTTAGGCTTATTAGTATCTTTATTATCAGTAGAAGTTCCACTATCATTTTTAGGTGTAGTTCCTGCAGAAGTGTTTGTTGAACCACCTGTTGGATTAGTTGTCCCACCGTTGTTTGAACCTTTATCAGTTGGTGTTGATGGAGTATTCTTTTCTGAACCTTGTTTAGTGCCATTTGTAGTACTTCCGCTACCTTGCTTTGTAGATTCAGTTCCACCTGTTTGTGGTTGTTCTACTTTCTTTTCAGTGGGTTTAGCTGGTTTCGCCTTCGTTGGTGCACAAGCTGCAACTACTCCTATAACACTAACCCCTGCCATAATCGCACCAACTGCAAGAGTTAATGCTTTCTTGTTTTTGAATTTACTCATATATTAATAAATCCTTTGATAGTTAAAATTATGTTGAAAATTCCTTTTTAAAAGTTTGGATTGTGAAATATAGAGCAATTCTAAATTCAATTTTTAATGCTGCAAAAAAAAAAAAAAAAAGGACTTTCTAGGTAAATGTTCCGGTTATAGGTGTTTTAGTGTGAATTATAATTTTGTTTTATTTTGAATAATATGGTTTTATTGTTTCGTTAGATGTAATTGCATAGAAATAAAAAAACCAACATTTTCTGTCGGTTTTAATTATGTTTTATTATGTTATTAACAAACTAGCAATAAGTTAAATATTAAAATTCAACACTTTCTTTAAGTAAGTTATTTTGTTTTTTATCACCAACTACCCAAAGGTGTGTAATTTTGTATTTTTGTTTATCTCAAAAACTAAATGGATATGTTTCAAATGTTACATTTCCTTTGTTATCTTTAGAAATAAATCTATTAGGAATTCCAGTTTCAGCAGTGTTATCGTTAGTTATCTTACCTTCTGAATTTTCTACAATGAATTCAAAATTTTTCTTTTCGATTTGTTTTCATAATTCTTCTGGCGTTGATACTTCAAATATTAGAAATCTTTGGTCAGAAGCTTGTCTTTTAACCTTTAAGCTATTAAATTTAAGTTCTGCTTTAGTTTCTTGTGGTTTAGTACCCATTTGAGAATCAGCTTTTTTTCCTTCAGTGCCACCACTTTGTTGCTCACCATTTGCAGTTCCGTTATTTTGCATTTGATTGTCTTTTTGCGGAGCAGTTTCATCTTTTTTAGCTTGATCTTGCTGAGCAGTATTATCAGATTCAGTTTTCTTAGTTGTTTCTTGATCTGTTCCTTTTTCTCCATCTTTTTTAGCATCAGAATCTACATTAGTAGTTGATCCACTACCTTCTTGCTGATCATTATTTTTTGTAGAATCTTTTGAAGAGTTGCCTTGTTCTTTTTGTTTTCCTTCTGATTTACCACCGCCATTTTCAGTTTGTGGGGTTGATGGTTGTTCAGTTTGTTTTTCAGTTTCACTAGGTGCTGGTTCATTTTTATTTGTTTCAGGACTAGCACCCACACTTGGTGTTTCATTTTTTGGTGTAGTTTGTGGAGTTGATGGAGTTGATGGAGAAGCATTTGATGACCCGCCTGATGGATTTGTTGTTCCACCATTATTTGAACCTTGCTCACCTGAGTTTGTTGCACCTGGTGTAGTATTAGTTGAGCCACCTGTTGGATTAGTTGTACCACCAGTTCCTGAACCTTGACCACTTGGATTTGTAGTGTTACCGCTACCTGGATTTGAAGACTCATTTCCACCTGATTGAGATGGGTTTTGAGTACCTTGAGAAGGTTTATTTGGTTTTGCTTTCGTTGGCGCACAAGCTGCAACTACCCCTATAACACTAACCCCTGCCATAATCGCACCAACAGATAAAGCCAGTGCTTTTTTATTTTTGAATTTACTCATATATTAATAAATCCTTTGATAGTTAAAATTATGTTGAAAATTCCTTTTTAAAAGTTTGGTTTGAGAAATATAGAGCAATTCTAAATTCATTTTTTCGTGCTTCAAAAAAAAAAAAAAAAAGGACTTTCTAGGTAAATGTTCCGGTTAAAGGTGTTTTAGAGAAATAAAAATTGATGGTTACTTTTTGATTTGCCATCATCAAAAATCACCAAACTCAAAACCTACTAAACCTATTAAAATCTATTTATTCAACATAATTTTTAAACATTAAAAGATCTCAATTTAATATTCAAATAACAACCAAAAACTAGATATAATGATAAGAACATAGTTATATAGATAATTTAGCTAATCCTAATAAATATCTTTTACTATATCTTATATATAATGCTAATAAATAAAAATGATATAGCTGAATTTGCTATAATTTATTAGTTTAATTTATATTTGCACCTAAACTAAATTAATTACTTTATTAATAGACCGTTTAGGTTTTATTTATTTTATAGATTTAAACACTCTTGCTAATTAATTTTAGCTACTAAACCATAAGAGAGGAAATAACATGGCAAAATATGAAATTATGCTAGTTGTTCGTGGAGATATCGAACAATCTGCTGCAGATAAAGTTGCTAATGAACTAAAAGCTGTTTTAAAAACAGAAGTTAAAGAAAACAACTATGAAGGTTTACAAACATTAGCATATGAAATTAATAAAGTAAAACAAGCATACCGTTATGTTTTTAACTTTGAAACTACAGATAACACTGCAATTAGTGAATTTAGACGTTTTGCAAACATTAACAAAAATGTATTACGTCACTTAATTATCAATCTTGAAAAAGATTACGGTTACAAAGCAACTATTAATCCTAAAAAAGTTGCACGTAACGAAAAGAAAGGTGAAATCTTCAAAGTTCGTCAAGCAGAAGCTGCACGTCGTGCTGCTGAACGTCAAGCAGCTTATGAAGCAGCTCGTGCTGAACGTGAAGTAAACAAAAAAGCGTAGTAAAATTAAGAAAGTAAATGTTAGGGTAATATTATGCTAAATCGTGTGTTCTTAGTTGGTCGCTTATCACAAGATCCTAGACCATCAACATCAACTCAAGGGTTATCAATTTGTAATTTTAGTATTGCAGTTGATGGACCAACGCGTAATATGCCTACATCTTTTATTAATTGTGTCGCATTTGCTAAAAGTGCTGATTTCATTAATCAGTACATCAAAAAAGGTGATCCATTAGTTGTTGAAGGGGCATTACAATCTCGAAGTTATGTTAACAAAAGCGGACAAACCGTTTATGTAACTGAAGTTGTTGCTAACAATGTTCAAGGACTTGGATCAAGAAAGAATGACCAATATAATGCAGTTAATGATAATGTAAAACAAAACAATAACTTTGATTATAACATTGGATCATATTCAAACGCTAACCCAAACACAACATATAACAATTCATCATCAAATCAATCAAGTAATGATGATTTAAGTGATGAACAATCAATGTGAATGGATAGTTTAGATGAATAAATAAACAAAAGGAGTTAATCATGGCTTTTAATCCAAACAAACAACGTCCTAGAAGAAAAAAAAGATGTTTACTATCTTCAAAAGGAATTGAACACGTAGATTACAAAGATGTTCAATTATTACAAGGATTTATTAACAATAATAACAAAATTGCACCACGTCGTGTAACTGGTTGTAGCGCTCGTATGCAACGTCGAGTTTCTAATGCAATTAAACGTGCACGTTTTGTTGCATTACTACCATACGTAAAAGAATAATTGACAATGAACAGTGAGATGATGTGCTTTGCAGTCGTTTCACTGCTTTTTGTACATTTTTAAAATTAAAAAGGTGGTTTTTATGAAGGTTATTTTATTAGAAGATATTAAAGGATTAGGTTCTAAAAATACAATTGTTGAAGTAGCAGATGGATATGCTAAAAACTTTTTAATTAGACAAAAGAAAGCTGTTGCTTATACAACTACATCTCAACAAATCTTAAACCAAAACCTAGAAGCTTTACAAGCTCAAGAACAAGAAGCTATTCTACAAGCTACTTTACTAAAAGAAGAACTTGAATCAAAAATATTACACTTTAGTTTAAAAGTTAATAACTTACAAACATTTGGTAACATCAGTAATAAACAAATCATTGAAGAACTAAATAAAGATAGTAAAGTTGTAACAAAACATATGTTAACTAAACCACATGCTTTAGGTATTGGCGAACATATTGTTCAAGTGCAAGTACATAAACAAGTAGTTGCAAATATTAAAGTTGTTGTTACTAAAGCCTAATTAATCAATAGTACTATCGAGGTTTAATATGAGTGATATGGCAAAGACGCATCAAAATATGCTAATTGAAGCATTGCGTAAAATTATCAAAGCAATCTTGGTCGATAACCTTCACGCTGATGTTGCTTTAAATAAGATTAACCCAAAACACCTTGATAGTAGTATCGGTGTTATTAAGGATATTTTTTTAGCAATTTATAAACTAAAAACTTCAGATCGAAGTATTAATCTAGAAACAATCTTATCAGTTGGTGCTGAAGATTCAAGTAAAGTTAACAAACTTGATCAATTAGAAAAAATTAAAGAAGAAATAAATATTATTTTAGATATTGAACTTTCTTATAGTGAGAGTTTAGAAGATCTAATAGATATTGTTAAAATTGGTATTACACAACAAAATCTAAAAGATTTTGCCACTAATTTATTAAATCTAAATATTGGTTTAAATAATTATTTAGTTGAATATGATAACATTCGGGATCAATTATTACAGATCTTATCTGATGTATCAACTTCATCAATGAAATCAATTAATAGTGTAGTTGATGAATATAAAGAAAAACTAAATGATTTTAAAACAGAAAACAAATCACCAGATTTAGTACCAACTGGATATTCAGGGATCGATGCTTTTACTAATAATGGTTTTCGCCCAGGGGAATTAGTTGTTATTGCTGCACGTCCTGGGATGGGTAAAACAACTTTTGCTTTAAATGTTGTTGTTAATAACATTAAACGGATCATGCAACAAAACGAAGAAATTGAACAACAAATCATTTTAAACCAAATGAATAAAATCAATGTTAAAAACAAGAAAACAAAGTGTATTGTTATTTTTTCATTAGAAATGCCTAATGAACAAATTCTTAAAAAAATGATTGCTGCAGAGACTCATATTCCAAGTAGAGAAATTGAAAAACTTGATTTTCTAAAACATCCAGAATATGAAACAAACAAAAAGAATAACTCAGCATTTGCTAGTAAATTAAAAGAGATCAATCATTGACCGATCTACATGGATGATAAGAACCCATTAACAATCTTAGATATTGAATCAAAATTAAGAGAAATAGCTAAAAAGAACGATATTGCTTTTGTTGTAATTGATTATTTACAATTGATTTCACCAACAGAACAAGGATCAATGAACCGAGCTCAAGAAGTTGGTAAAATTTCACAAAAACTTAAGAGTTTAGCTAAAGATTTAAAAACACCAATTATTGCATTAGCTCAATTATCACGACAAGCTGAAAATCGTGCTTCTAGTGGTTTAATTAAAAACAATGCTCCAAAGGGAATGTTTAATTCGCAATATGATGATTCAGGACCAAAATTATCTGATCTAAGAGAATCTGGATCAATTGAACAAGATGCTGATATTGTTGCTTTTATTCATTACGATCGAGCTGCTGTTGTTAATTTACAAAATTCAAATAATAACAATTCACAAACATATGACCAATCACCTAATGTTAAATTTGATATAGCAAAGAATAGAAGTGGTACAACAGGATATGTGATTTTAACCTTTAATAAGCAAATATCTCGTTTCTTTGCCTTTAAATAAACTAATAATTAAAAGGGGTAATTATGAAATTAATTAAAAATAAAAAAAGGTTGTTCGCTCTCTTAGCAACTAGTGCACTAGTAATAGTTCCTTTAATTGCTGCATCTTGTTCAGCTGCTGCTAATCCTGTTGTTAAAGCACACTATGTAACAATTAAAGATAATGGAAAATTAGCATTAACAATTAAAGCTCCAAATGGAGCTAATGCTGTTCACGAATTAGCTTTCCAGAACCAAAATCTTTTAAATCAACAATACTTTAGATCTGGTGATCTATCTTATGTAACAATTAAAGATAATAAACGAGTTGATAAAAATAACAAAGAAATTGATGCTAATGGTTATGTTTTAGTTAATGAAAAACCAGAAGTTGTTTGAACAAAAGATACTGATCCTAAAAAGATTAATCCAATTAGTATTGCTGTGCTTCAAAATGAAATGCTTAGAACAATTCACAATGGTTTATCATATCATCCACTAAGTACAGATAAAGATACTAAAACAAGCACTTTACCAATTAACTTTGAAACTTTAAATACTCAAACTAATCAATATGAATTAAATAAAACAATATATAATGAACAAAAATTAGCATCAATTAAAAATGCTGTTGATGTTTATAATAAAGCTCAAGTTAGTGATAGTGTTTATGCATACGCTACAACTATGACTGATGAGTTAACTAAGTTTTTAGCTCAAGAAGTTAATGTAAAAGATTATAACTTCCGTTCACAACAAGATTCAGAAGTTAAACAAGAGTTCTTAAATGGATTAGTAAGAGGAGTAGGAGCAGGAAGACGTACATTTAAACTTGCTCTTTATAACTTTGAGTTCGAATACGAATTCATTAAAGGTGTTAAAGATTTATCAATTGATTTACCACAATTTGGTCAGCCATTAACTGATCAACAAATAGCTGATCGTAGTTTACATAATGTTTTTGTTAGAGTAAAAAATATTAAATTACACTATGCTTGATTAAACACATCAGCTAAAGATGGAGCTAGTTTTATGCTTCCTGAAAAAAATAGTGCTGATCCACTTAAAAATCCACTTAGTTTAGTTAATGCTGCTTTATCAGTTGATGATAAAAAAGTTTATAAAGATGGAGTTAAAAACCTTGTTTATGCTTTACCAATCAATGATATGGTATTTAACTTTGCTCCAGCTACTTTAAGAGTTGATCGAACTAATCAAGAACTAACTTCAAAAAATGAAGCATTAATCAAAGCTAATAACAATAATAAAGAACTTACTCAACAACAAAAAGAAGGTGCAGTGGTTCATTATGAATACTTCACTGGTGCTATTAATAAGATTCAAGCTTTTAATGTTTTAGGTAAAGAATTAAAAGCTGATACAAAAGCTTTATTTGAATTAGAAAATAGAAAATACACTGAAGATAAAGAAATCTTAGATCATCTTTATTATGAACACAATAATGGTATTAATGGTGTTTATCCATACGCATTCATAGTTGATAATCAACCAATTGTTCGTGATAGCTTTGTCTCTTCACGTAAATTTGTTGAAGCAATCAAAAAATCTGTTGTTTCTAAAAAAGTTGATGAAAAACAACAATATGCTAACTTAGCTTTTGCAGCTTTAGCTAATCCTAAAGCAACTATAGGTACTGATGCTAATAATACAGCTGCAGCAGCTAATTTAACTAAATATGTTGTTGATTTAAATAAAGTTGTAGCATCAAATCAAAATGTATCTGATTCATGAAATGAAAAGACTTCATAATTAATCATTGTCTAAAACAACCTTATGCAACAAAGATCTTAAACAATCTTAAAAAAGCAAGTCAAGATCATGTTATTTATCCAAAAATAGAACAACGCTTTCGTTGTTTTAAATATTTTGATATAGAAGATACTAAGGTTGTGATCTTAGGACAAGATCCTTATCATACTAAAGATACAGCTAATGGTTTGTGCTTTAGTGTAGATAATAACTACAAACCCTTACCTCCATCATTAATTAATATCTTTAAAGCTCTTGAATATGATCTTAATATTAAAAAAGTAGATGGGGATTTAGAACCTTGAGCTAAACAAGGTGTTTTATTATTAAACACTGTTTTAACAGTGAATATGAACCAACCAAACTCACATAAAGCTTTTGGTTATGAAGAGATGATGGTTGATATTTTTAAAGCATTAAGTAAAGTTAAAAATGTGGTTTATATGTTATGAGGAAAACAAGCTCAATCATATTTAAAATACATTAATACTGCTCAAAACTTAATATTAATGTGTCCACATCCAAGCCCTTTAAGTGCTCACTTAGGATTTATAGAAAACAAGCATTTTAGTCAAGCTAATCAATATTTGATTAAAAATAATAGAGATCCAATAAAATGATAAAATATACAAACTATGAAATGAGGTGAATTCTTAATGAATATACAAAGTAAACTTCATAATACAACAGTTGAAGTTGAGGGGTTTAAGAGTTGACAAATCATTTTAATATTTTTAGCTTTTTTAATTACTTTTATTATTTTTACAGTTATTAAAAAAATATATTATTCAATTCGTTATCAAAAACGATTTTATATTATTCCAAGACCATCAATTAAAGGGATCTCCAATATTGGAATGGTGATCTCGATCTCAGTTGCTGTTATTATCTTATTAACTGTTTTATCAGCTAATACTGCATCTGTTATTTTTAGAGCCTGACCAGGAACCCGGGTTACGCTTGAAGGAATTTTAATTAAAATTGGTGGATTATTATTTGGTCCAATCTTAGGTATTTTTATTGGAGCAATGACAGATTTATTAGCTGTTGCTTTAACTGCAGGTGTATTCCACCATGGGTATTTAATTGCTGCAATGGCATATGGTCTAATTGGTGGATTGATTCGAATCATTCTAACTACATCTAAAAAACGCGATATTCCGTTTGCTATTTATAGTTCACTAGCTACCTTATTTATTGGTGTTATTATTGTTTTATTCTTATATTTTGCACCAGGAATTAAAGATAATGGATTCTCAATTCAAGTCTTTGGATTTGATCTAAGACTTCCAGCTACTACAATGATTGCTTTAATTTCTGCTTTCTTTGTTGTATCAATCATTGTTGTTTGGTTATGTTTATTAGTTAAATGATTAATAAAGAAATATAGTAAAAAACAACAAAAGGGTAATTGGTTTGTTGTCTTTACTCCTGTGCTTGTTACAATCTTATTAACTGAAGCTGTTGTTAACTTATTGATGATGCCATCATTTGATGCTGAACTATCATCACTAAAATATACTCAATGGTTATCAATTAGAGCAGCTTTATTCCCATTCATGGTTATATTAAATTTAATGATTATTTATCCAATCTTTAAGATTGTTGTACCATTGATTCGATATGAGTATGAAGATGATATTGTCGAAGATAAAAATGTACCAATTCATGTTGATTAAGGATTAAGATAATATGAAATATGAAATCAATATAGCTGATTTAAAACAAACATCAATGTTTGATATTAATGAACAAGAAGAAGCTAACATTATTAAAGCAATAGAACAATTAGTTAATGATCTTAAATGCTTTGATCATTTTGATTTATCGAACACTAAACCTTTACTTAATATTCATCAATCATTTGATAACTACTTAAGAGAAGATGAAATTGATCAAAATGCTAATCTAAATCATAAAGAAGTGTTAGATTGTCACATTGAAGTTCAACAAAATTATGGAGTTCTAAAAAATGAAAAATAAAACAATTCGAACTTTACATAACCAACTAATTAATAAAGAAATAACTGTTGAACAATTAGTAAATGAAGCAATCAACAAAGACATTGCACTAAAAGAAGCTAATGCAACTTTAGCTACAAATTACAAACAAGCTTTAGAACTTGCTAAAGAATTTGATAAAAGTCCAATAGAACCTAACCAATTTTTAGCTGGTATTCCTTATTCACTAAAAGATAATATTATTACAAAAGATATTATTACAACTGGTGGTTCTAAATTATTAAGTAAATATACTCCCCCATATGATGCACACATTAAAACTTTATTAGATCAAAATAAAGCAATCTTGATTAACAAGACAAATTGTGATGAATTTGGATTTGGTGGAACTGGATTAGCTTCAGCTTTTGGTCCTGTTATTAATGTTGATTATCCTAACAGAGTTGTTGGTGGTTCTTCATCTGGTTCTGCACTATTAGTACAACAAGGAGTGGTACCTTATGCAATTGCAACTGATACTGGGGATTCAATTCGTCGACCTGCTTCTTTATTAGGTATTTGTGGTTATAAACCAACTTATGGAATTGTTTCAAGATATGGAGTAATGCCATTTAGTCCTTCACTTGATCATGTTGGAATCTTAGCAAATGATGTAGCTGATGTAGCTATTGTTTTAGATGCTATAGTTCAAAGAGATTATAAAGATAGTACAAGTGTAGACATTAATACTAATTTTTATGATCAACTAAATTCAAACCAAAAATATCACTTTAAAATCATTAAAGATATTTATGCTTTATTTAAACCAGAATATAAACTTGCTTTTGATCAACTAATAGCTGAGCTTAAAGCTAATAATCATCAAGTTAGTTTTGTAGAATATGATTTTAAATTGATTCAAGCAATTCCCTCAATTTATAAAGTAATTGCTTATGCTGAAGGACTATCTTCTTTATCTAACTTAACCAATATTACTTTTGGACATCAGTTAGTTGATTATAAAAATTATGAAGATTTACTTTATAACACTCGTAATCAATTCTTTAATAGTGAAATCAAAAAGCGTTTATATATGGGGGCTTTTGTGACTCAATCAAACACAATTGAACCAATCTTTATGAATGCTAAAAAGATGCGTAATCTAATTGTAGAAGCAATCAATCAACATTTAAATGATCAAAACACTATCTTTATTCATTTAACAACAAATGATGTTGCTGAAACTATTGAAGCTGTAAGAACTCAACAACCAACAACTAATGAAATTACAGATGTATTACAAATTGCTAACTTCAGTGGACTTCCATCAATTTCAATTCCATTTATTAAAAACGAATCAGGTCATGTTGGTTTAAATTTATTTTCTAAAGTATTTAATGATCAAGAAGTGTTAAATGCTGCTTATTTAATTGAACAAGCTTTAAAGGAAAATAGTAATGAATAATTTTGAAGTCATCATTGGAATTGAAGTCCATACAGCATTAAACACAAAAACAAAAATGTTTTCAAACACAAGTGCAGATCATAAAGCTGCAGTCAATCTAAACATTAATGAAGTTGATTTAGCCCACCCTGGAGCTTTACCAACTGTTAATAAACAAGCTGTTTATAAAGGTTTATTTTTAGCTAATGCTTTAAATATGAAAACAAACCATCATTACATTGCTTTTGATCGAAAACATTACTACTATTTAGATTTACCAAAAGGGTTTCAAATTACCCAACAACAGTATCCAATTGGATATGATGGTTATATCAATATTAAATGTAATGATCAAACTAAAAAGATCAGAATCAATCGAATCCATCTTGAAGAAGATACAGCTAAACAAACTGGAATTGAAAACAAAATCTTACTAGATTACAACCGAGCAGGTTGACCATTAATTGAAATCGTAACTGAAGCTGATTTAAGAAGTGCAGATGAAGCTGTCGCTTATTTAGAAGAATTAAGAAAAATATTATTATTTAATGATATTTCAGATGCTAAATTAGAAGATGGATCAATGCGTGCTGATGTTAATATTTCAGTTCGTTTATATGGTGATAGTAAGTTTGGAACTAAAGTTGAAATCAAAAACATCAACTCAATCAGCAATGTTGCTAAAGCAATTAATTATGAAATAAAACGACAAACTAATTTGATCTTAACTAATCAATTAGTAGAACAACAAACAAGAAGATATGATGATCAAACAAACTCAACAGTTTTTATGCGTTCAAAAAATGATGCTGTTAATTATCGATACATCAGTGAACCAAACATTGCTCCAATATCTTTATCTGATCAATTTGTAGCTGATTTATTAGCTACTAAGAAAAGTAGTATTGATCAAGTTAGATCAGAATTATTAGCAGATGGGATGAATAGTGTTGCTATTGAACAACTATTAGCTGATTGATCATTATATAAAGCTTTTGATTTTGTTAACCAAATAGCAAAATCAAGTGTTAATGTTTATAAATGAGTTTGTTTAGAATTCTTAGGTTTAATTAATAAACAAAACAAAACTATTGATCAAATAAGTGAAGATACATTAGTTAAAATTGCAAAAATGATTCAACTATTTAATCAAACCTTAATCAATGGTAAACAAACAAAAACAATTCTTGAACAAATTTATTTAACAAACAAAGATCCAGAAGTCTTAATCAAAGAACTTGGTTTTGAACAAATCACTGATAAAAATGAATTAACTAAATTATTAAACGAAATCATAGCTAATAACGATGCTATGATGGCTCAGTACGATGAACGTCCAGATCGTGTTGAAAAATTCATCATGGGTGAATTAATGAAAAAAACCAAAGCTCAAGCTAACCCTGCAATTTCATTCACTATCCTTAAAGAAATATTAGCTAAAAGATAAAAATATAAGTCCGCACAAAAATGTGCGGCTTTTTTATTTATAATAATATCTAAAGGTTTAAGATAAATAAGTATATGATTAAAAAACAACAATTAATTAAATTGATCACAAAAACATTAATAGGATCTACTCTTATTATTACTCCATCTGTATTAGTTGCATCTAATAAAATTAGTAATTTAATTAATAATTTTAAAGTCTATAAAAATGCTTCTAATTTTTATGTTTTAGAACTTACTTTAGGTTTGGCTAATTTATCTTTATTAGATACTAAAACAATTAGTTTAACATTTACTAACATTAATACTAAAGTATCAGAAACTAAATTATTTCCTTTTCTTAAGGTTACTGATACAACAATTCGTTTAATCATTGATGAAGCTAATAAATTAAATGATCTTGTTATTTCTAAAATCACTTTAAAAGATCAACAATTACATTTTGCTGATCATCTTAAAACTAATGAAATTAATCTTAATCAAATCTATGTTGATGAACAAACAAAAATAGCTCTACATCAAAGAATTAGTTTAATCGTAGGTTCTGTGGTATTAGGAGTAAGTGTTGTTGTAATATTAATCATTGCTAAATATTACAAAAAGAGAAAACTAAACCAAAAATCATTACCTACTAAAGATCAAGAAAAGAAACAATAACTTATAAGGTTAGTTTGACTTATAGCTAATTTAAAAAAAATCAACAATTAACTAAGACTCACTGCCTTAGAATGAGTAATATAAAAATAATCTAATTAAGTTATTAAAAATATAAACAGATATAATGGTGCTAACACTGATTATGTCTGTTTTTAGTTAAAGAAGTTTTAGTAAGTTATATTTTCTATTAAAGGTGTTGTATTTAAAGCTAAGCAATTTTAAAAAAATAATATAAAATTAATAACCTGTGTTTCCCACTTGTTCAATTACACCCTTAACTTAATGACGAGTTAAGGGTTTTTTTATTTTTCTTTTATATATTTATATATAAAAATAAGACTTATAAAAGAATGTAATGAGCAAGATTTTTTCAAAATTATTGCTGGGTTTTTCTCTTTTGGTACAAAAAGAGTTAAAATGCTTTATTTTGCTTTTATATTTTTATAAAAATATAAAAGTTTATAATAATTACAAAGATGCAAGAATTAAGATATCAAAACGAGTAAAAATATGAAAACAGACAACAAAACTTCTAAAAAAACTACAACTAAAAAAGTGAAAAGTTCACCTGCTATTTTAACTGGTCCCAATACTAAAAAGTCGGAAACAAAAATTGTAATTAGTTCGGTTGACGAACTGATGATGTTTAGTGATGAATATGATTGAGATGAAGAAATAAACGCTCAAGATTTTCCATTTATGACGTTTGATGATAAAACTAAACAAGAAGTAAAATCTGTTTTAGATTCAAATGAAACGGCTAAAAATGAAGTTAAAGAAGAATATAAAATGTTTTCATTATTTGAGACATTATTTGATCATTTTGATCTTTTAAAAGGGTGCTCAAAAACAAAGTCTAGTACCTTAAGAACAATATTGATTCAATTGCTTTCACACCGAATCAAAGGACCTAAAAGTATACTTGGTACAATGAAATCGATTGAAAAAGAAGAACAAGATGTTTTCTCTAAAAATTCATATTATCGATCTCTTGAGTATCTTGCAAAAAATTCACATATATTGCTTAAAAATTTAAACGACAAAATTAGCGAAAAATACGAAAGAAACATTAGTGTAATGTGGTTTGATTCAACCACAGCATATTTTGAAAGTTTCACTAGAACAGGATTAAAAATGCCTGGTTATTCAAAGGATGGAAAAACCAAAGAAGACCAAATTGTAATCGCAATGGCAACTGATGAAAATGGAATTCCAATTCACTATAAATGTTTCCCAGGAAACACACCAGACCAAAAAACATTCATTCCGTTTTTAGAAGAATTAGCTAGTATTTACGAAATTAAAAACATCACAATAGTTGGTGATAAGGGTATGAATAATGCTGAAAATATTAGATTCTTAGAATCTAACGGTTGAAATTATGTGTTTGCTTATCGATTAAAAGCAACTAAAAAAGAAATCAAAAATGCTATTACGAATTCTGACGATTATACTCAATTGAATGATAATTTAAAATACAAAATTATTGATTTGAAACCAGCAAATGGTGATAGTCAAGATGCTGCATCAACTAAAAGATTAGTGGTTGTTCATAGCGAAGAAAGAGCTAGAAAAGACCGACATGATCGAGAAGTTTTAATCAACAACTTCACTAAGAAAATGGACAAAAAAGGTGTTGTTACACAAGAAAAACTAATGGGAGCTAAGAAGTGCAGATACTACAAGGCTGTAGACAAAACGACTTATTATATTCTTGATCAAGAAAAGATTTTAGAAGATGAAAAATACGATGGTTTTTTCGTTTATATAACAAACCGATTCGATTTATCAATTCTAGAAATAATGGAAATTTATACTAAACAATGAAAAATCGAATCGAACTTTAGAACTTTAAAAAGTACACTTGAATTAAGACCGATTTACCTATCTAAATACGAACACATTTTAGGATATTTGTGTTTATGTTTTGTGTCTCTTGTTTTCTTAAGATTTATACTACATTGAATGAATGATGAATTAGTTGCTCAGGGATTAGAAAAAATTACAGAACAAAAATTAGTTGAAATCGTAAATGATGTTAAATCAATTAAAGAGATTGTTAATAATATGGTTGTTCAAGAAATTGATTTTGTTAACAAAGGCACAAAATCCAGCTGGATTATCTATGAAAAAGTGTTAGCTTGAGCATCCAAAAAAGGGATGATTTAACGGCATTATTTTTTTAAAATCTACAAGTGGGAAACACAGGAAAGATAAGTTAGAGATCTACTCTTTGTACAAAGAAAAAGATTTTTCATTTAATAAAATTGCAAAGAAATACAATTTAAACAGAACCGTTGTTTGATACATTATTCGGTTAATAGAAAGGCATGGAACTAAGATTGTTTATCGTTCTAGGAATAAAAAATATTCTAAAGAATTCAAAAAAGCAGCAATTGATCGTGTTTTGCTTAACGGTGAAACTTATGTAAGGGTATCGATAGAATTAGGATTATCTAATGTTGGTTTATTACACTCATGAATTAAATCTTTTCTTGAAAACGGGTATAATGTTGTAGAGAAAAAGAGGGGCCGTAAACCATATGAACAAAAAGCAAGAAAACAAGACGAACATCTCATTGAAGCAAGAAAATGAACTTTTACGAAAGCAGAATTTACGCCTTACCATAGAGAACGAATACTTAAAAAAATTAGATGCCTTAGTTCAGAAAAGAGAAAACCAACAAAAGAAGAAATAGCTCAAGCTATCACAGAACTAAGGCAAGAATTGTTATGTAGTTTGAGATTCATTTTAGAAGTAATTAATAGCAATCCAAATTGTCCAGGCATTTCAAGAAGTGATTATTATTACCACCTTAAAAAGGTAAGTAAGGATCTGAAAAACAAGGAAATAATGAGCCTTATCACTGAAATTTATTACCACCACAAAAAACGCTATGGATACCGTAGAATCACACTAGAATTAGCAAATAGAGGGATTTTAATTAATCATAAAAAAGTGAAACGTTTAATGAAACTAATGGGATTATTTGCTCTAACTCCTAAAGCTAAATATCGATCATACAAAGGCGATTTAAATGGGGTAGTGAAGAGTCATCTATTAATCAAGATTCAAGATCAAGTTGCTCATAAAACTTATTATCAACGAGATTTTTCAACCACTTCTTGTAATCAAAAATGAACAACTGATGTTACTGAATTTCGCATCACTAATAGCAAAGTATACTTATCACCAATTATGGATATGCACAATAGAGAAATTATTGCTTTTAATATTTCAACAAGCCCTAACTTTCAACAGACAGTTAAGATGATTGGTGAAGCTTTTCAAAAGTTTGAAGACTTAAGTGGGTTAATATTGCATTCAGATCAAGGCTGACAATATCAAATGCGCCAATACCGCCAAATGCTAGCTGAGAAAAATATTATTCAATCAATGTCGCGAAAAGGTAATTGTCTTGATAATTCGCCTATGGAAAATTTCTTCGGTAAACTAAAAAACGAAATGTTTTATGGTCATGAATCTGAATTTAAAACGGTTGAAGAATTAATCCAAGCTATAACAAACTACATTCATTACTATAATAACGAAAGAATACAAGTAAAATTAAAAGGATTGACTCCTGTACAATACAGGCATCAATCCTTATAACAATAGACAAGAATTAATTTGTCCAAAAAATCGGGTTCACTACATGTTCCGGTTGATTGTGTTTTGTTCTATCTACAAATATTTTCAAGAAATAACCAAAAAAGAAAAAAATCAATCAACTCAAAAGCTACATTTTAAAGCACCCTTCTTACTTAAGTATAAAAATAAAAACCCTTTTCAATTAATGAAAAGAGTTAATATAAATAATTTAGTTAATTGATTTTCGCATTACCATTTCACCATCAATCCCTACAATTGGACTAACGACAATTAAACAGTCTTGATCAACTTCTCGTACTAATCTAATTACATTAGGGAATTCAACATAAGGAGAGATTGTTTGTAATGATTGATTAACTTTAATTGAAGCATCACTAACTGATTGAGAAATTGTGATTGAATTATTAAAGTCATGATTTCGTAGATTTTCAATAACTTTTTGAATATCTTTAGCATACACATCAATCTTTAAACTCTTATGTTTAGGGAAGTAAGCGTTTAATAGTACCCCTAATAAAATTGAAGCAATGACTGATGCTATCATGTTTGGTGAAAAGAATAATTCCACATCAACAAATCGTTTATCAATTAATGTTCCTGGGACAAATGAACCTAAAATAATACCTAATAATAAAGTAAATACATTAAAGTAGGTTAGAATTGAACCAATTGGTTTACCATTTTTCTTTGAATAAAAGAATGAAACAATATCAGTTCCCCCAGACGAACCACCAGCAATATAAACTGTTGCCATAAAGATTCCATCTAAGATACCATACACAAAAGCATACACTAAAATTGAAGGAATTTTAGGAGCTTGTGCAGGATCAGTTCATGGTAGAACTTGAACCTTGTTTTCAATTAGTAAATGATATTCATATAATGGTTTACTAAAGTCATATAAAGCATCTTTAGCTTCTGCACTCTTAAAATGATCAAAGAATTGACGTAAGATTACATTACTTGTTTTAGCTTGTTCAGTGTTATAAAAATTGATAAATTCTTGTTTAATAGCTTCATTTTTAATAGCATCAAAACTAAGTGTTTTATTAGCTAAATTTGCTGTTACATCTCTATCTAATAAGGAGTTGGTAAAGAAGTTATCAATAGTTGGATAAGCAAGTTTATTATTACCAAAAATCATAATCTTATCTGTATTAGGAATTTGAGCAATAATAAACCCAAAGACTTGAGCAGTTAAAATATAAACTAAACTCATTAATGCAAAGTGTTTACCAATTTTAAAATAAGCAAAAATTAGTAAAGGAACATTAATAAAAACAACTAATAATCAGAATAAAATATCATAAGCTATTTTTGCATTATAAGCATCATTTGATGATGTAATGATAATAGATTGAGCAAGCCGAGCAATTCCTTGTGATAGACCAGTGATTCCAGGAGAATAAATTCCTGTGTTTTGTACAAGCACTAAACCAAGTAAACCTGTTAATAAAGAAAAAGCAACAATCGCTAGATAACGAATTCAAATCCGCTTAGTAGTATATAAACTAGCAAACTTCAATAAACCAGCTTTATAACGTACTTTTTCAATTTGTACACCATTTGGTTCATGAATCATTGTTTGATTAGTGTTGATTCTACTTGTTCTTTTTAATAATTCGTTTGTACGCTGTGGATTCTTTTTAACTCACTTACTAAAACTAAATTTAGATTTGTTTTTATTTTCTTCCAACTAAACCAACTCCTTTCAGCAATTTTTCTTGTTTAATAATGAAACAAAAGCAACAATTAATTATACTAACTGTTGCTTTTTAAGATCGTTCATACTATTTATATTTATTTTTAATTTCTTTAATTCTTGCAGATTTACCTGAACGGTTACGCATATATGAAATGTAAGCACGACGTACTTTACCATAACGTAACACTTCAATTTTTTCAACAAGTGGTGAGTGGATGCTAAAGATTTGTTCAACACCCACGCCATCAGATTCCTTACGAACCATAGCAGTTTCGCTAGCTCCAGAACCAGTACGACGAAGCACAACACCTTCGAATTTTTGAATTCTTGATTTTTTACCTTCACGAATTCGGTTATGAACAACAACTGTGTCCCCAGAACTGAAATAAGGAATATCTTTTTTTAACTGTGTTGAGTTAACATAATTTAGGATTTCACCCTTATTAATTTTCATAACTGACATATTTTACACCTTCCTTTTATTATTAATATATTTTGTGTATAAATCAAAACGATTTTGTTTAGTAATTAACTCTTGTTGTTCTAAGCGATAAGTTGCAATATTTTTATGATGACCTGATAATAAAACATCAGGTACTTTATATCCTTCGAACTCAACTGGTTTTGAATAAACCGGATAATCAAGTAAATAGTTGTTAAATGATTCAGAAACTAAACTATCACTTGATATAACTCCATCAATTAATCTAACAATAGCATCTGCTATTATCATGCAAGGAATTTCTCCCCCAGTTAAAACATAATCACCAATACTAATTGTTGCATCAATGTAATGATTAATTCGCTCATCAAAACCTTCATAATGACCAGCTATTAAGATAATATGATCATACTTAGATTTTAAATCAACAGCTGTTTGTTGACTA
Organism: Ureaplasma diversum; assembly: GCF_000941095.1. NCBI lineage: Bacteria > Bacillati > Mycoplasmatota > Mycoplasmoidales > Mycoplasmoidaceae > Ureaplasma > Ureaplasma diversum. Next base: position 814,113 of record NZ_CP009770.1, read on the forward strand.
AAGACAGAACCCCTTGGACTTGTTAAAATTACAATTGAATTTTCTGTTTTAATGGCTCTGATTGCATCAACAATTGGTTGAAGCAACAAAACCATTCCAGGTCCGCCCCCATATTGATAATCATCAACCTTTTTATGTTTATCTTTAGAATAAGCTCTAAAGTCAATGATTTCAATTTCAACATGTTGATTAGCTATTGCATTCTTAATAATTGAGTGATTTAGTCAAGTTGCAAACAAATCACTAAAGATTGTTAAAATACTAATTTTCATGTAGCAAATTATTTTGCTTTCTTTAATTCAGCCTTACGTTTTTTATTAGCATCTTTAAGTGCAGTGAATTCTTTTCATACACCTTGTTGAGATAAAATGCTTTTTACAGTATCGCTAGGTTGAGCACCGTTCTTTAGTTGTTCAAGTGTGCGTTCATTATTTAAAACAACTTTTCCATCAATTGGATTATAGTGACCTAAGTTTTCAATGTAAGCACCATTTGCTTTAGCTTTAGCATCCATAACTACAATTCTAAAGTATGGTCGCTTGTGTGTACCAACACGTGTTAATCTAATTCTTACCAATGTTTTCACCTCTTTTAAGTTAGTTATTTATATAAATAGATGACGTCTAATCAATTTTAGACAACCTAACAATTATACATAAAAATAATAAGCCCGTCAAGCTTTTTTGCTTAACGGGCATTAATTTCTTACTTAATCCTTATTTAAGGACTTTTTAATTATATCTTTAATGATTATTTAATAAATATTGATTAATAAAAATACCAACAGAATCTTTGTGTTTCTTTTTGTTAATTATTAAATCAACATAGTCTTTAATATGTATTCTTTTAAGTTTAGCAGCTGCACTTAGATTAGCTATTTTAAACATTGGAATATCATTTGAACTATCTCCAATACAAGCAATTTGATCTAAGCTAGTATTAAGAAGTTTAGCAATGAATTTCATTGCTTCTCCTTTATCTGTTTTTTGGGGTGTAATTTCTATAATGTGTTTTGAAGTATATGATACTGTTGCTTGATTATTACACAGTTCTTTAAGTTGTTGATATATTGAACCATTTAGTTTTTTATAAAGAGCATTAGGTAAGATATTAACTTTATAAACCTTATCATTGATTGGATCATATTGTTTAGGTTTTATAACAATATGGCTTGTATAATAAAGTTTAATTAATCAAGCATAGGAAATATTAAATAATTGAATAGTCATTTGATCAATATATGTTTGGTTATATGGTCAAAACCCTAAGTTGTTTGTTTTAGTAAAATCAAACAACTTAGTTAAGATTTCTGAATCAATTAATTTAGCAGATAGAACTTTGTGATTAATACAATCATAAATAAGAGCACCATTGAAGCAAGAAATATATTGAATCTGGTAGTTGATTTTATTTTTTATTAAGCTAACTACTTTTAAAGTGTTAGCTAGTGATCTTCCAGTTGATAAAACAACTGTTCCATTAGCTTTTGTGTATTTATCTAAAGCATCTAAGTTATATTTAGAAATAGTTTGGTTTTTAGTTAGTAAGGTGCCATCTAAATCAATGAACAAATAAGGATGTTTAAGCATACTATTAACCTTTATTTAATATATTAATAATATTATAAGAATAAACATTTAAACTTAGTTATATTAACTATATTCTGGTTATTAATTGTCATATTTATAAATAAATCTACTAAAATTATATTATTACATCATTAATTAATGATTTTAGTTATTGATGTGTTAGATTAAAAAGATATATTTATCAATCAATAAACAAGATTTTTAGATTTTGTTTTTAAATTAAAAAGAATAATATTTAATTAATAATAAACAAAGGAGTTGTATGGAGAATAATAAAAAGATTCCTACATATATCTATGCTCTTGGCGGGCTAGAAGAAATTGGTAAAAACACATATGTAGTTGAACATGATGATGAGATTTTAGTTGTTGATGCTGGAATTAAGTTTGGAAATGCAACAATGCCAGGGTTTGATGGAACGGTTGCTAATTTTGATTATTTAGTTCAAAATTACAAAGGAATAAGTGGATTAGTAATCACTCATGGGCATGAGGATCATATTGGGGGAATACCACACTTATTAAGACAAGTACCAATTAAGAAGATTTATGCACCACCACTTGCAGCAAAATTAATTCAACGAAAAATTGGTGAGTACAAAGATTTAAAGAAACCAGAAATCATTGTTTTTGAAGATAAAACGATGTTTAAAACAAAGAATTTTGAAGTTGATTTTTATCGAGTGTGTCATTCGATTCCTGACTCATTTGGTGTCTGTATTAAAACACCAAATGGTTATGTAGTATCAACTGGTGATTTTAGATTTGACTTTGGGACTGCTGGAGATCAAACTGATTTATTTAAGATTGCTGAAATTTCAGCTCGTGGTATTGATGTTTTATTATCTGAAACAACAAGTGCGGAAGTACCTGGATTTTCATCTAGTGAATGTTTTGTAATTAAAAATATTGCTGATTATATGAGTAAAGCAAAGGGGCGAGTTTTTGTTTCAACTTTTGCTTCTAACTTAGGTCGGGTTGAACAGATCATTGATGTTGCTGTTAAAATGAATAAAAAGATTTGTATCATTGGCAAATCAATGGAAGCAAATGTTAAAACAAGTCGTGCTTTAGGATATTTAAAAGTAGCTGAAACAACTTTTATTTCAAGTAAGGAATTAAAGAATTATCCTGATAATGAAATAGCTGTTATTTTAACTGGTTCACAAGGTGAATCAATGGCTGCTTTAAATGTAATGGCAAATGGTAAACACTCTAAGATTACTTTAAAACCTTCAGATACAATCATTCTTTCATCAAATCCAATTCCAGGAAACTGAAGTCAAGTTGAAGTAATGGTTAATAAGCTTTATCGTTTAGGTGTAACAGTTTATGAAAATACACCAAGTAAGAAGATTCACGCTTCAGGACATGCTACACAAAGCGAATTACAAATGATGATTAAAGCTGTTAATCCAAAATACTTATTCCCAATCCATGGGGAATATAAAATGTTAAGAGCAATGCAAAAAAACGCAATGAACATTGGGTTTAAAAAAGAGAATGTAATCATTGCTGTTAATGGTGAAAAATTACAATTACTTGATGGTGTATTAAGTAGAAGTGACATCATTGTTGATGCAACACCTAACTACATTAATGGTAATGATATAAGCACACATGCTGCTTCATTATTAAAAGAACGATTTGAATTAGGAAATGATGGAGTTATCTCAATTTCATTAATTGGTTCTAAAACAAGAAAACAAGCTGTTTTATCACCAACAATTACAACTCGTGGATGTTTTTATGCACGAGATTCAATTAACTTAATTAATCGTTTATCAACATCTGCTAAAACAATTCTTTCTCAAGATTTAAATGGTAATGATTTTAATATTAATAAAACAACTAAAGCGATAGCTGAAGAAATAAGATCAACTGTTTGAAAATGAAGAAAGAAAAATCCAGTTGTTTTAGTTGATATCTTATTTGAAGAAGATATCTTAGAAAAGAAAGAAAAAGAAGATTATATCCAACTTGAAGTTGATCAAGAATTTGATGATCTTTTAGTTGAAGAATATGATGAAATGGTTGATAACGCTTAGTTTTCAATATATTTAAATAAATACTATATAGAACTAATGGTAGTGTGTTGCCATTAATTTTTATTTAGCTAAATTTAAAATGAATCCCAATAAAAAACCATAGCTATGTAGCTATGAGTTGGAATTATAATAGTTAACTAAAGAGTTATTTATGGTTTAGTTATTTTGAATGGATTAGCTAATAAATTAGCTTCATCAATATTATCTACTTGTTTATTAGGATCTTTGATATATACATGAGTAATAGTGTATTCTCCACTTTTAGTTAGAGTTTCACTACCTACAACTTTAACATCAACAGGATCTTGGTTTATGAAGATTTCAATGTTAGAAATATTTACTGTATTCATTCCTCTAACTGTTTCTTCATTAGGGAATTTGAATTTGAAAACTAATTGTTTATTCTTTAGCTTACTTAAAACATCATGAACAGCACCTACTAAAGTAGCTTCTAATTTGTTGTTTTGATTAATGAATAATTTAAACACTTTAATCTTGGTATTTGGTTTGTTTACTAAAACTTTTAATCGTTCTTGATTTTGTAGTTCAGTATTATGTTTAACTAATTCGGTTTCTGTTTTTATTAAGTCTTCAAAGAATTTAGCTATAGTTTCTCAGCTAGTTGTTTGATCGCTTTTGTTAAATTTGTATTTATCAAATAATGTGCTGATTAAATTATTGTAAACTTGTTCATTCTTTTCTTTTAATGTTGAATACAATGTATCTAGTTGATCTTTAATGTTAGCAATATAAGTTACTATCTTATTATTTGGTTGTATATTTTCTAATCGTTCATTTTCACTTAAACCATTAATAAATACTTGTAAGGTAATAGCTGAAGCAAGCGACCGATTAACAAAGGCATTTAAACTAAATACTTTTGGTTTTGGAGACTCTGTCTTATTTGTTGTAATTTCTTCATTTAAAGAATTTGATGATGCAGTATCTGATTTTTCAGCTTCATTCTTAATATTAACTTCTTTATCTTTGATATCTTGATTTAAATATTGTTGTTCACCATCAACAGCTGTTTTCGATTCATAGATAATAAAGCTATCTAGTAGATATGATTTGTTTGGATCTAAATTATTAAAAACAAATGAAGCTTTGTTATTGTCGATCTTAGATCTGTTATTTGATCTGATGAATTTATTACTATCTTTTTCTTTTAAGACTAATTCTAAGAATTTGTTATTATCACCATTAATATTAACTATCAAGTTATATTGATTGTTGTTTTTAACTAAACTAAGTTTAGAATTATCTTTAATACTTAATGATTGAGTTGTGGTTTTAGATTGTTGGCTTTGATCTAATTTTTGTTCTTGTTTTTCAATTTGGCTCTTTTGAGTTGATTTATTGTTTGAACAAGCAACAATTAAACTACTTACTGTAATTGTACTTAATGATGCTAAAAATACCATCATTAATTTTCTTTTAATATTTATCATCATAAAATCACTTTCTAATCTTTTGTGGGTTGATATTCTACACTAAAAAGAGAAAAAATGCAACATTTATGCAATAATTTGTATTAAACAACAAATGATAAATAGATATTAAAATAGTTGATTAGATGATATTTTTATTTATAATATTAACCTATATAAAATGCATGTACAACTTAATTAATTATTAATTTTGTTAGTTTATAAATTATATGGAAGTATACGGAGATGAATTTAAATGAAAATTAAACGAAAAGGAATATTTGCTTTTGCTTCAATTGGGATAGTAGCTATTACAACTACATTAATAGCTAGTTGTGCAAGAAGTACTAATCCAACCCTAAAAAGTGAATTAAATCTAGAAATAGTAGAAAAAGTACTAAGACCAACTAATAATCAAAAATATGGATTAAAACTAAAAGTTAATAAAGCATATGCTGATCATTTTGTACAAGTTGATTTAGTTAAATCAACAACTAATACCAACTCTATAAGTTCAGATAAAGATAAGATTAGTTCAAGTGGTGAAGTTGTTGTTCAGTTTTCTAATATTGATTTAGATTCTAAATATTTAATTAAGCGAGTAAAAGTTTTTAAGAAAATCAATGATCAAAATCCATTGATTAATCAAGAATATAAAACTAAAGATTTATTAAATGTTCATAAAGTAGTTAATTCATCTACACCAACAGAAAATTTAAACCAAAATAATAATCCAGATCAGAACCCAAATCCAGATCAAAGTCTAAACCAAAAAGGCGAATCTAAACTTTCATCAATTAATAAAGTATTTCATGATGGTATTGTATATAAAAAATCAAACGATAGTTTAGAATACAAGACTGCTGTTGATGATGAGTTTAATGATAAACAACTTACTTTGGAAGTTGTTAATTTGGACGGTGGAGAACCTCAATATTTTAATGCTACAGCCAAAGATAATTTAGTTACTTTTGATCTATCACAATTAGTTTCTGGAAGCTATCAAATTAAAGAATTAAAAGACAAAGAAGCAGATAAACAACTTTCAATAAATTAAATTAAATTCACACATGCATCTACTTTTACAAAACCATTTATTATTAATTCATCAGGACAAACTAGTTTAGAAGTTGAAAATTCAAACATAAAGAAGAATGAATACTACTATGCTATTTTTAAAGATAATAACAATAGTGATGATGAATATAAAGTATTAACCCAAGCTAAAGAAGATAATAAATTAAGTTTCAATGTTGGTGTTTTAACTAACAAAACTTATACTTTAGATCGTGTTGAATCGAACGAAATTGATACTTTGGAAAAGAATCGAAGAGTTGTAGTACCTAATACTCAACTAAATGAAAAATATAAGGATAGTTTTGTACTATCAGATGCAAAAGCTACTGTAGCTAATAACAAATTAGAATTAACTACTAACAATGAAACAATTAACAATTACTTATCTTTTTCACTTCCATATGAAACAGCAAATAATAAAATACTCCAAAAAGTTTTAGTTGCTAAATTTAAGGATGATCTAGGAACTTCTTTAGAGTCAACAGGATCATATGAAAAAGACAAATTTATATTTGATACTTCTAAACTTTCTACTAATAAATTATGAACATTAACTGATTTTTCTATAAAAGAAAAAGGACTTTTAAATGATTCAGAAAAAGTATTAATTAGTAAATTAGAATTAAAAACAGATAAACCAGTTTATGTTATTAACAATGATATAAATTCTACTAATCTTGCTATTCAATCAAAACTAAGAACAGTAGATATTAATACCAATGAAGATAAATCAAAAACAATTAAATTCTATAACACTAAATTAGCTAACCAAACTGTCAAATTATCTTTAGGGAATGAAACAGACGAACAGTTAGTTGAATTAACTGCTCAAGTTAATGATGGATTAATCGCTACTTTTGATGTGAGTAATGCAAATAATTTAGAGAATAATAAAAAATACTTTATCAAGAAGATTACTGATAGCAACGATAGAGAAATAGCCGATGTAACTAATTTAAGTGATGTAGAAAAATATCTTTATAAAAATAAGTTCTTGATTAATGTAGAAAGATTAATTCACCCGCTAAAAGCTAGAGATTTTAGAGATGTTCAAATTAATTCACCTGATTTAGAGAAGTTAATTGCACCCGATGATAGAAAATATTTAACCTTTATTTTTGAATATCAAGGACAAACAATGCCAACTGTTACATATAAGGGTGGGGAAGAAAAATGACAGATTGATTATAAAAATCTTGAAAACGCTAAAGAACACGAAAAAACCGAAAAAGAAATAAAATTAATAAATCCGTCAGATCAAGGTTTAATTGTTAATTTAGGTATTCCGCACAATAGACATTATCGATTAAAGAGAATCGAACTTAAACGACCAAATAGAACAATATTATTGTATAAAAACGATCAAAACCAATTTAATATTACAAACAAATATGGGGTTAGCGAAATATCTATTAAAGATAATAACCTACAAGTGGATCTAATTGCAGATTATCCTAAAAAACATGTCAACACGAGCTTTACAGTTTATATAAGAACAGCAAATGATGAAGTAAGAAAAGTTAAAGGGCATGTGTCTTCTAACTTCGATGCAAATGCTAAAATCCTTCAACATAAAATTCTATTAAGTTCTATAAACTTCAGTTTAGAAGGTACTAAAGCAATTGCTCTTTCATTAAATGATGAAATGCACGACAAATACAACATCTTAAATAAAGAATTTGAACTCAAAAAAGAGAACTAAAGACAAAAGATTCTCATAAGAAACAAACACAAATTTGCGGATTTTTTAATTTCTTTCCATTTTTTCTTTGAATATTTGTGTAAATTTCTATTCACCCCCCTTGCTCTATAATAGGTTAAGAATAGTGAAATAAATTCCTACCTAATTCTTATACTGAGATAAAAAACCTACAATGGAAGATACGAACTTATGTTCGATATAACTCCAAAAGTAGGTTTATTTTACATAGAAATTTAAATAAAATTCCAAACAAAAACCATAAGGATTTGTGATTAGCTATTTTCAAAGCGACTATAGTTTATTACCAATTATATAAATACACATATTATTGCACTACATATTTAGTTTTTAAATTGTGAACGTAAAAGCTACCGCTTTAGACATATTATTTAGGCGACATAGCTAATATTTAAAGATTTATTTTGTATCAACACTAACCTATTTTATTTATTATCTTCTTCGTCTTGATCTTCTATACATTTATCAATCTCTTTTTTGAGTGAATCTACAGAAGATATGATGCATTTTCTAGATCCTATAACCAAGTTTCTTAACTCCTGAAATTTCTTTTCACGGTAGTAATCACCATCACATATTGCAATAAATAAATTTTCTTTATTTATATTTTCTCTTGCGTGTTTTAAAAATGATTTTACATCATCATATTGATTATCCTGTGCTCCACCTCTGTCTTTAGTGTATTTGTGCGATGCATAAACAATATAATTTTTGTATTTTCACTTAAAATCAATAGATTTTGTATGATTCTTAGTAGTTAAATTATTACGAGAAACAACTAAACCATTTGAGAGGTAAATAGATTTTTCACTATTTTTAGGTAATATTTCAAATTCTTCAAATTCTTCAAAGTTACTATTAATATACTTTTCAACTAGCTTTTCATGGAAATTTTGTTTTTGAGGATCTTTAGCGATGTGATTTATTAAATGAACATTTTCTAAAATTTCTTGTTGCAAATAATTCAAATCAAAATCGTATCTTTCAGCATATTTCTTTAACTTGTCTTGATATTTTTCAGGATTTCTAACAACATCATTGATGTTATTAGTTCTCATTTCCTTTATTTCATCTTCAAATATATTTCTCATTTTTACACCTTAACAGCCTTTAAGTTTTTGTTCTCTAAATAAGTTTTATTTAAAATATTTCTAGCTGTTTTAAAATCTAATCTACGTCTATATTTAAAATCATTTCTTAGGCACTTGAACGATGTCATAAACACATCATTTGTTGAATCTCTATATTTTTTTAAATTTTTATTTACTTCTTTAATAAATGCTTCTAACTCAGATTCGCTTTCAAATTTTAAACCTGAAATCTTTGTTATACTTCTTGAACTGGTTTTTATTTTTTCGTTTTTAATTTCAGATCCTTTTACAAATTTTATACTTTCGCTTTGATTGTTATCAACGCCATATAAACCAATATTTCCGTTAGGATCATTAAATTTTCAGGGTATATTTGACGTATATGTTATTAAATTCTCACCCAAATCTTTATAATAGCCAATATTAATATTATTTTTAACAATAAAAAAGTCTTCTGTTTGTTCTTTATTAAATAATGCTAAGCAAACTGGTACATCAGTGTCTTCGAACATTCTCATTTCAAGAGAAATTATGCAATAAAGTCTCTCGTGATATTTATTTGAAGTTATAAATGATTCGGGGATTATAGCTGCTACAAAATCAACATTTTTGAGCATCAAGTCTAAACTTTTCAAATAAAGATCGTCAAAACTATAGTCAAAATTTTTAGATTGTAATTGTGTTGCCTTGTTTTTAGCTAGATAAGGAGGATTTGTTATCGCTACAGCAAAACCTTTTGGGAAATCTTTAATTGTATCCTGACAAATTATTTCAAATTCAGGGCAATTATTTGTCTCAGGCAAATTTAGATCATAACATTTTCAACTTTTTGGTTGTTCTAGGTTTAATGATTCAATCAATTTTATAATATTATTAGAACCAGCAAACGGCTCCAAAAAAGTCAGATCTTGAATTGGGCAAATTTTGTTGATGTTATTATATCATTTAAAAAAATAATTATTTTTAAACGGGTTTGTTATTGTATAAAATTGACCATTTAATTTTTTAAAAACATTCTCTTTCATATTCTCTTTCATATTCTCTTTCATCATTGTTATTATTAATTATCCTACACTTTTAACAAAATTTTGCCATTTATTTTCGTTTTATAAATTCCTAAAATAAAATAAGGTAAAATTTTTAATTATTGTGTTTTTTAGTACGTTATTATTGTTGCTTTAGTATTTTAAATATTGATATGTTTATTATTAATTTATTAAACAAAATCTTCTAATTGACCATATAAGATATTAATTTATTATATATGCAAGAATAATCCATCACATTTCCATTGCTCATATAGAAATAATTCTTTAAAAATCTAAATTTTTAAAAACTTCAATAATAGATTTAATGGCACCAACATCATTACACTTGTAGCGATCTTTTTTATTTTAAACTAGTTAAAAACAAATTCTAATTGTTTCATATGTCAGCTTAAAAGATGTTTCTTTAGCTATTAAAGCGGTATATCCTAATACTCGATTTAAAATCTATAGTTTGTCAATAAGATATTCTACTAAGTTTCTAAATTAGATGATTTAAATATACTTTTAAATAACATAATAATCATTTTTAACTCAGAGAATATTAACTTTAACTTTACTCCACCATCCATTTAACACTCTTTTTCAAACCACAAAAAGAGCATAAATATCCACTTTTTCAACTTTTTATATAAATATAAAAAGTATATTTTCTGTTTATACAATATAGCCATTATTGGTTAATAGGTTATATAGGTGTAAGTATGAAAAACAAAAAGATAGTAGATTTATTTGCAGGTGCAGGTGGTTTAACAATGGGATTTGTACAAAATGGTTTTGAAATCGTTGATACAATAGAATTTTGAAATGATGCAGTACAAACTTATAATCATAATTTTAAAACAACAATAGTTCCTAAAGATATTACATCAACACCAATTAGAGAAGAATTAGAAACTAAACATGCTAACAAGGTTGGTTTAGTAATTGGTGGTTTCCCTTGTCAAGGGTATTCAATAGCTGGAAAAAGAAGTTTAGATGATGAACGAAACCAATTATATATTTATACAATTGATGTAATAAAAAGATTACATCCTGATGTATGTGTTCTAGAAAATGTTAAAGGTATTTTATCTTTTAAAGAAAAGGATAATGAATTAGTTGTTGATAAGATGATTAAGAAGATGAATGAAATTGGTTATTATACAAGATGCATTCTTGTTGATAGTTCTAAGTTTGGTGTAGCTCAAAAAAGAGAAAGAGTAATTTTTATTGCTTCACCAATTAATAAAAAAGACAAAGTTGATGAAGTTATAAAGAAAATAGGAAGTGTTAACTTACCAACAGTTAGCACAAAAGATGCTATATCACATCTAGAACAAACTAAAGAGAACAAAGCAATTAATCACATTTTTACTAATCATTCAGAATCAATGATTAGTAAAATGTCAACTCTTAAAGAAGGTGAAAGTTTATATAAGAACTATTCTGATGCATTTAGAAGAATTTATTATGATAAACCATCACCAACTATTAAAGAAAATCATGGTGGGGTTCATATTCATCCTAAATTAAATCGAGTTCTAACACCAAAAGAGATGGCTCTTTTACAAAGTTTCCCAGATGATTTTATTTTCTTAGGAACTAAATCTAGTATTCTTAAACAAATAGGTAATGCAGTACCTGTTAAGCTATCTTATGAAATAGCTAAAATAATTAAAGAAACTTATAAATAATAATTTTATAAATCGCTTAGCGATTTTGTTAATAAGAAGTCTTCTATACCAATATATAAAATTCCATTATTATCATATCTAGGGATGATCTTCTTTTTCACAATCACTATCTTTTTAAATGAATCATTCACTCTTTTAAGAGATGCTATTTCTTGATCTAGTTTTTCTTTAGTATCTACATTTAAAGCTAATTGAATATAGTATCTTTGACTACCTAAATTGACAACAAAATCAATTTCTAATTGAATTTTTGTTCTAGTATTATCTTTTTTAGAATCGTATTCAACTACTCCTATATCAACATTATATCCCCTAGAAACTAAATCATTGTAGATGATATTTTCCATAATATGGTTATCTTCTATTTGTCTAAAATTTAATCTAGCATTTCTAAGACCAACATCAGCAAAATAATACTTATAAGGAGTAGAAAAATATCTTGATCCTTTAACATCATATCTGTTTGCTTTATATAAAACATACGCTTCTTCAAAGAAGCTAAGATATTTTAGAATTGTATTTGAAGATATTTTCATTTGTCTTTCTGACAGAAATCTTCTTGATAGTTTAGCTGGATTAATTAATGATCCAACAGAAGAGTAAACAAAATCAAGCAACAACTCTAAAATTTCTTTTTCATTTTTAATGTTGTTTCTTTCAAGCACATCTTTTATATATGTTTCATTAAATAAAGTTGATAGATATTTATTCTTTTCTTGATGTGTTGATAAACTATAAATATATGGCATCCCACCATATAAACTACAATGTTCAAAAGCTAATTCTTTATTTTCATATAAATCATATACTTCTTTAAAAGATAATGGATTTATATGGATTTGATCCCCACGATCTCTAAATTGAGTTAGTACATCAGATGAAAGCATTCTAGAATTAGAACCAGTTACATAAACATCTAAATTATTAGATTTAATAAGAGCTAAAAGAACATCAACAAAAGTTACACTTTTCTCTTTACTTTGTACATATGGATTAGCTACAGCTTCACATAATTGAATTTCATCAATAAAGATATAGTACATTTGATCTTTGTTTTTGATTTTACTTTTAATATAATCGTTTAATTCAAAAGGATTTCTATATTTAAGATTTTCAATATTATCAAGAACTATTGTTATGATTTGATCATCATTGATTTTATTAGCTAAAAGATAGTCTTTGTATAAATTAAATAATAGATATGATTTATCACATCTTCTTATTCCTATAATGATTTTGACTCGACCATTTCCTTTTTTGTCTATTAGTTGCTTTAAATAGTAATCCCTTTTGATTATCATAATAAAACCTCATACGAAGAATTAAGGTGGAATTCCACCTTTTTTATTCGAATCTAATAATTTGATTAGTTAGATGAATTCAACCAACCAACTCTTACACCTCTTATTCCAGTAACATAAAACAAAAAGATACAACTATAAAACCATAGCTGTATCTTTGAATAATTAAAATTAGAGAAAAGAAAAACGACCATAAGGTCGTTTAGAATTTGTAAATGGTGGAGACGATGGGGGTCAAACCCACGACCTCCTGAGTGCAAATCAGGTGCTCTATCAATTGAGCTACGTCCCCAATGGTGGAAATAAGTGGACTTGAACCACCGACCTCACCCTTATCAGGGGTGTGCTCTAACCAACTGAGCTATACTTCCATACATCAACCATATAATTATAACTTTTTTGCTATATTTTTCTACAAAAAAAGTAAAAACAATACAAAACAAATTGTATTTAATGGTTGATTTTATATATCATTGGATTAAAATCAGAAAATAAATTATCTTTTATATTAGTAGTCTATTTATTAGTAGTCACTATCTTCATCAGAATAGCTATCAGAACCATCATATAGTTCTAAATCGTTAAAATCAAATTCTAGAGCTTGGATTCTACCAAAGAATTCGAATTCAACCATAGCAGTTCCTTTAGTTTCGTTAATATTAGTGATGTTAGCAATTTCACCATAAAATTGGTTACCAATAATTTTAACAGTTTGGTTAACTTTAAAGTTAGTTGATGGTTTTGGTTTTGTTTCTTCTTCAGGTTCAAAATCGTTTTGATCTTTAAGTACAACATGATTGCTTGTATCATCATCTAAACTAACATTAGCTCGTTCACGATTAGCTTTTTCAATCATTTGAAGAATTTGTTCTTCACTAACTGGAATTGGTTTAACATTTTTACCAGATGAACCAACAATCCCTGTTACCATTTGTGTATTTCTAATTAAGAATCAAATTTGTTCAGTCATATCCACTTTAATGAAAACATAACCATTAAATTTGTTTCCTTCTTTAATTTTTGTACAACGGTATTTAGTAACCCCTTCAACAACAACTGTTTCTCATTTAACATTGTCCCGATTACGCATTAATTTAGGGGCATCAGTTGGATCATAAAGTTCTACTTTTTTGATTTTTTCTTTAATGATTTTGATATCAGCTAATTTATCACCCATACCATAACCATTAATCTTATCTTTTAAGTTTTCAATAACTTTGTTTTCATTACCACTTACAACAGTGATAATGTATCATTGAAAATGATGTTTATTTTCATTAAGACCTAAATCATTTAATAACCTTTGGTCTAAATCTTTGATTTTAAATGCCATATAATAGACTCCTTATTAGATATTTTATTTTGCTGATAATTTAATGAATGCAGAATCGATTCCAAAGAAGATTGCTGCTAATAAAACAACGATTATAATAACTACAAATAAACTTGTAATAACTGATTTTGCACTTGCTCAAGATGTTCTTTTAACTTCTTTTTGTAAACCATAATATCATCGTTTAATTTTATATGATCCACGCTCATAATTAAGTTCATACTCAAAGACAGCTTTTTTATAATCAAAACGCATCTTTTTAAGAATCATTTTAGATTGTTTAAGATAAGCTTTTTGTTGAACTGTAGTTAATTTTGATTTGATGTGCCTTAAGTTGGTTTTATAATCTTTTTTTGCTAGTTGATAAATTCTTTTTTGTTTTTGTAAAGCTAAAAAAACAACGTTGGCTTGTTCTTTGAGCTCTTTTTTACGTTGTTCTTCTAATATTTGGTTGCGTTCAAACTCTTTGTCCTGGTAAGTTAAGTACTTTGATTTATCTTTTGCCATAACACTTACTTAGTTTCCTTATGAGTGGTGCTTTGATTGCACTTTTTACAATATTTGTTTAAGACAAGACGGTCGATTGCAAATTTATTACGCTGGGTTTGATAATTACGACTAGTACAAACCTCGCAAACTAAGATTATTTTTTTAACCATATTTATAAATTATATTGTTTTTTAATATTTAATACAACATTAAACTAATAAACTAGTCTTTATTTCTTTAGTTAATGTTTGGTTTTTAGTATGAATAAGTTTAATAATTGAATCATTAAAAAATGGAGTAACTATAAAAATAGTAATAAAGATAAAGAAAATTAAACTAGCTACTCAAGGACTAACTGTTACATTATTATCATAATATAATCCAAAACCAAACATTGTTTTATTATATGGATCTAATCAAGTTTGAATTGTAAACCCATAAAATAGTTGGTATAAGAAAACAAAGCAACAACCAACTATAGCTACAGTTCAAACTAAATAATGTCAAGGTTTAGTTTGTAGATCAACAAAGTTTTTAGCTGGTAAACTAATCCTTTGTTTTCTTATTAATAATTCTTCTTTTTTATTAAAGAAACTAAAACTATAATTTCTATTACTTAATGATAATTCTTTAGCAAATGGATATTTCTTATAATATCTATTTCTTTTTGTAGCATTGTGTAGTGCACAAATAATAATTAATCCATATACTAAAAAGAAAAAGACACTAGAGAAATTAGACATTAGATCTACATAAGCATCAGTATTTTGGATAATACCAACTATTGAATGAATTATAAAAAAGAAAGAAAAAGAGATAAAAGAAGAAATAGCTCCTTTTAGATATTGATTCTTATTATTAGCTATTTTAGATAATCAATAAGAAGTAAATATAATCTTTTGATTAATAAGATATTGATTAGCATTAATATCAACTAAAACAAAAGAGTTAACTACTCCTAAGATTGAGATTAAGATAATAACATCAACAGTTAAAGTAACTGCTTTAATGATGTTGGCATCATAATTTCAAGCTTTATTAATTACTCCAAAAACTGTTCCTTCAGATACAAAGATTTGTCCAATTGTTAATAATAAATAAAAGAAAGCAACACAAACTATACCAAACACTAAGATTCAAGAGATTCTTTTAGATCCGTTTTTGATTCGGTGTTGGATATTGCCAATATTTAAGAATGAATCATAAGCAAATAAAATTGATGGTAAAGCAGTTAGTATATTAGTAAAACTAAAGTTTCCTTTAGTATAAACAGCATTTGAGCTTGTTATTATTTGATCATTAACAGCAACACTAGCTAATGAATAGTTTCAATTCTTAATTCCTAATACTATTCCTACAATACCAAAGACAATAATTGGTAAGAACTTAAGAATAGTAGAGATGATTTGTAAAGTAGCAGCTATTTTAATAGATATTAAGTTAATAACAATAAATAATATAAAAATAATAAAAGTAGTAACAAATAATAACCAAATAGGAGGAGTTTCATTAGGTGGTAAGATCACTTTAAAAAAAGCTTCTGCTCCAAAGAAACAAAGTGAAGGTAAAAGAGCAGCATTATAAAAACAAGGTTGAGCAATAGCAATAAATCTTGCAAACTTTTTATATTTAAAAATTTCAAGAGAACCAGATAGTCCAGCTCCTTGCTTTTTACTAAAACCAAAGATTGCAAAACTAATAGCTGTGGCAATAGCTATAAAAGCAGCTACAATTCAAGAAACTATTACTCCAATTTCATTAAAGCTGTTAATTTTAAATATAGAGTTGTTTTTAAAGAAGATGCCAATTCCAACAACTGATCCAATTAACATACTAACAGCTGCAAAGAAACCAATTTGTTTTGCTTTCTTTGTTGTAACTTTCATATAATCACTCCTTTCCTTTATTCTTTTAATATTGTTATTTACTAATTATTTAAAAATATTAATAATTAATTACTTTAACACATAATAAATTAGTTTTTGCTAATTTTTGATTTTTGTCTTAATTAAGGGACAAAATCAAAGACAAATTTAGTATTTTAGAATAGTTAAATAAGATTTTAAACATTTAGTATGTTAGTAACTTGTTACTTAATAAATATTTTTAAATAATTTAAACATTTTTAAAATAGACTTTATAAATTAGATTTTGTCCCAAAAAGAGAACAAGAAAAAGCTTATAAATGTTAGAATATTAGAAAGAATTTTATAAATAATCACTATTAAAAACCGTTTCGAAAGCAAAATAGCCTAAAAAACGGTTTATTATTATGAGAAAGTGCAGAAATTATGAACAACCGTAATAAAAAACCAAAATTAACAAAAAACAAACTATTAATACAGTTGTTGGAGTTATTGGTTTAGCAGCAGCTGGTGCTGTTGCTGGAGTGTTAGGTAATGAGTTGTCAAACAAAAATGAAGACTCAAAAACTTTAAACTCTTTGTTACATGCTGTTAGTAAACCAAATGCTAATGATTTATTAGAATTTAATTCAGCAGAGATTGTGTATAACAATGCTGACGATTCTAATGTTGGTACAGTTAAAACGGAAAACACTTTCTATACTATTTTTGATTTAGTCAGAAATAACTTTAATATTAAAGCGACAGTACAGGAAGCTTTAGACAAAGGCGTTACTATAAGTGGAACTGTTTATAGTGCTGCTACTGGTTGAGTTATTGAAGGTGAACCAGATCAAAATAATGGTTCATTAAAGATTAAGAAAAACGATAATAGTGCTACCAAAACATTATTTGATAGTGCTGGATATTATACAAGAAAAATTCCGATTGGACACGCTTTTGAAACATTAGATGAAAATGGTGTTTACCAATATACTCACTTGCAAGACTATACTAACTTCTTAGAAACTTTAAAAGAAAATAGTTTTCATAAACTTAATGAAAGCACTTTTATTAAGATTAGAACATTTATTCAAAGCTTAAATGAACCAGCACTAAGTAATATTTCTCTTGCTAAATTAACTGTTAATAATGAGCAGTTAATTATTGTTAATGGTACTGATAAAAATTTACAAAACGTTACATTTGTAATTGATAAATTACCAATTGTTTATAAATATGATGACTTACAAGCTGAGCTGCCAACTTATGAAGAAGTTGAAGCTGCTAATTTTGACTATGCTGAAGCTGTCTTCCAGAAGATTAGAAATAGTTCAAAAGATAGAGTATTCAACAATATTTTAGTTAAAAACAATATTAATCAAAAAGATGGTAAAGTTAAAATTATTGTTGATGGAACTATCGAAGTTAATGATGGTAATAAAACAATGTTGATTACACCATCTAAAACCGGTTATCAATATATTAAATATGATCGTTCTGTAGATGCGGCTAAAGCTGATACTAAGAATCCTTACCAATACGATCTAGAAGAAATCTCACGTTTCTTAGAATTAATTACTGCTAAAGGTAATGGACTAGAAAATGCTATTCAATTAAGTAGTGTTGTTGAAAATAAACTTTATAACTCATTATTAGCTCAATATAAAATTTCTGCAATCGCTTCAAAGATTTATTATGACTCAGCTAAGAGCCGAATTGTAATTGTTGATGATTCTAACTATGCTCGTAAAGTATTAGTGTTAGAAAATATTCCTAACATCATTACAATCGATTCATTGATGAAGTTTAAAGATACTACTAATCCAAATCATAATAAACCATTAATTTCAATTGATGAAGTAGCTCAAAAAACTGAATTTAATAATAAAGAGTTCAAAAAAATTATTCAAGATTTATTAGTTGAAAAATTAACTTTAGCTAAAGATAACCAAGTTGGATCAGTGTTTGTTTCAGGCGATGTTTCTAAAGCAGAAATAACTGAAGAAGACAAGAAGTTGTATGATAAAAACGCTAAGTTTGAAGTTTATAAAGTTAAAGTAGCTACAACAGACGGTATTGAAAGATTTATTTACGCTTTAAACCGTAATAAATTTTATAGTGCAAATGGGGATATTGAAGTATTCAAAGATAAAGTTGAATACGAAAAGAACGAAGCTAATGTTGTAACTGTTTATTTAAATGTTAAAGATGTTAAGTTAAATCAACTTAGTACTTTTGTTGAGCAATTCAAAGATACAGCTGATTCATCTAATCAACAACCTATTTTTGACAAGAACAAAGCCAAAATTAAAAGATTTATCCAGAAATTATCTGACCGAAGCAATAATGATAAATTTATTGTTATTGATACAGATCGTGAAACACCTACATCTAAAGTATTAATTATTTATGGATTACCAAGAGTAATTACAACTAATGAAGCTTTTGATAATTTTGATACTGAAGCAAGTATTGATAAGCTAATTGAAAGTTCAATAAAAGATAAAAATAATGCAAAATCATCAAAAGAACTTTATATTGATATTTTAAACAAGCAGTTAAAGAGAAAACAAGGTGATAATAACAAAGGGTTCATTAATGGTAATGAGTTTGATTTTAATCCTTCACCATCAAATGGTTCAAACAGTTCATCTGCTAGAATCGACTTTGACATTGAAAAGAACAAACACCTAATTGAATTAAAGAAACGAGAAGGTAGTGAAGACATCATCTTCACAAAAATTAGAATTGAAAAAGGTTTAGCTTCTAACCCTAATGGAATCATTCCACAAGTTAAAAAAGCTAAATGAAGTCCTTTAGATAACCAATCATTAGAATTCTTTGCTTTATATGATAGTTTAGCTGCTGATACTAGTAATCCAAATGCAAAAGTATTAACTAGTCAAATATTAAATTATGAATTCATTAGAGTTAATACTGGTTTAATTGCTCAAGGAACAATTGAATACCGTTATGATGAAGGATTAATCATCATTAAAGACCCAAATATTCAAGAAGCAGTTATCTTCACTAATGTACCTAAGCTTACTTTAGTTCAAGATGTATTCAAGAATATGTCTCAAAACAGTATTAGTGGCATTCCAAACAATATTGTTGATGCAATGATAAGTAAATATAATAGTGCTAATTCATTAAATGAATACAACAATAAAGCATTAATTGAAGATATTGTTTCAAAGAAAACAAGTGGTAATTTAGTTCTTGGCAACTATAAACTATCTAAAGATAGTAAACAATACACTACTAGTGTAACTGTTAAAAACAATTTAGATGATGGACCAAATAACGCACAACGTCGTTATAAAACTTTTGTTTACGAAGTTACAGAAAATTCACAACAAGATAACAAAGTTAAAATCTATGATAATGTTAACTATATTGATTCAAAACGTGCTTATGAACTATATAGTAAAACAGTGCCAATGAGTCAATGAAAAGCCGTTTATGATTTAATAGGTAATAAAAATACATATGAAAATGGTGTTTCAATTAATGAAATTGAATTAGTTGCTCCAAAATTAGTTTCTAAATTATTAGCAGATGTTGCTGATGAAGGATTTGGTTTCTTAAAAACTAAACCAGATTATTTAAACGATGATACATATCCAACAAAACTATTTATTATTGAAAGAGATGGCAATAAAGAATTAGTAATTGCTGGTTTAAGAAAAAATAAATCAGGACCATTAAATGCAGATAATAATAGAGCAATATTATCTATTCTTTCTATTCAACAAATACCAAATATTGCTAATGCAGCTGATATTAGCTTAACTTTACCAACTTTAGAAGAAGTTGTAGCTGCAGATGGTAATCTAGAAAAAGCTATTAAAGATAAAATTAATAGCACGACAAAGAAATTTAACTTTGATTACAACTACACAAAGAATGTTAATGGCAATTTAACATTAGATGAACACCAAGTTAAATTTGATTTTGATAAAACGGAAAAAAGAGAATTTGTTCGTTTATATAAAGGTGTAGATAACTCATTTGGATCAATCACTATTTTTGATACTAAACCAATGATCAATGTTATTGGTACAGATTATACAAAACCAACAGAATATGAACATACACTAAAATACTGACAAGGGTTTGCTGAAAACTCTACTTTAAGTGATCAACAAAAAGAACAGTTAATAAGAGATTTAATTGATGAACAAAAACGAGTTGACCAAAACCTTAGAAATTACAACTTCAATGTTACAAGTAAAACAACTGTTGAATTAAATAAAGATCAAGGTAAATTGATTATTTTTGAAGACGGAACAAAGAAATCTACAACAAAAATAGTTGTTGTTTATAATGTTCCTAAAGTAATTTCAAACCATGAGATTTTTGAAAACACACAAACAAGCCTAAGCACAGAATTACAAATTTTAAATGAATATGAAGCGAATACATTAAAAGCTATTCGATCTGTTCTCCAAAATAAACGAAGTGAAATCGTTAAAAATAACAAAGCATTTGGTTATTCTATTAAAGATAACGAAACAATGATCTATGATCCACAGAACAAACGAATTACATTTGGTGATCAGGTTATTAATGTTGTCTTCTTAGAAGAATATGAAGCAGTTCATGCACGTATTTTTAATAATGTTAATCAATTTAAAGATCTTGTTTCTAATCAACTAAAAACTATTGATCAAAAAGAAGATATATCTAATTATGCTCAAAATCCTGATGTTCAAGCCATTAAATCTACTTTAGCTGGTAAAGATTTAAAGAAAATCTTTAAAGTTGGAATTAAGATCGTTGTTGAAGCAACTGAAAACGGAAAACCAAAATACTACTTATTCTTATCATCACCTGATTTTGCAACCGATGTAACTGAAGGTATTAAATGAAAAGATGTATATGAAGCAATTGATTTTGTTAATAAATCACCTACATTTAATACAAACGTTCAAGATCAATTAATTACAGAAGCTTTAAATAGCAAAATTAGAAATGGCAAGATTGTAATTACAGATAAAGAATTTGATCCTGCTACTATTCGATATACATATCGATTTGACAATAACAAAAACATCAATTTAATTAAAATGAGTGGTAGTGCAAGTGGTGAACTTGAATTAATTATCCAAGACGGTACAAAGATTGGTAGTGTAGATTCACAACCAATTGATAATATTATTCCTTTAGATAAAGCAGAAAACTTAGCTAAACTACAAGCGATTATAAAAGCAGTAGAAGATGCACCTGAATTAGAGAAAAAAGGTCAGAAATCAATTAAGTCAGCTAATGTGCTTACTGCATATCCTGAATTAAAAATTGGTGAACACAATTTTGATAAAGTATATTTAGATACTAATAAAAATGTTTTATGATTAATTAATACTACTCTTAACAAAGGGTATGCTTTAACAAACATTCCTTCACAAACTACAATTAGTATTGATGATACAACAGAACAATGATTTAAATCTACTGAGTTATTAAAATATGACTTAAGTCCATTAAGATTAGTTCAAGCACATGTTACTTCAAGCAGTCAGCCAACAATTGCAGGAATTAATTTTGGTGCAGATTCTAATCCAAGAGTACAACAAATTGGCGATTTCTATTTAATCACATATAACAATAAACGATTAATAGTAAAAGATACAACTAAATACCATCTACAACCATCTGAATTAATCAGCTCTAAACGATTTGTTACTGATCCTGAACAATTCAAAACTTTCTATACTGAGTTAGAGAACAAAAAAGTAGCTACACCATATTCTTCATTAACTAGTAAATATGATGAAACAAAAAATCTAATTGATCAAAATAGTATCTCAGAAAGTGCTACTTTCTTAGCAATCAGACATGGTAATGAAAATGTTATTTTAGTAGTTGATACAAAGGACTCTGTTAAGAATGTTTATTTAATCAACAACCTACCTGAAGTTGTTGCCCCTTCTAAAATTGCTATTCCATCAGTTTATGATTTCTTGAAATATACTGGAGACGAAGAAACAAGATTTAATAATGCTGTTAAGAATAAATTAGATGATTCAGGAAATAGTTCAAATCAATCTATTAAATTGATTGGACAAGAAGTTGCTTGAAATGAAGCACAAGTTCAAATTGATAAATCTGCAAGATCAATTAAAGTTTTTGATAGATCTAATACTAGATTATTTGAAATTAATAATTTTGACTACTTACCAGAATATAAACTAGCCACTATTAGTAGTGATTTCAACTTCTTAGATAAGTATGAATTATTAAAAGAAATTAAAAAGTTAAAAGATGCTGATAGTACTTTAGATACTAGCGATGAAAACAAAGAAGATCCAAGTACTAAGAAACGACCACAAAAACAAATTACTGAACAATTCCTTAAAAATAAAATTGTTCAATCTGCTATTAAACAAGCATATGGTGAAGGTACTGTCTTTACACAATTAAGCAAGATTAGTGTAGAGCATTTATTAGTAACAAATAATCACAGTGACAAGGATAGAATTATTCTTCGTTTATTTGATGATCAAAACAGAGTAATTAAAGCATTAATTATTACCAATGTAACTCGTGTTGTTGATAATGAAGAAACTATAAAAGTTTCTAGAGAAGAGATTATTAACCAAATTTTAAAAACCGGTGCTAACGAGAGCATTGCTAATTTATTCGAAACAAAATTAGTTCAAAATATAACACAAGGTGTTAACACTAAAATTGATGGTATTTATCAATATAATAAATCAATTAAAGCGACTAAAGAAGGTCGTTACATTTTAGTTGAAGATCCAACAAAAATTGATCAACCATTTGTAATCATTTTAAAAACAAATTACTTAGATTTCCCAGCATCTCTTAATTTAGAAATATTCGAAATTAAGAAATATCAACAAAACATTGAATTATTAAATACAAAGACAAACAAAACAGCTAAACTAACTGAACTTGCTAATAAAGAATTAAATTCAATAGTTAATGAATATTCAGAAAATATCAATTTATCTGAAGTAGATGTTCAATTAGAAGATGATAAATTAATCTTTAGTACAAATGATCAATTATTAGTTGGACACAATTTACCAAAGATTATTAAAGCTTATAATAATACTTCTCAAAATATAAACCATTTACCATCTATTGATGAAATTGCTAAGGCATTAGATCAAACAACATCAGTTGTTAAGGCTTATGAAGACTTCTATAAGAAAAAAGCAAATAGTGGTAATGAATTTACTATTAGTACTAATAAAAATTCTCCTGCCGAAACATTTAAATTCAATAAAGATAAAGTATCATTTAAATTTAATGATGATGACACTTTAAAAATCACATCAACTGATCAAAGTAATAAAACTACAGTAAACATTATTCTTCCAACAGAATATGAACAAGATAGTTTTAGTGTTATTAATGCAATTAGTAAAGATCCAGATCAAACTTATCAATTACTTAAATTAATAACTGACAAGTCGCAAGAAACAACTTTATCTGAAGAAATGAGAAAAACATCATTCTTAGCTAATGATGATAGTTTACCTGCTGATTTCTTAAAAGACGGAGAAACTATTAAAATCCGTTATCTTTTAGAATCAAACAAAATTATTCTTAAGAATGAAACTCAAAAGAAAACAGTTGTATTCTATAATGTAAACCGTGTTATAGGTTCAGAGAAAATTTATGAAACTAAAGACATTGTTCTTGCTGATAAGAGTACTCAGGACTTCATTTTAGATAAGATTAAAAACGATACAACTAATCAATTAAAATGAGATGGAATTACTGTTGAAAAACCATCAGATAGTAAAGAAATTAAAGTAACTAATATTGGTATTGCCAATAATAGTTTAGTTTCAAAACCAGGAAGTGCTATTGCTCAATTCACAGTTATTGATAACTATATCTATCACGTTGGTAGAGAGAAGTTTAATGCTGAAGAAGAAATTGTAGAAGTAATTGATTTTGATACTTGAGCCAAAAAGATAACAACTCAAGAACAAACCGTTGAAGCAACTCAAATTCCTGAAGAAGTATCTAAAGAAATATTCTCATCATTATATGGAAATATTGATAAAGCTACAGCTAAAGTATTTAAGGTAGAAAAAGATGGCAAACCATTAATTGTCATTAAAGGAACAAACAAAACATCTAAGTTAGGTCATGTTATTATAATTCATAATTTACCTAAAGTATTTGATGGTGATGCAAATAGTTTACCTATTCCTACTATCAAACAATTAGCTTCAAGTATTGGTTTATCTGGACCTGATTTAATTAATGCTGAGAAAATTTTAAACAATACATTAATTAAATTGTTAAAGGATCAAAGTGGAGAAATTTTCCATACAGACATTAAAGCCAATGAAGCTAACATTGAAGTAACAAGAGATGATGATAAAAAGCAATATTCATATATAGTTTCAGGATCTTCTGGTTCAAAAGTAACATTAAAAACTAAAAAAGCCATTCCTAACGTCTATGCTTATGATGGAGCAAGAGATACATTAAGAGAAGGTTTAAAAGTTAGTGATTTTGAACATAAATATGAAGAATTAAAAGCTAAAAGTGCTGACAACAATGTTAAATATAGTGAAATCAAAGACAATGAAATAATTGTAAAACTATTAGCAAACAGCAATGTAAATTCAGATGCTAAAGACAAAATTACTCAACACCCAGCTGATTTCTTAGTTTACTTTGATAAAGATACAAACCGAATCATGATCGGAAGTGACACTCAAGCTGTACTTCTTATTTTCGGTAACATCATCAAAACAGCAACTAATGAAAATGCTATTGGTACAAGTCAACATCTATTATATAAATATGGTGAAGCAGTAGAAGCTAACTTTGACTTAAGTAGTTTAATTCTTAAAAAATTAAATGAATTAGAACCAAATGACTTAGAAATTAATGGATACCCATTCACTAAACCATTTGCATTTGTAAATAAAAATACTGATGGCTCATTCTTATTCAAAGATTCTAAATCAGAAACTACTGAAGATAATTTATACTTTGTTGACAGAACAACTTATACACAAAAAGATCTAATTAATCATAGTTTTACTAACCTTACTAAGTTCTATAATGATGTTAAGCAAGTTCTTCAAAAAGAACCTAAATACTTATTAAAGAAAACTTCAGAAGTTAATAATGATGACTTAACAAATATTGTTAATTCATTAGACTTTAAAGACCCATCAAATGTTGAAATTGTACTTGGTGGTAATAATTTAGCTTTAGTTGGAGTTGATAAAGCAACTAATAAAACTAAAGTTGTTAAATTAATTACTCCATCTGTTCAAGAAGCACCATTTACTTTAAGTAATGATGATCTTACAAATGTAGAAGGATCTACACTTGATGAAAAAGTTGCAAATGCAACAGCTAATGCTTTAAAGAAATTAGCTCAACAGCAATATGAAGAAGCTATAAGAGCTAATCCATCACTTGCAGAAACTCTTAACCCTAATGAAGTTACTTTAGATGGTAATAAGATTAATTTAAATGCTCCTAATGTTAAATATGTAACTAAAGTTGATCCTAATAATGAAAATCGTAGAATTGTAGAAGTTATTAAAGATAACAAAGTAGTTGCTACAATCACAATGCCAAACGATCTACCTAATATTAAAGTAGTAGAGTGATCAGAAACACAAGCAACTCCATTTGAAACTTGAAATATTTTATATAACATCTACAAGAACTCTGCAGCAGATTCTACAAACGAAAAACTCAAAAACATTCGTTTTGTTGATTTAGATAGAGAAACTAAAGCCAACCAATCAATCTTTAAAGTTGATTTTATTGATAAAGTGATTAAAGCTCAAAAATTAGAATCATTATTATCTGAAAACAACCGTTCTATAGAATACAACAAAGAACGAAACGAAATCATTTTACGTTCAGCAAACTCTAGTTTAGTATTTAGTAATGTAACAAAAGTTGTTATTGCTGAAAATCTATACAATGCTTCTAAAGGATATGTAGATAATTCAACTCCAGTCTTTAACTCTAAAAACCCATTAAGTGCATTAGATCAATATATTAAAACAGATGCACCTAAAGATTTAGCAGCACAAAGTGTTGAACTTAAAGATGAATTTAATACTTGAAGTGTTAAACAAGTTCAACAAATAGAAGATTTAACTTCTAAATACAAAGACTCATTTGTATTTAAATTAGCAACTAATAAAGAAAATGATTTTGTTTATGTAATTGATATAAGAACATATAATAATGATCATGTAAGTGTTAAAAATGACTTTAATAATAATTTAAATGATTTTGTAACTACAAGATCTAAACTAAATTATTTAGAAGCTAAACCAGTTGATGAAGTTAATAGTCCAACACTAAGTAAACATGCAGCTAATTTAAACCTTGAAAAAGCTTATGTAATCAAAAAACAAATTAATGGTAAAGATGTATTTGTTTTATTTGGAAGCAAAACATCAGAGCGTGAACAAAAGAATAGTGCTAATAAAGTATCTGTTTATGCACCATTTGTATATGTTTTAGATGGCTTACCAATTGTTCCTGAAGCTAACATCTTATTACCTAATGAAACAGATGTATTAAATAGTGATTTATCACATGCTGATTTAATTAAGAAGATGTTAGAAAACCCAGCAATCTATGCTCAATCTGGAAGTCCAGCAACAATTAACTTTGGTGGTCAAAAAGTAACATTACCAATTAAACAAGTATTAGTTGGAGATGATGGGGGAATTGTAATTGTTGATGCTAATGATGAACAAGTGTCTGTTCCATCTAAACCAACAACAGTTATCTATAAAGATTATAGTGTTGGAGTTGATTCACCAGCTCCTGATAATCCAAGTCAAGATTTCAGATTCTTAGATATTAAGAGTGCTAAAGCATTATTTGATCTAATTGATAATCAAGAACCAACTAAACAAACACAAAGAGAATTAACAGCTGATATTAAAGCTAACCCATTATTAAAGAAAATATTAGATGATTACAACAATACTGTTAAATCTATTACTAATAATGATTGATCATTAGATAAAGCAACAATTGAATATAATCGATCAAAGAATATGATTATTATTCGTGATAATGCTCCATCAGATAAAAACCCAAGAATCTTATTAATTAAAAATGTACCTAAGATCGTTTATGCTAATGAACTATCAACTAATAAAAACCATGTCTTTAGATTAGTTGATAATAACTTCAACTTATTAGATTTAGTTAAAAACAAAGTAGATGAAGTTATTAATGAAAACAGGCTAGTTAAGAGTTATACAATTGGTAATGCAACACCTAACTTTAAAACTAAAACAGTAAGTGCATACTCTAACTTAAATAATATTAGTGCACAAGATACACCATATCCTGATTACCCTAATACTTATGTAATTAATTACACAGTAAATGATTCAAATAATACTAATAAAGCATTATTTGTTTATGATTTAACTCAAGTAGTTAAAAGAGAGCCAAGCTTCACTAACTTTGTACTATTACATAACCAAATTAAAGCATTAGGATCTCAAAAAACATTTAATGAGATTAATAAGATTACTAACGTTGAGCTTAAGAGTGTAGTTAGAGGTGTGTTTGGTGATGATAAAGATTACAACAAACTACAAGCAACACACTACAACGGTTATTTATTATTTGTTCTATTCAACGATCTAAATAACCCAATTAAAGTATTAAGTGTTAAATTACCTAAATTAATTGATCAAAATGATATTACTTTACCAACTAAAGATGATATTATTAACTCTACTTTATCTGTTAATGAATTAATTCTTAATAGTTTTAAAGATAATAATAAATATCCAGTGGATAGTAATGGATTAATTAATATTGATGGATTAAAAGTTAATCCACAAGAAATTGATATAGTAATTAATGATGATAATACAATATCAATCATTAAAGCTAATACAGATCCAGCTGAAATCTTAGCTAGAATAGTTGCTGATAACCCTCAATATCCAAAACGAGCATTAATTGATTCAAAAGCAACTGAGCATGTTAATGAACGAAACCCAGAAGCTATTTATGAATTAGTTCAAGCAATTAATAAACTATCATTTGGTGAACCAACAGAAGTCAAGTTAACTGAACAAATGATTCAAAACAGTTACTTAAAGAACAAATTAATGTCTGCTTTTGAAGATGATGATATTTGATTTAATTTCAATGCTACAACGATTCGATATGATATAGAAAACAACCGAATCAGTATTGATAACAATAATCCTAATAATGCTAAGATCTTAGTTATTAATAATGTAGATCGAGTCATTAAAGATTATGAAAACCCTACATCATTCTTATTTGAACCACAAGATATCATTAGAGCATTTAATATTGATCGTGCTCGATTATATAGAGAAAATAAACTAACATCAGACCAATTGATCTTAGGAGCAATTGCACGAAGTGTAGCTAGAAAAGACTTATCAAGTCCATATAACTACTACAAGCTAGAACTTAAGAATGATGGAGTCATTACTAAAGTTGATCTTAACTTTATACCAGTTGATGATCCAACAATCACAAGAAATAAAGATGCTCAACCTTGAAAACGATATGTTTCATTAAAAACAAAGAATGATCAAGAATATATCATTATCCATGATACTTACTATAACTTCTCTAAATTAGATGGTAATGAAGTAATCAAAGATAATACAGCTTATAAGAAACTTGTAGATCAAATTCTTAAATCTAATCAAAACTTAGTATTTGATAATAATATAGTTAATAAAAAAGAATTAGATCAATGATTAGAAGATATTAAGAAAGATAATAATATTAATACTGATCAAGAACTTTATTTAAGTATAAGTGCAGGATCTAACTTAGTACTTAGAACAGAAAATAATAAACATAAATACTTCTATGTATTAAATAATGTTCCTGTTGTAGCAACAGAAAAAGATATTAACTTAAAACTACCAACAGATGAACAAGTATTAGCACACAATGGAGATTATGCTAAAGCAGTTAAAGCTAAATTAGTTGATCCAAATGAATTCCCAAGAGATGAAAACAATAGAATCAACTTCTACAACATTAGTATTGATCCAGATAAGATAGAAGTTATAAGTCGAGATGATGGATCTGTTGAATTCTATAACCAAGAAGATGGTAATCGAATTATTATAGCGATCACTCCAACTGTATTACCACCTAACTATACAATTGATAACAACTTCTTAGATGATGCAGTTTTAGCTAAAGAAATCTATCAATTAATTAAAATAGCAAATGCACCTAATAAAGCTAAACCAAATCAAAAAGAATTAAATCAAGCTTTAAGATCTAATGCTTGAATTAAACAATTTATTTTAGATCAATATAGTGATGAAAATAACCCAGCTAATATTGAAACTGATTTCACTAAAGATTGAACGATTCAATATTATCCTGAAAAGAATCAAGTTGTATTAAGAGGAAAAAACACTGATCAACAAAAACGAGCACAAGTCATTATCATTAATCAAGCTATTAAAGTAATTAATGATTATGAATTATATTCAGTTGCAGATGTATTAGGTGTAGATAACTCAATAGAAGACAAACTAGCTCACTTAATTAATCAAAAGATTAAAAACTTAAACAGAGTAGGAGAGTATGATCTTAGCCAACCTGCAGTTGTAAGTGAAACTGAATACAACAACAAACATGCTATTAATGATCCTAAACAAAATGCTAAATACAAACAAATCCGTTTAGCAAATAATCAATTAATTGTTGTTATTGATAATAATAAATATCTACCATTTACTAATGGTAAATCAATCTTTAAGAATCCACTTAAACAATTAGAATTAGAAAACTTGCTTAAATCAAAAGCTAAAGTTGGGTTTGATTTAATTGATAAGAATACTAACTTACCAATTAATGAAGAGTTGTTTAAACACTTAAAAGATACTATTGGTTTAACTGAATCTGAATTAAAAAATACAACTGTATCAATTCAAGATGGATTCATTATGGTATCTGGAGCAAGAGATGATGGATCAAGATTTGTTCAAAAAATTGATTTTAATCCAAATGTTGTTTCAAAAGAAAGTATTCCATTTGTATCAATTGATGATGTAATTAAAGCAGATGGAGATTTAGGAGCAGCATATTTAAAACTATTAAATGATCCTAATAAATATCCATTAGATAGTAATGGTATGATCGAAGTTAACGGAGTTAAGATCGATCCTAAGAATGCTATTGTTGAAGTTGATCCAAACACTAATGATTTATTAGTGTATGAAAAACAAAAAGATGGATCAATTAAACTAGCTACTACAATTGTTTATAAAACAAATGCAGATGAAGTAAGTGTTAAATATACAGTTGCTGAAGGGCAAGATATTTACCATGCTTATTTACAAGATATGGCAACAAGAATCAAAACTGTTGAAATGAAAGTAGAAAACAAATCACCAGAAGCTCTTAAAGTTGTTCATGATATTCTAAAAGATCCAATTATTAAATCTTATTTACCAACTGGATTTAATATCTCAGATCTAGTAACTGTTGAATTTGATAATACATCTAACAAGATTATTATTAGAGACAACGACTCAAATAAACCACATGTTGTCATTATTAAAACTTCAATTCTACAAAATGCACCTGTTCAAATTAATGATCAAGTAGCATATAATGCTAATATTGACTACTGAATGATTATAGTATCTGTAGTAAGTTTAATAGCTGGAATTGGATTAATTGGACTAATAGCAATTTTAGCTATCCGATTTAAAAATAAGAGACGAACAAAATAAAACAAAGGATGAAGATAACTATGAAAAATAACAAGACTAAAAAATTATTAATACCAATTACTTCATCACTTGTAGTAAGTGCTACCATAGCTGCAGCTATTGGAGCAAGTTTTAGACTTAATAATGAAAAAGAAACTAAATCATATTTAGACTTTTTAATTACACCAACTAATGTAGATAATGAATTAGAAGCTAATAAACCACGAAAAGAAGTAGCTTTTAATGGTTCTAAGTTATTGTTACCATTTAATCATGAAGTAATTAATGAGTTGGCGAATTTGGCAGATACAAAGCATCCATTAAGTGGGGATTGGAAGCAAACAGTAGCTTCAGCTACATATTCAAACGAAAACAAAGCGGCTGCAGTTAAAGCTGCAATGAAAAAGTTATTTAATATTAACGTTTATAATCGTAATTATAATAACTTTGAAAAGGATACTAAATCTGTTAATTTTGGTGGTTTAAAAGTTAATGCAGATCAGTTTGAGATTGAATGAGTTTCTGAAACAAATAGTGAAATAACTTTCAAGTTCAAGACTACAACTTCAGGAAATAATCAGGAAGTTAACTTCACTCTTCCTAGATTTGAATCAAAAGTAGTTGATGCTTCTAGTATGAATGAAATTGAAAGAGCTATTGTTACTAGTTTTGTTGTTAATTTAAATAGTGAATTACCAATTGATGTTCCAAGAACAGATATCTATAATAAGATTGTTCCTACTAATCAACCAGCTGGTAGTAAATTAGGTAATGATGAGTTTCAATTAGGTCGTTTGTTTTTCAAAAATAAAATTAAAAATTTATTAACAGCTAATGCAAGTTCAGGTGGTAATTTTAATTTAACTAATCTTAAATATTGATATTCACTTGAACAAAATGCTTTATTTGTTTATGATGCAATTTCTAAAAAAGTATTTGTATTAGCTAATTGAGGGTTATTCTTAACACCTGGTGATTTATTAACTGATCGTGAAATTTTCGAAAATGATACAGTAGGTGAAAATGTATCACCTTTTGCTAACCCAAAAGATAGATTAGCAAATATACAAAAAGCATTAGAGACTAAATATAAAGATAAGTCTATTAATGTTAATGGGATTAAGTTGGAGGGTGTGACTGGGTTTCAGGATGGCAGCACAACTCTAGATAGTACTGTTAAATATGTGCAACATTCAAGTTCAAATAGCTCTACTAACACTGAAATTCCATTTCGTTCTTGAACTGTAAATTATGCGAATTCTAACAAAACACCTGTCAAAATTTTTGAGATAAATCCATATTTACACCAAACTGTTGGATATGTTCATGAGAGTGGTGTTGAAGACTACTACAGCGGAATTATTGAAGTATATAAATTATTAAATGAATCTAAAAAGGTTAAATTAGGTGATATTAAAAAGAAAAATCCTAATAATTACATCCTTAAAAAATTCTTTTTAGATGCAACTGATGTAAATGTAGATCAACAAAACGGTAATAATGGTAACAAAGATGCTCGTTCAATTGATGTAGCAAGTGCTTCTAATGTTGATCATATTGTCTTAGAACTTGTTCAGTATGGTAGAAAGGCAGCTTTATTAGTTCATAACGCAACTTCTGAAAATACTTTAGGAACAAAAGGTCAACAAGATGATCGCCGTGCATTTGCTGGTCGTCCACTTAAAATGATTATTGATGATTTGCCACAACTAGTTAATGATAGTCGTTACAAGGCGACAACTTTAACTGATATTGTTAAATATTCATTTGTGCCTGATGAAGATATTAAAAACTTTAAAGATTTTGGTCAAGGCTCTCCCGTTTATAATGATATTACTGGTTTAGATAATAATGAAAAAAACAGAGTTAATCTTGACCGAGTTAGAAGAAATATTGGATGAGCATCTTATCAAAAAATAAAAGCAGAACATGGTATTAAAACAAACAAACCAGATCAAGGCGGAGGTTATGTTGATTTTTTAGGAAATAATATTCCATTTAATCGTTTACAAGTTTGAACTTTAACAACCTTACCCAACAACAACCGTAATAACTTTGAAGATTTAAAAGATAAATTGTACCGTGAACATATGGCAATTGTTGAATACGGACCATTTAGAAATAAAGGTCCTAACCAAATAACTGCTGAGACTGTAAAAATTCACGGTATTGTTCAATTTGATACTGGAACATTTATTCCATATTTCCCTATCGAACAACCGTGGAATAATGGTGTCTATCAAAGTAACCGTAAAGAATTAGGGGATATTAATGGTGAAGAATTTCAATGACCACCAAAACACTGAAACACTGGCGAAGTTGTTTTAAAAGATGATGGGCTTTTCACAACCTTTAATATTCTTGATATTATTGGTAGAGCGAAAGAAGTTGATTATGAAAACCCTCTCCCTAATGTACCATTGTCATCAGATTCATCTTTTAATGGTGAAGGTTATAAAATTCCAAAAACTCCTGGGGAACCACCTAAAAAACCTTTATTTGATCCAGCTTCAAAATTAGACTTAAGAGATGGATATACAAATGTGGTATGACCGCCAGATCTTGAAACATGAGCTAAGAACCCGTCTAATACTGGTGCGCGTTTTGGGTTATATTTTGTTGACTTATTTAAAAAGAGAAATCCAAGATTTCCTCATTTAGGGCAACTTTACAATCAAAAACAACATAGATATACTGATAACTGAGAAACAGGGGTATTAACTGGTTTAGAAACAATTCAATATTTTCCTGAATTTGGAAAAATTGTAATTTCTGACAACGGTTATTATCGTGATTATGTGGGTGATAAATGAGTTACTAAAAGACGATTAAAAGATGGTAAATTAGACCCTTTTAATATTATTATGTATGGATTCATTAACGTTGAATTAGCACATAATTTAATTTCTGCAATAGATCTAGCAAAAGCTGGCTGAGATAAAGAAAAAGCGTATAAAAATAAAATTGCTAATCTTCCAAATTCTCCAATTGCTAATGGTGCAAAATTATTAAGTCAAAATTTTCATGTTATCAATCCACAATTAAGCGATCAAAAATATAAAAGTGAACAAAATATTTCCTCTGAAGCTAATTTTAATTATTCAAATTCTCATCAAGGAAATCAAAAAAAATATAATATTAAAAATGAAGATAGATTTTTAATAAACTTTGAAACAAGAGAAGGTGAAAAGAAGAAAATTTATGTTTTAGATTACGATATCATGGAAAAAGATGCTATTAAGGGTGATAGTGTATTTTCTAATATCGATGATTTCAATAAATTTTTCAAAGGTGTATTAAAAGAGGGGGAATATGTAGATTTACCCGAAAGCAGTATTTCTGGTCAAGCAATAAGAAAAATGCTTCAAGATAAAGAAGGAAAAGGAGCTTTATTAACAGATAATATTCCGCACACATTAAGTAACATTAGAGTAGCTAGAGTTGGTGATACAATTGCTATTAATGCAAAAACTTCTCGTTTTTTACCTACTCAATTCCCTGGATTATTATCTAAAGATAGAATTTCTCAACTATTTAATCTTCACCACCAAGAATATAATCTATTAATCAACGATCTACCTTTATATTACAAAGATGTTGATATTAATTTAACAATCCCAGATATTAAAACATTAATCGATACTGGTCGAACTTTTGAAGAAGAAGTAAAACATCAATTAGATACTAAATTTAGACAACAAACACATGATAATAAGATTATCTTTGGTGCAGTAAATAATCCGGATATAGAAGTATCTGATGTAAATGATTTACAAATTCAAGATATTGATTACGATAAGAAAACATTTAAGATTGTAGATATTAGAACTAATAAATCTATTTTAGTTAAAGTAACTAAAGATGCTATTCCACAAGTTAAATATATTAGTGCATTCACTACTAATAACAATCAACCATCTCTTAAAAACTATGGAGAAGATATTAAGTTCATAAGTGAAGACTTAGTACATAAATTTACTAGACTTCATGGGAACGGTGCTTCTGGGGCATCAACTACATTAGCTGAGCCTAATACATATGTTAGTGTTGTTCAAAATGGTGCTGGGCAATCTGATACTGCTAACTCTTACACAAGACAACTTTATCAATCTGAAGAAGCAACTACTAACTTCCCATCAAACATGAATAAAGATTCTACTAATGCAGAATTAAGATATGATGCAAGTAAGAAACGTTTAATTTTTATTGATAATGATGGAAATAAAACTAGCACTAGTGGTAGCGACAAACCTAAACACCCTTCTGCTTTAGTAATTACTCATATTCCACTAGTTGTTTGAGCTGCAGATTTAGTTAATAAACCGGATGGAAATAATACTACACAACCAGCTAGTCAGCCAAGTGGCACTAGCCAACCAGTTGCTTTAGCTCAATCTGCGCCAGGTACTAATAAGGATGAAGACACATTCGTTAATGAAGTTCTAAAAAATGATGGTGAAGTAATTAAGACTATCAATAATTTACTTACTCTAAATAAAGATTATAATGGTGTGAAATGAATCGGTGGTGCTAAGGTTACAAACCCGCATGCCGCTAAATATAAATTAAATTCATTACTACAAATTGCATCGGATGATTTAGTAAATCCAAAAGATCCAACTGATAAGAGAACTAAAACTATTGGTGTTTATGATAAATATAGTTACTTTATTGATTTAGTAGATGGATCAAATGTATTTAGTGATTATGATAAGTTATATGAAACTATTGAAGGGGCTAGATTAGATAAATCTGGAAATGGTCAAAAAGATTCTAGAACAATAAACTTATTCAAACACAAACTTGAAGAAAACTCTGAATTAGTTGAAATTAATAAGAGTAATGACGTTAACAACTCTGTTCGTGATAGTACAGCAACTTCAAGTGGATCATCAGTCGATGACGGAAAAGTAAAAGTAGGATATATTGTTCACGAAGAAACAAAAGGAACAGAAACTAAGAAAAAAGGTCGTTTCATAATCAAAGGGTTTATTCAAGAAGGTAATGAAGAAAATAAACCTGCTATTTATGTAATTGATAATGTACCTAATGTAGTTAAGTCTAAAGGTACTTATTTACCATCTGTTTCTAAAGAAGAAATCATAGCTAAGGATGGTAACGAATTCAATGCCTTAATTGAAAAATGAAAAACTAATGGATCTACTAGCAGTAATTCAAACCCTAAAGTTTGAGATGGTAATAAATTCACAATTGGTATCTCAACATTTGACCCCGATCAAGTCATCTTCACGTTTGATAAATCTAGAAAATATTTAACAATCACTGATAAAACAACATTTGAAAAATTAGCTGTTGTTATTTTTCAAAACCCAATTCCTAAAGTTGTTAAAAATGAAGGACTATATAATTGACAAGATGTTGTTGATAATGGAATGGATATTGAAAAAACTATCAACAACAAAATTAAAGATTTATATGGTGCACCAATTGATGATAACTATGATTTAACAGGATATATATACGATTCAGCATCTAGTAAACCAGATGAGGGTTATTATGTTGTTAAGAAAGATAGTGATGAAGTTATCTTAATTGATAATAATAGATATACTGTTAATACTCAAAATCCAACTACTAAACAAGATAAGTTGTTTAATGGTAGAGATATCTTTAAAGATTATGATAAGTTTAAGACTTTCTATGATAAGTTAACTGTAAACGAACAATCATTATCTCAAGATGCAAACAATCAACTAAAAGATTGACTAGATAAACAAAACAAAAATGCATTCAAAAGCTCTAATAACTATAACAATATCAAAGTTAGAAAATACAAAGATGCAATAATTCTTTTTGCTGATGAACAATCTTCATCTGCAACTCAAAACCCTAATAAACGTCATATTCTAGCAATCAACAATCTTCCAAGAATTGTTAAAGATTATGAAATCAAATTAAAAGTTCCAACTCTTGATGAATTAATTGATCAACAAAAATCATTAGAAGAAGTTTTAAAAGAAAGATTATCAAAACTTGGTGATAATTCAGAAACATCAAAATACAAAGTTGACGGTTGAGAATTTGATGCATCAAAAACAAAAATCACATTTGACTACACAACGGATTTAATAACTTTAACTCAAGAAGAAACTAAACAATCTATCAAGATTAGTTCTTCAAGTAGCTTACCCTCTATTAAAATAGTTAGTGCTAATCAAACGAAAAAAGATAATACTAACAACAATAAATCTATTGATTTCTCAAATCTAGAAAACGCTTATATTATTAATAGTTTATATAAAGAAATTAATCAATTAAGTGATTACACTACAACAGATCCTGGTGCTAAATTATTTAGTGCCTTACCACTTTATGTAACTCAATCTGATCGTCACAATTTAAAAGATCAATTTGGTTTATTAACTGACGATCTAAAAGATACAGCACATATCAACCAAAAACTATTCAACAAAGATTCAAAAACATTAACAATTAAATATGTACCTGAAAAGGATTTAATTGTTATTAAGGATAGTGATTCAACACCAAGTGCTTTATTAATTAAAGAAAACAACCGTTATACTGATAAAGTCGACTTTGCTATTCCGCCACGAATAGCAACACAAACTAATAACGCTTTAGATGTTAAGAAGTTAGTTGATGAACATATAAAAGGTTTAAGTGCTACTGGTGATGGTGCTAAATTAATTGGTAGTTATGTTGTTCATGATCCAGAATTTGCTTACGCTGGGCAAGATGAACAATTTGTAACAATTAAGTATTCATCTACTAAAGATGGAGCTAAAGATCAAAAAATCTATGTTGTTGATAGAAATAAATATCATAACGTAGTTTCAGGTAGCGATTTAAAAGAAACAATTGTTCAAAAAATCACTGACTTCAATAAAATCCAATCAAAAGGATTTAAAGAACTTACCACATTAAATTCATTATCTCCTTCTGAACAAACTTTACTTAAAGAATTATTTAACAAAGCATCTAATGGAGATGCCGCAAATTATCAAAACATCCGATACCGTTTCATTATTCACAACAACAAGAGTGAAGTTATTTTTGTTGGCACAAAAAATGATAATACTCATTTCCCATCAAACAGAACTTTCTACTTCAAATTAACTGATTTAGTAAATGTAACAAATGATAGTGTAGCAGAATTACAAACTCCTGGAGTTTGAGATGTAATTAATGCTGGTTTTGTATGAACTGAAGCATTCAAACGAACTTGATTTAAAGATGCTCAAAACAACTATACTATTGGTACTGCTAAAGTAGCAGAAAACAATTTAGAAGTTGATATTTCTACCGACCACTCATATGCTATTGTTAAAGATAATTCAAAAACTGAAAACGATAAAATCATCGGTTATGTTGTCTTTAAAAACAAAGTTGAAAAAATTGAAAAAGCTGATTATTCAGAAGTTCCACCACAAGAGCTTAAACAATTAATGGATATTATTTCTGATATTCAAGAAAATAATAATCCAGATGTAGCTAAAGCTAAAATTAAAGATCTAGATCATGTTATTAAAGCTAAAGTATCTAGTTTTGATATGACTTCTATTAATGCAGAATTAATAGCTAATGGTGATATCTTAATTAATGACCGTAAACAACCAGTATCTAACTACTTATTATTAACTAATGTACCTAAGTTATTTAATTCAGATAGTTTCTATAGTTTATTTGAATTAGCTAATAGTGCAAATGATACAGTTAATCCAGTCGAATTAATTAGTAAGCGATGAGAAAATAATAAACGTATTGAAGGTAAACAAGTAAATAATCCAGTTCATAGTACTGAGAAAACAAAACCGCACTTCTATGCGTTTACTGATGGAACTTCAGGTACAGGAACTGATGCTAAAGACAATCTAATTTATGTTTATGATAAGAATATCTATAAACCAGAAGTAGCTAAAGCTGCTATTAAAGAAATTCAACTATACCGTGCTAGTGCAATTAAAACAGGTTCTGATATTGTTACATTAGATCAATTTGATAATCAAGAAGTAAGACAATTAGTACAATCTAGCTTTAATGGTTGAACAAATATCAAACTCCGTTTATTTAGAACTAGAATGATAGTTCAAGGACAAGAAAATGGAGCAACTAAATACGGATTTATAGCAGGATTACCAGATGTATTAGATGCTTCTGGTTTAGAGTTCCCTGATGAAAATACAATCATCTATGAACATGATGGGGATGTTGATAAAGCGTTCGCTGCAGTTATTAAAGATGAAAATAAAACTCCACGTAAAGATGGAAAAATCTCAATTTTTAGTACTTTATACGACCCAGCAGCTGTTAAACTGGAATTTAACAACATTACTGGTCAAGTAAAACTATATAACAACAATAACTTTATTAGACAATTTAACCCAAGTATTCCAATGGGTAAATATAGTGTTATTGATGCAAATCAACGAAGATATAACATCTCTCCACAAGAAGCTTATAAATTAGTTCAAGCTATTAAAAAAGCTTCAATAGTAACAGATAACCAACATAAATATTCTGAAATTGGTGAATTTGCTTACTTAACAACAAACTTACCAATTGATATTAATACACAAGATGCAACAATTGAATACATTCAAGAAAAGAACATTATTGTTGTTCGTGGTTCAAATAAATATGGTAACCGTTTAATTATTCAAAATGTACCTAGAGTAGTGTTAGCTTCTAATGTTAACTTATATACAATAGATGAAGTAATTAAAAACAACCAAGATTTAAAGAAAACAGTAGAAGAAAAAGTTAAAGAGATTAATTCTCAAAGACCAGAATCTAAATCTATCGGTTCATTTGAAATCGATGGTACTTTAAGCATCGAAGCTAAAACAAATAATCCAGAATTTATTACTATTAAAACAGATAGTACTACTAAATACAAAAAAGAACCAATTTATTTAGTTGATGAAGTTGATTATGTTAAACCGATTGATACTAAAGCTTTAAATACATTCATTACTAAGAATGATTTAAAAACTATCTTAGTTAATACTAATAGTAATTACACACTAATTAGTTCTAATAACAACTTAAACAACAACTCAATTCAAAACCTATTAGCTAATAACTCAATTATTAAAGATGCAGAAATTAAGAAAGTATCATTAGAAAATAAAACAGTATTAGTTATTAAAGGAAAGAATGCTTTAAACAAAACTAAAGTTTTATTACTTAAGAACTTACCAACAATCATCTTTACTAAGTTTGATGATCCATCACATACTGTTGATCAACTAAGTGCTTATGATTTATTAGCTGTTTCTAAAGAATCAGCTAATACTAAAACAGCACTTGAAAATGCTTATAAGAAAGTATTAAAAGATTTAGCAGCTAAGAACTCTAATAAATTAAGATTTAATGATGTTGAACATACTATTGATGATTCATTAACAGTTATATTAAATAGTAATAATGATCCATACGAGTTTAGAGTAGGATTAACTAAAGATGGAACATTAACTGAAATTGGAACTATTGTTCTTCCTAAGAGTGCTATTCCAGTTCACTATATAGTTAACCAACCAACTAATTGAACTACTAACCCTAACTTAGCACATCAATTCTACAGTAAACTAACTGATAATAACCCTAACTTAGCTTCTTTATTAGAAGATGAAAATATAAAAACAATATTACCAACTGATTTTGATAAAGCAGCTGATGGATTAGGTATTGTTAATGATGTTAATAACTTTGGTTTCTATATCATTAACAACAAACAATTAGTTCTTGTTAAGAATGCTTATGTAACAGTTGATCATAGAAGTATTTATTCATTAGCTGATGTAGCTAAGAATAACAATGATCAATTAAGTACTTTAGAAGCTAAATTGGATGAGATAGTTAAGAAAGAAGAATCTGAAAGATTAATCAAAGATATTAAAGTACCTAATAACTTAGGATTTGAACGACAATTACATAACTATAATGTAATTTCAGCTCCTAACTTTATGCGTATCTTTGTAATTGATAACCATAAATACAAACAACAAATTGAAGGTGTTGGTGTATTTGTAAGTAATGCCGCTCTTAATAAATTATTAGATAAATTAAGATCTAATAATAATCAAACAATTAATAGTTTAGATAATGATGATCTTAAGAAATACTTTAGCAAGCTAAACTTAACACTAGAAGATGCTATTGTTACATTAATTCAAAAAGATGAAAAAGACATCTTAATGGTTCAATCAAGTAGTGAAAATACTTCAGATGTTTATACTATTGTTAACTTACCAAAAACAAAGAATGCTAAAGAATTAGGATTTAATTTACCAACTGTTGAAGATTTAATCAACAGTAATGGAGATGTAAATAAAGCTATCCTTGATAAGATCAAAGATAGTAGTGGTCAAGTTACTATTGATGGACAAAAATACAATGCTAATCAAATAACTGTAGTACTTAATCCAGATGGATCAATTGCTTTAATTGCTCCTGATAATAAAGAAATAACAGTAGTAGCAGATAACCCACTTCCTGTTGTTAAGAGCATGAATGCTAATTCAAACGATTATGCAAAAATCTTTAAATTAACATCAGCTATTGTAGGTAATCAACCTGAAAACAAAGAAAAACCAATAGTTGAAACAAACTATGAAGCTATTAAAGAAGCTCCATACATCAAACAAGTATTAACAACACTTTATGGTTTTAAGTTACCTGATTTTAGTAAAGCTAAAGTAACATATAACAGAAACTCAAACCAAATCGTAATTTATAAAGAAGCAACAGCAGATACATTTGGTAATTTATTAACAATTAATAATGTGCCACAAATCATTGATGCTAAAGATATCTTCAAACTTCCTGAAGCTATTAAAAACATCACTAATATTGATCTATACTTAACAGCTCAAATTAAAAATAGAGCTTTAGAATCAGCTAATAAGATTAATCAATTTGAAGTAGCAGATGAATTTGATTTAAAACTATTAGATAATAGATCTGATTTTGTTATCTCTCCACTTAATAAAACAAGTCATAAAGATATTTATGTAATAAGTCCTTATGAATTTAATAAAGAACCTTATAGTGGATCATCAATCTTTAAACAATTACATGAGTTTAATAGAATTAAGACTGAGTTAGAAAAGAGTCCATTAAAAGAAGCTGATTCTGATTTAAATAAAGCTGTAGCTTACAAAACTTTAAACAACAAAGAATTAGATGCATTTGTAGCTAATGATAAATTGTTAAGTGAAGAAACTAAGTTGTTAGCTTCAGAAGATAAACAATACTGAATTCTAGTTGATAAGAATAGAATCTCTATAATTAACCAATTACCAGCTATTATTCCGCAATCTTCACTTGGTGAAGATAAGAAACTTCCTGAAGCTAGTCAAATTATTAATAACGATGGGGATATTTCAAAAGCAATTATTCAATCATTAACAGAAGGAAATAAAGAGTTAAAGATTAATGATGTTAAATTTAATCCAAAAACTGTTTCTGTAATTGTTAATAAGGATCAAACTATTACATTCATTGATCCAGAAACAAACGAACAAGTTTCAGTTGTATTAGATAAACCATTCCCAGAATTTGTAACAATTGATGCAAAAACACACCCAAGCTTTAATAACATTTCTGAAGTTCATAAATTAAGACAGTTAATAGAAAAAGATCCTGGTCAAGATAAGCCTATTAAAGATCTATTAGAACTATTAGGCGAGGATAATGAAAATCAAGATACTCCTCTTGCAGATCAAAGCATCTTACCAGATAGTTTTAAAGATAAAGGTACATTCAAGTTTGATAAAGATAAGAACCAATTAACGTTCTTTAACAAAGATGATAAGAATCCTTCTTACATTGTAATTAACAACTTACAAAAAACTGTTGATTCATCAATGCTTTATGACAACAAAGATGTTGTAGCTAATGGATTATCAGCTGTTGCTACAATTAGAAAGAAGATTGAAGATTTAAGTAATAAATCAACTTCTGGCTCATCAACATCATCAGACAAAGTAACAATTGGTCAATTCACAATCGGTAAAGACATATCTATTCAAACTTTAAATAATTACAACTATGCTTTAGTTGATAATAAAACAAATGATGTAGTTTATATTATTGATAATAGATTCTATGATCCACAATCAATTAATGCTAATAATGTATTTAAAACAAATGAGATTGTTTATCGTTTCAATAAATTAGTTCTTAATGAAAACCAAGATAAGAAAAAATCAGTTAGAATGGGAATTCTAGCTGATAAGGATGGAATCATTAAAACTGATGAAATGGTTGAAGTACTTGAAAATATCAAGAACTTTGATTATGGTAAAGTACTTGTTACATATTATGATGATCAAACATATATTCTTGAAGGTTTTGATAAAGTATCAAACAACAAACGTGTATTAACATTAACTAATATTAAAAAAGTTGTTAATGTGAGTGATAAATCAGCATCTGGAACTAAGCCACTTCCATTTACAGTTGCAAGACCAGAAGAAATTGCAGCTGCTAAATCAATTCCTGCAGCTTATACTAAGAAATTAGAAGAAGCAGGAAAGGAAAACGGTGGTAAAGTAACTATTGATGGAAAACAATACGATCCAAAAGATCTATTAGTTGTTGAAAACCCAGATAAATCTATTTCAATCTTCGAAAAAGACCCATCTGGTAATAATAAGCACATTATTTCGTTCGTTGATGATAACGATCCAAATAATTACACTATTAAAGATAGTCAAGAAGATAAAACTATCTTCAAACCAGAAAATAGTGATCTAAACAAACTTAATAATTTATTAAATTCAATTAAGTCAAGTGATGAAGATAAAGGTGATGGATTCAAATCACTTAAAGCAATTGCTGATAAGAATACAGAGTTTAAAGAATATTTAAAAACACTAAAATTTGATGCAATTGACAGTGAAAATGCCAAAATCAAATACAATCCAGAAACTAACCAAATATTAGTTAGTGATGGAGCTAACCCAGCTAATATCATTATTTTAAATGATGTACTAAGAGTAGTTGATCATACAGTTGTATATCAACCAGAAGATGTACTAGTTTATAACAACAATAAAAAGAAAGCTATTAATGAAGCTTTAAAGAATAAAGAAAAAGATGATAAAGGCTTTGTAACTATAGAAAACTACAAAGGTAAACCACCATTTACTTTAAGAACAAACAAAGCTAAACAAATTACATTAATTGGAAATGCTAGATCAGCTCTTGAATTAACATTAATTGATAACAATATCTACTCAGATAATGTTATCAATGGTTCAGAAATCTTTAAGAATGTTCGTGAACTTGAATCATTATTATCTAAAGTTAAAGAAGCATATGATAATAATGCTAATAAAACATTAAAATATGATGCAAGTTTAAATAAAGAACTAGATGATAAATTAACTAAAATGAATATAGCTAAGAATGAAGCTGTATTAAAATACA
Organism: Ureaplasma diversum; assembly: GCF_000941095.1. NCBI lineage: Bacteria > Bacillati > Mycoplasmatota > Mycoplasmoidales > Mycoplasmoidaceae > Ureaplasma > Ureaplasma diversum. The sequence goes on from NZ_CP009770.1 coordinate 858,907, forward strand.
TCTCACCTTCTCAAATAATGGTTTATTTACCAATTAAAGGAACTACAAATAGAGGATATAACGATCAAGCTAACATTTATCTAATTGATAACATTCCACAAGTCTTAAAGATCACTGATTCACCAATTCATTTCCCTTCAGTTGATGAAGTAATTAAATCAGACGGAAACTGAATTAAAGCTACACTTGATCAAATTAAAAACTTACCAATTAGTACTGGTGGTTTAGTAACAATTGGAAACAAGAAACTAAACCCTAACTATGTAGATGTACAAATAACAGAAGATGGATCAATCCAAATCTTTACATTTGACCCACTTAAACCAAATGAAAAACACTTAGCTGTAGCTCTTAGTCAAACAGATGCTAACTTCAAATATCCTAAGTATGAAACAAGAGATGGAAGCTATGTAGATCATCGATCAATTAACACTGTTTATGAAATCTTTAAACAACAAGCGAAAGAAGTAAATGGTGAATGAACACTTCCTTTATCTGCATTTAACAATAACGAAGTTATTAAACAACTATTAGCTAAAGAGTTTAAAAAACCAGAAACTGGTTTAGTTGATATTGAACAAGATACAGCTAAACTAAGCTATCTTCCTAACTTATCTAAATTAGTTCTAAAAGGTAGCTTAAAAACTAATAAAGATCAAGAATATATCTTAGTAATCAATGATGTTAAGAATGTAATCTTAGCAAGAGAATTATATTCAAACAACCAAGTATTAGATTCAAACCCTTCAAATGCAATCATTAATGCACTTGAAGCTAAAGCAGCTAAAAATGACTTTAATGTTGGTATCCTTAAATATCAAATTGAAAGTGCTACATATAAAGAATTAGAAGCTGATCAAAAAGTTAAATCTGATAGTAACATTGTTGATATTAACAACAAACTAATTTATGTAATTGATGATTACATTTATAAATCAATTACTTCTCAAACTTGAGAACAAGCAATTAAAAACAATGATCAATTAGATCAAGCAATTGCTCAACTTAATCAAGCACCAAACCAATTTATTCCTTTAAACCAATTAAATAATCCAGAATTAACAGCTTTAGCTAAAGCACAAGGATTTGATCTAAGTACAGCTAAAGTAGCTACAATTGATGGCAAATTACAATTTGTTGGTGTTGATGCTAATAATAATCCAATTGAACTAACAGTACCATATATTAATAATGTAGTATCAAGTGATTATGTAACAGTCTTTGATGATAGTAGTTTAGTTCAAAACAATGGTGATCTTAATGCTGCTATTAAACACTCATTAACAAATGAAAAACTATATCCAAGAAATGATAAGGGTGAAATCAAAATTGGTAATCATTTTGTAAGACCTGAAGAAGTTTTAATTGATGTAGTAGATGGAGCTGTTCAACTATCAATTAGAGATCCTAATAACTTAAACAAAACTAAACAATTATCTAAGATCTTATTAAATAAAGCAGATAATAAAATTGCTAAGACTAACTACTTTGGTTATTCTGGTAATAACTTAAACAAAGAAGGTTGAGCTGATGTTGTTCGTGATTTAAATAATAACGAACAAATCAAAGCTAACAAACCAACTTCTTTAGAACCATTCTTAAGTTCTTTAGCTATTAATCAAGTTATTAAAAAAGGTTTAGATTTATCTAAAGCTACAATTGAATATAATGCTGATAAAACTAAGATTGTAATTAGAGATAACTTAGAAGTTAATGGTAATGTCTTTGTGATTTATGATTTACCAACAGCATCTAGTTTACAAAGTGATGTAGAAGAAACAAGAGTACACACTTGATGAGATGATAATGCTAGAATCTGAGCACCAGTGTTAAGTGCAATTATTGCAATCTTAATTGCAACAGTTGGTATTGTAATTGGTGTTGTTAGAAAACGAAAAAGAAAAAATCATAAATAAGATTAAATCAATCTAAAACTAAAATACCTTTTTGGCAACAAAGGGGTATTTTTGTTTGCTAATTATGTTATAATTTATCTAACGTTACATCATATTAAACCAAACATCTTAGATACACTAATATAGTGTATTTATTTCATATTGTTATAAAAAAGAATTTTATTAATTAGGAGTTTTACTATGCAAAAGTCTACAATGCTTAAAAAAGAAGCAGCTCATGCAAGACGTAAATGATATGTAATTGATGCGACTGATTTAGTTTTAGGTCGTTTAAGTGTTCAAGTTGCTAATATCTTACGTGGTAAAAACAAAGTTGACTACACACCAAACGTTGATGCGGGTGATTATGTTATTATTGTGAATGCAGATAAAGTGCGTTTAACAGGTAATAAAGCAGAAAATGAAAACTGATACAACCACTCTCACTACATGGGTGGATTAAGAACAAGAAGTGGGACTGAAATGTTAAATAAATACAGTGATGAATTAATTCGTCGTTCAGTTAAAGGGATGCTTCCAAAAAACCGTTTAGCTCGTCAAATGTTATCTAAATTATTTATTTACAAAAAAGATGCACACCCACACAGTGCTCAAAACCCAATTTCATTAGAACTTAAGAATTCAAAATAATAAAGGAAGATATTAAATATGGCAAACAACGTAGAATACAAAGGGTTAGGACGTAGAAAATCTTCTGTGGCAAAAGTTAAACTTGTGCCAGGAAAAGGAACTGTTTTAATTAATGATCGTTCTCCAGAACAATACTTCCCAAACCAATTAGTAATTCAAGATATGATGCAACCATTAACATTAACTAAAACAGAAAAGACATATGATGTGTTTGTTAAAGTTTTAGGTGGGGGCTTTAAGGGTCAAGCTGGAGCAATTCGTTTAGGAATTACAAGAGCTTTAATTGATGCTAATGAAGCTTTAAAACCAGAATTACGTAACGCAGGGCTAGTAACTCGTGATGCCCGTGTTAAAGAACGTAAAAAATTCGGTCTATATGGTGCACGTCGAGCTCCACAATTTACAAAACGTTAATTGAAAATGAATTTGAAAACAAGCAAATCCATATCGTGGGTTTGTTTGTTTTTTATAACGAGGCCTTTATGTATCAACAATTAAGTTGAACCAACTATGAACAACTAGAAGAATTACGCTTAAAAATTAATCCAAATAGTTATACTTCTACACTAAGTTTACTAACTTGAAGTTATTATGGATTTGATATTTTTTATGAATATGATCAAGAATTAGATGTGATCTTTTTTTATGGTAGGGGTAATTTAGATTTAAAACAAATTGAAAGTAGTTATACCTTTAATAAGTTTTATAATAAGTACTTTACTATCTTTACTATTTATGATCCTAAAAAGCATGAATTAAGTAATATTGTAATTGAAGCTAAGATGCGTTTAAAACATCATTTTAAAGATCAATATGTAAATGTTCATGGAGCGATCTTATTTAGTGATTATGAACAATATGGAGTTTGTTTAGATCATATTAGTTTATATGCTTGAGTTACTAATTATATTTATGTAACACAAGACCTTAAAACTTTTAAAGGTAAAGCTTTACAAAAGAAAAGAAATAATCTTAACTACTTTATTAAAAATCATTTAGATGATTATGAATTAGTTAATTACAAACCAGATAAGCATATTGATCTAGTGCTTGATTTCTTAGAACAGTGGAAAGCAAAAACTGTACAAAGAGCAGAAAGCTTATTAATTAATGCTAATTTAGATTTAATTAAAAACACAAAAGACAAACCTGATTTTAAAGGTAGTGTTTTATTTAAAAAAGCAACTAATGAAGTTGTTGGATTTACATTAGTTTACACTAGACCAGAGATTGCTGAAATTTTAATCGAACAAACGGATCGAACGATTCGGGGCATGTATCAATATTTACTATCAACTAATTTGATTAATAATGAAATCAATCATCAATTAATCGATCGACAAGATGGAGCTTCATCTAGTGCAATAATTAACTCTAAACGTTCATATATCCCGCTATATGAAATCAAACGAATCAGTGTTCAACTTAAGGAGTAATTAGTTATGATGAACGATCAACTATTAACTAAACTTAATAACATCACTAAACAATACTACAACACTGATCTAAAGAAGTTTAAAGAAGAGTTTATTAAGATCTGAGAATGTGAATTAGATTATGTTTATGATCCAAATAACATTAATACATTTAATGCATATTTAGTAGATATGTTTTTAAACTTTGATCAATCTATCTTATTAGATTATGTTGATAAAGTTAGTTTTAAAGATTTCTTAGCTAGTTTAAATTTAAATAAGTACATTATTAAAACATATGCAATAGTAGATAGTTTAGATCAATGAAACAAAGAGTTATTAATACAAATCCCTAAACCTTGTATTATTAAATTAACTAATGGAACTGAGAACGAGAATATCATTGTTTTAAATGATAATGATATACAAAAAATAGATCAAACAATTGATTTATTTAAACCATATCTAATTCCTAAATCAACTAATCAAATAACTAATTTCTTTGATAGCTGATGTTATGCTTTAATTAAACCAAGAATCATTATTGAACAAAAACTAGGTGATCATGATCAATTAGTTGATGATTATAAAGTGTTCTTATTTGATAGTGCTGCTTATTGCATGATTATGAACAAAAGCAAACTATTAAATACTGATATTAATAGTTATAACTGAGATTGAGATCAACTAAGTTCTAATATCTATGATATGAACACGAATCAATCAATTTTTGATCAAAGTTTAATTGATTTTGATTTTAGTGAAATGTTAGTTTTAAGTAAACAAATTAAAGCTTACTTTGATCAAAAATACCCTAACTTATTTAAACATCTAAGAGTTGATTTTTATTATGTTAATAACCAACTTTATATTGGTGAAATAACATTTAATACAGCAAATGGTTTTTTTACTTTTTGAGATCATTCTGATTGAAGAATGCACGATTTAAAATGGGGATCTTTAATCAAAACTAAATAACAATAACCCCAAGCAATAGTTAATTAAATATTATATAATTTAAATATTATGTGCAAAAGAGACAAGGAATAATATGGTACTTTCAGTTTCAAAAAAATTTGTAATTAAAATGGATCTTGCAACAATCGTACATGAAATTACATACTTCTGCCATGCTGCGGGTGATTTTAGTTCTAAAATTGAAATTAAAGTCGATAATAAAAAAGCAGATGCTAAATCAATTATTAACATTATGGCTTTAGGAATCAAACAAGATTCTGAAATTGAACTAACAGCAACAGGTTCAGATGCTCAAAACGCAATTACTCGTTTAGAAGAAATTTTGCGTCAACAAGCTATTATTGATTAATAATAAGTAAAGGGTTGTCTGCGTACTTGCAGGCAATTTTTTAAATTTAAGAAAGGTTTTAAGATGAATCGATATGTTAACGCAATGCGTTCTTTAGCATTGCAAGCTATTAAGAATGCTAACCAAGGACACAGTGGAATGAGTATTTCAGCTGCTCCAATTCTTTATACTTTATATAAAGGATTAATGACAATTTCAAAAGATGAACCAAAATGATTTAATCGGGATCGATTAGTTTTATCAGCTGGTCATGGATCAATGGCTTTGTATCCAATTTTTTATTTCGCGTCATTAATTAGTTTAGATGATATTAAAAACTTTCGGAATGATAATACAAACACTCCTGGACATCCAGAAGTGTTTGCTAATAATTATGTAGATGCATCAACTGGTCCGCTTGGACAAGGGGTAAGTAATGCAGTTGGAATGGCAATAGCTGAACGTTATTTAGCTAATTTATTTCCAACTCTTAAAGGGTTAATTAACCACTTTACTTATTGTGTTGTTGGGGATGGAGATTTACAAGAAGGAATTTGTTATGAAGCAATGAGTTTAGCTGGTAAGCTTGAACTTAACAAATTAATAATGATTCATGATTCTAATGATTATCAATTAGATTCTGCTGTCTTTGATGTTAATATTGAAAATTTACAACAACGAGTTGAAAGTATGAATTGGAATTATTTAAGTTGTGATAATAATCCAGAAAACATTCATGCCCAAGTAGCGGTTGCTAAAAGTTCTAAAAACAATAAACCAACCTTTATTGAAGTTAAAACAATTATTGGCGAGGGAATGAGTTCAGAACAATCTGCAAATGCACATGCAGCTGCGGTTAATGATCAAGAACTTGAACTATTTAGTAAGAAGTTTAGAGTAAAAGTTGATAACTTTGATTTTCATCAAGAAATTTTTGATCACTTCCATTTTAATGTTGTAGCTAGAGGAAATAGTGCTTATGAACAATGGAAGAAATTATGAAGTCAATATGAACAAACACAACCTGAAGCAATTGCTCAATTTAAAGCTTATTTAGATCAAGATTTTGAAAATCTAGATCAAATCTTAGATCCTAACTTAATAGTTGATACTAATGATGCAACAAGAGTTTATATTAAAAACTATTTTAGTCAACTTAAAGATCTAAAATCTATGATGGTTTTATCAGCTGATTTAGCTAAATCAACATATGTTAAGATTGGATCTTCTGAGTTTAATGTTGATAGTAAATCACCATATGTAAAATGTGGGATTCGTGAGTTTGCAATGGCTGGGATTATGAATGGAATCTTATTACATTCTGGACTTAAAGCTTGTAGTGGAACTTTTTTAGCATTCGCTGATTATATGAAAGCAGCAATGCGATTAGCTGCTATTTCACATTTACCAGCTATTTATTTCTTCTCACACGATTCATATGCAATTGGTTCAGATGGCCCAACACATCAACCTGTTGAACAACTAACAATGTTAAGATCAATTCCTAACTTTGAAGTTATTCGAGTTACTGATCATTATGAAACAAAGCACGCTTTAGTTTATGCATACAAACAAACAACTAAACCAGTTGCTATTATTACTTCACGTCAAAAACTAAAACAAATTAATGAAAGTGAACCTACTAATTTTAGTTATGGAGCTTATCAAATTATTGATCAAAAATTAGAAGCTGATCAATATGATGTTTGTTTAATTGCTTCAGGATCTGAAGTTAGTTTAATTAAAGAAGCTGCACATACTCTTAAAAAAGAAAACATCAATATCAAAGTCATTTCTTGTTTTAATTTAAACCAATTATTATTACAAGATTCATCAATAATCAAAAACTTATTAGATGCTAAATGTGGATTAATTAGTGTTGAAGCATCAAATGATACTTTATGATGAAAACTAAGTCCTTTCGCTAAAACATTTAAACAAATTAGTGCAACTAACTTTGGACGAAGTGCAGATGGAGCTAAATTAATGAATGAATTTGGCTTTAATGTTGATAATGTAATTAAAGAAGTTAAAAGTTTAATATCAAAATAGAGGATAAAATAATGAATCAACCAATAAGTAATTATATTGATCACACTATATTAAAAGCAAATGCTACTTTTGAAGATATTTATACTCTTTGTAATGAAGCTATTGAATATGACTTCTTTAGTGTTTGTGTTAACCCTTGTTTTGTTAAGTATGCAAAACATTTATTAACAAATTCCAATCCTAAGGTTTGTACAGTAATTGGTTTTCCACTTGGAGCAAATTCTACTGAAACTAAAGTTTTTGAAACTAAAAATGCAATACAATTAGGAGCTGATGAAATTGATTTAGTAATCAATATTACTCAACTTCAAGCTTTCAATGAAGAATATTGTTTAGCTGAAATCGATGCAGTTAAAGAAGTTTGTAAAGATAAAATCTTAAAAGTAATTGTAGAAACAGCTTATTTAAACGAAGAACAAAAAAGCTTTGCTGCTAATCTAATTCTTAAATCAAAAGCTGATTTTATTAAAACATCAACTGGTTTTGCAAACTCAGGTGCAAACGTTGATGATATTATTCTTTTTAAAAGTATTTTAAAAGATGAAAAATTAATTAAAGCATCAGGGGGAATTAAAACCTTAGCTGATGCACAAAAAATGATTAATGCAGGAGCAGATCGAATTGGAACATCATCAGGAGTAAGTATTGCTTCTAAAAACGAAGGTTAGAAAACAAATGGCTACAGTCTTTAAAAAACGCTTTAGTCTCAAAAACATCTTTGGAGATAAAGTATTTATTAAAAAGATGATGCTTTTATTCTTTCCAGCAATTATTCAAAATATTATCATCTCTTGCATCTCTTATGTCGATAACTTCTTTTTAGCTACTCATACCCCAGATAACTTTGGTATCTATACTAAAACAGCAGCTGTTTTAGCTAATCAAATTTTATATTTACCAATTATTTTTACAGTTGCAGTTTGTTTTGCAATTGGAATTATGACTTCGCAATATAAAGGAAGTAAACAATACACCCTTTTTAAAGAAAGTGTGCATTGAATGATTATTTTATCTTTTCTTGTTAACATTCCTTTCTTTATTCCATTTATGGGGTTTGGGTCTTGGTCGATTCAAACATATGCAGGAGCTGCTAATCAATTAACTAATCAATCTAAACAAATTGATGCAAGTAATGTTGCTTTATTTCAATCAATTAATGATTGGAGTGTACAATATCTTAATTTAATAATGATTGCTCAGATCTTTTATACAATCTCATTTCCATTAGCTGTAGCTCATCGGTATGATGGAGCACCATTTATTCCTTTATTAGGAAGCTTATCAGCTTTATGTGTAAATAGTATTTTAGATCCTGTTTTATTAATTAAGTTTGCTAAAACACCAACTGATGCAATTAGATTTGTAGGAATAGCAACTATAGTTGCAAGACTTGTTGATATTAGTATTGTTTTAATTTGTGTTTTTATAAGAAAAAACCGGGCAACATTTATTTTTAATCATTGGAAATTACAAAAAAGTACAATTAAAGATCTTTTTAAATATGGTTGACATATTGTGATCAATGAAAGCTTATTTTCAATTGCTACAATATTATTATCATTATTCTTATATAACTATCATCCTTATGCTAGAGAAGGCATCTCAACTGCTACTTTAGTCTCCCAATTTACTAAATTAATTTGACCAGGATTAAGTACAATTGTTGGTAATTTAGTATTAAGTTATTTAGGTAAAAATGATATTAAAACAGCAAAATTACATTCACGCTACATCATAGCTTGATCTCTAGTTTTTAGTATCTTCTTAGCTATTGTTTTATTTATTGCTTCATTCTTTATTAATAGTGTTCTTAATAAACCATCAGATCAAACTTCAGTTGCTATAGCTAAAGCTAAAGAAGCAGTGGATTTAGCTAAATACTTAGAATGAGTTTTAGCAGCTCAAATTTTATGTATTGGTCCATATGCTGCAATGAATAATTGTATTCGAGGATCTGGTAAAAAATATGGAAGTATCTCAGATACTATCATTATGGTTATCTGAGTCTTAATGATTGGTTTAATTACTAATTTTGTAAGCGATCCTAAAGTTAGTGTAATTGGTTTATTTACATTAATTTCAGCTAATATGGCTATTAAATTAGTTAGTACATCAATTATGTACGCTAAATGTAAATGAGCTAATCCATTAACTAATAAAATTAATAATAAAGTTAATGAAAATAAATTAAACTATCGATTTAGTGTTCAAAAATAATAAATAGAAAGGAAAATGTTATGAGTTTTAGGTTTAGGTTTAACAAAAAACAACCACCCTCTCAACCAATTAATTTAGAAAAGAATTGGTTTAAGCGGGTTTTTGGTGATAAAGCATTTATTAAAGCATGTGCTAAACTCTTTTTCCCAGCTATTATAGAAGTAATTATTGTTACTTCTGTTAATTATTTCGATAGTTTCTTTTTAGCAGCATTTACTCCTGATTCTTTAGGAGCAGCTGCTAAAACAGCTACTGTAATTGCTTCACAACTTATTTTTGTGCCAACAATAATGTTTATATCAATTGCAAGTGCAGGTGGAATTATGGCTGCACAATATTATGGTAAAAGAGATTATTTACGCTTTAAAGAGTGTATTAACTTTATGCTTTTATCTAGTTTGATTTCTAACATTATCTTTATTACTGTTTTTATAGTGATTCCATTAGAAATAGTTGGTTTAATGTCAGGGGCTGAAATTGTTGATACAACTGATCCATTAGCTGTTAAAAATTTCCAAATAACTAACCAATTAGCTGCTACTTATTTACGTTATCAATCATTAACATTAATTCCTTATTTATTTACTTTTATTATGGCTGTAGCTTATCGTCAAGATAACTCACCAATTATTCCAATGATAGCTACTGTTTTAGCTGTGATCACAAACATTATCTTAGATCCGATCTTAATTATATATGTAGCTAAGAATGCTAATGAAGCAGTGATGTATGTAGCATTAGCTACTGTAATAGCTCGTGCACTTGCTGCTTTATTCTTATTAACGATAACCTTAATAAGAAAAGATAAACCTTATTATTTCTTTAATCATATAAAGATAAGAAAAGATATTGTTAAAGCTATTTTTATTAATGGATGACAAATCTTTATTAATGAAATCTTGTTTGCTGTTGGAACAGTTATCTTAGCTACTTTCTTTTTACGTTATAACCAAACCCATCGGGATGCAATTGCTACAGTTAATTTAATTGTTCAATTTACAACATTAATTTGACCAGGAGCTGCAACTGTGGTTGCTGTTCTTGTCTTAGCTAAACTTGGAGCTAATAAAATAGATGAAGCTAAGAATAATACTAAGAAGTTAATGAGCTGATCAATCGTTGTTGGAATTGTTTTAGCGATTATTTTATTAATACTATCATTCTTTGTGAATGAAGTATTAAACCCACCAGCTGCTAATAGCAAAGAAGCTATTTTAAAAGCTGAACAAACAGTTGTTATTGCTAAATATTTAGAATGAATTGTTGCATCAACAATTTTATTACAAGCACCATCTGCAGTTATTTATTTCTGTGTACGGGGTGGAGGAAGTAAATGATTGTTATGTATTGATACTTTAACAATAGTAATCTGAATCATTTTCATTGGAACAATTACAAATGTTAATATAAGTGCTAATTTAGATGAAAGAATTCATCCAGTACTTTTATTCTTTATGATTGAATCACAATATATTTTTAAAATCATTGCTTCAATCTTAATTTGGAAATATACAAAATGAGCTAATAACTTAGCAAATAAAGATAGTAAGAAAGAAAAAGGAGTTAATCATGTTCAAATCTAATAAATTCCATAGTTGAATCGAACAAACATTAACTGATCAAAAAATCACTAATCCATCAACGATTCAATCAAAAACAATTCCGCTTATTTTAAGAAAAAAGAATGTGATTGGAATTGCACCAACGGGAACTGGTAAGACTTTTGCTTTCTTATTACCAATTTTGCAAACGCTTGATTTTACTAAAAAATTACAAGCAATTATTGTTGCTCCAACAAGAGAGTTAGCTAGACAGATCCATACTAAAGCATCATCATTTAAAAAACATAATCATCAACTTAATATCAAACTATTAATTGGTGGGGAATCAATTAATGAACAAATTAATCAATCTTTAGCTAATACTCAGATTGTTATTGCTACACCAACAAGATTAAGTGAGATCATTAAAGCTAATGCTCTTAACTTATCAACAGTTACTACTTTAGTGTTTGATGAAGCTGATATGTTATTAGATCTTGGTTTTGCTGATGATTTAGAATTTATTAATAATTCATTACCTAAATCAGGAGTACAGAAACTTAGTTTCTCTGCTACTTTACATGAATTATTATCTAATCAATTAGCTAAGTACTTTAAATCAACAACAATTGTTAATGTTTCTAATTCAATTTATGATAATGATCGAATTAAACATTATATTGTTCATAACAATGATAAAGAACATGCTTTAGCTGTTATTACTAAAACAATTAATCCTTATTTATGTATTATTTTTGCTAATACTAAAAAAGAAGTAGAAAAGATTTATAAATATTTATTATCTCTTAATAAGAGTGTAACTATTTTACATGGTTCTTTATTACAAAGAGAACGTAAGAATAATTACAAACGAGTTAAAAATAATTCATACCAATATGTTGTTGCTTCAGATATAGCAAGTCGGGGATTAGATTTAGATGGGGCAAGCCATATCATTAACTGAAACCTACCACAAGAAGATGAATGATATGTTCACCGAGCAGGAAGAGCAGGGCGAGGTAAGTATACTGGTGAATGTTATGTGCTTTATGATCAAAAAGATGATGATCAACTAATTCGTTTACAGAAAAAAGGAATTGTTTTTGAACACAAAATGATCAAGCTTAATAACTTAATAGATAAAAAGCACCGTCTTGTAAGTAAGAAAGTTGTTGATTTTAAAACACAAAATGAAATCAAGAAACTAGTTCAAACAAGTTCTAAAACTGTTAAACCAGGATATAAGAAAAAACTTAAAGAACAAATCAAAAAGATTGAACAAAAAAACAAACGAGCTCACATTGAAAAGAAAATGAATGCAGCTCGAATTAGAGGATATAAATTAGCTAATGCAGCTAAGAATAAATAATTAATCTAAATAAGTCTGGTTTATAAAAGAAAATAAAAAACACTTTGTCAAAGAAAAGACGAAGTGTTTTAAATTATCTAATTTTTATTTATTAGTGACTGTGTGAATGGCTTGAACCATGTCCGTGTTCATGACTATGAGAATGTGAGTGGTCGTGACTGTGTTTTTCTTCTCCACAGCAATCATCTTTACCACAACATTCTACTTTAGAATCGCAGCAGTCTTCTTCTCCACAGCAGTCTTCTTCACCGCAACATTCATCTTCTAAATCTAATTGATCATCTTCTGAGAAATGAATGTCTAAGAAGTAAGATGATAAGTCTAAAACAGAATCATCTGAAGCTAAGAAGGTTTCTAAACGACTTTGAAGTTCATCTTTCTTTAAGTCAAATAAAACTACAGTAGATTCGAAATCAGCATAGTTAATGTAAAGTTCAGTACCTAAGTTGTTTTCGTTATAAGTTTCATCCCCACCTAATTCTAGGAATGAATCAATATCTTCAGGTAATACATTGATTGTACGAGCTGATGATAGATTGATGTAAGAAACACCAGTTTTAATATATTTGTTCATGATTATCCTCCTTATACAATGAACTATAAGTTCAATGTATTCAAATATCTCTTTAAATTATTACATATTTAACATACATATGCTTAAAATTGTGTCAATTATTATAAAATAATAAACAATATAAGATATTTATGTTTTTAAGTCCTTATCTAAATAGTAAAATATAAAATTACAAGCAATTTTGATGTGTTTATTTAATTGTAAATAATTACATCATTGAAAGGGATACTTTATGATTGATAAAATCATCATTAAAGGAGCAAGAGAAAACAACTTAAAGAATGTTGATATTGATATTCCTAAAAACAAATTAGTTGTTATAACAGGGGTTTCAGGATCTGGTAAGTCTTCACTTGCTTTTGATACGATTTATACAGAAGGGAAAAGACGATATTTCGAATCTTTATCTAGCTATGCCCGTCAATTTTTAGGGGGAAGCGATAAAGCTGATGTAGAAAGTATTGAAGGATTATCACCAACAATTGCAGTTGATCAAAAATCAACAAGTCACAACCCTAGATCAACAGTTGGAACTGTAACTGAAATCTATGATTACTTAAGAGTTTTATTTGCTCGTGTTGGAACTCCTTATTGCCCTTATAATCATGGTGTTATTGTTGCACATACTCAAAAACAAATGTTAGAGTTTGTACTTAAACAGGAAGCTCGTAAAAAATTAATGATTCTTGCTCCAATCCCAAGTAATGAATTTAGTGATATTGATGAATTAGTTGCTGATTTAAAACAAGAAGGTTATTTAAGAATTAGAGTTAATAATCAACAATATCTTTTAGATGAATATATTAATATCCCTAAAGCTAAAAAGTATAAAGTAGAGATTATTTTAGATCGGGTTATTATTAATCATGATCAACAAACTAAAAGTCGGATCTCTGATTCAATTGAACAAGCAATTAAAAGATCAAATGGTGAAATTATATTTGTGCTTGAAGATCAAGATTTTGCTTTTTCACAAACAGAAAGCTGTCAAGTTTGTGGTTTTAGAATCAATCAAATTGAACCATCTTTATTCTCTTTTAACTCCCCGCTTGGAGCTTGTGAAACTTGTAAAGGATTAGGTTATAATAACTTACCTGATGAAAGAAAAATGATTCCTAATCCAGAGAAATCAATTAATCAGGGTGGAATTGATTTCTTTAAGAATACAGTTAATACCACTAATTTAGATTGACAACGATTTAATTCATTAATTGTTCATTATCAAATTGATAAGAACAAACCTTTAAAAGATCTATCTAAAGAACAAATTAGATTATTGATGTATGGAAGTGATGAACCAATTAGTATTGATATTACTTCAGCTAATAATAAAAAATATTCATCAGTTGATCGAGTCGAAGGAATCTTAGAATTAGTACACAGAAGATATCAAGAAACATCTTCTGAAATGGCACGAGAACACTATAATAAATATTTATCAGAACAAGAGTGTGAAACTTGTTCAGGAAAGAAACTATCTCCCCAAGCTTTATCAATCTTAATCAATAAAAAAGATATTATTGATTTTACTAGATTAAACATTAATGAAGAAATTGATTTCTTATTAAATCTATCTTTAAATAATGAAGAACAACAAATTGCTAATCCGATTATTAAAGAAATTTTAGATCGTTTAGGATTTCTTAAAAATGTTGGTTTAGATTATTTAACTTTAGCTAGATCATCAATGACTTTATCAGGGGGCGAATCGCAACGGATTCGATTAGCTACTCAAATTGGTTCTAAGTTAACTGGAATCTTATATGTTTTAGATGAGCCATCAATTGGATTACATCAAAAAGATAATGAAATGTTAATTCATACTCTTAAAGAAATGAGAGATTTAGGGAATACATTAATTGTTGTTGAACATGATGAAGATACAATGCTAGCAGCTGATTATTTAATCGATGTAGGTCCAGGAGCTGGAGTTTATGGGGGAGAGATTATTGCATTTGGAACTCCACAAGATGTAATAAATAATCCTGATTCAATTACAGGGCAATACTTATCTAAAAAGAAATTCATTCCAGTTCCAACTAAACGAAGGGGTGGAAACGGAGCTAAAGTAATACTAAAAGGAGCTAGTCATAACAATTTAAAAAATGTTAATCTAACGATTCCTTTAAATAAGTTTATTTGTGTAACAGGGGTATCTGGATCTGGTAAATCTTCATTGATTTTTGAAACCCTAGTAAAAGCAATTGAAGCAACTAACTTTAATCCGTTTGTTATTCCTGGTAAGTATTCAAGCTTAATTGGAGCTAATCACATTGATAAAATCGTTGTTGTTAGTCAAGAACCAATTGGTAGAACTTCAAGATCAAATCCAGCAACTTATGTTGGTGTGTTTGATGATATAAGATCAGTTTTTGAACAAACTCCCCAAGCTAAAGAAAGAGGATATTCTAAGAGTCGATTCTCATTTAATGTTAAAGGTGGAAGATGTGAACGATGCCAAGGGGATGGAACTATACGAATTGGGATGCACTTTTTACCTGATGTATATGTAACTTGTGAAGATTGTTTAGGTAAAAGATATAATGATGAAACCCTTGAAGTTAAATATAAAGGTAAATCAATTTATGATGTATTAAAAATGCCAATTGATGAAGCATTATTATTCTTTCAATATTTCCCAGGGATTCATCGTAAACTTCAACTTCTTGTTGATGTTGGGTTAGGTTATTTAGAATTAGGAGCAGATTCAACTACAATTTCAGGTGGAGAAGCTCAACGAATCAAATTAGCCAAATTCTTACAACGTAAACCAACAGGTAAAACTTTATTTGTGCTTGATGAACCAACAACTGGTTTACATATGGAAGATATTGCTAAACTAATTAGTATCTTAAATAAGATTGTTGATAATGGAGATACTGTTTTAGTAATTGAACATAATTTAGATTTAATTAAAGTAGCTGATCATATCATTGATATTGGTCCAAATGGTGGATCTAATGGAGGAGAGATTATAGCTACAGGAACACCAGAACAGCTAATCAACAAAAAAGATATTTCTTATACTGCAAGGTATTTAGAGAAATATTTAAATAAATAATTTAAAAGGTAAATATTATGAAGAAAAGTATTAAGAAATATTTAATAGCATCTAGTGCTATCTTAGTAGCATCTAGTTTAGTAGCAACAGTTGCAGTTGCTTGTACACCAACAAAAAGAACACCTTTAGTAGAAGGTTCAGAGCAAGCTAACCAATCAGGTTCACAAAATAATAATAATAATAATAATAATAATAATAATAATAATGGATCAACATCAAATAGCAAATCATCACTATTTGATTTTGATTTAACTAAAACAAGACCATCATTTGCTGAAAAGCAAAAGATTTATTTAAGTGATAAAAATAAAGAAATTATTAATCAAGAAATTGAAATCTTTAAAAAGAAATTAGCACAAGAAGTGGATTTTGATACTAAACCAGCTAAATTAGTTTGAGATCCATCTAATTTACCTGATCAATTTAAACAAGATCCAAGATTTATGATTGATAATAAGTTTTTAAAAGAAGTAAAACATACTGATATTCGTTTATCTGCTTTTTTACCTTTTGTTAATCAAGGAATAATGCCATTAGTTTCAAAAATTGAACCAAATGAACAAAAGAACTTAGTTACATTATTAGTTAATGAAAAACAAAAAGAAGATCAACCAATTTATGTTAGCTTTAACCCATTTATTATAGGTAATTACTTAAACTCTCCACTTTTCCTTTATGATGTTCAACATGGAATTGTAAGAGATTTATATTGATTTAAAAAAGATCAAAATTCTAAACAATGAAAGCAAGCTACTTTAGAAGGTTTTATTCCTAATAAATCAATTAGACTTCCATCTAGTGAATTATTAAAAGCTCCTGATTTTGATCCAGCAAATGAAAAAACTGTTAATTTAGTTTTAGAGCTTAAGAATGAAAATAATGAAAAGATAACTTTAAATTTAGAAGCTAAACCAAGAGCAATTATTCAACGTGATAATTCAAGAAGATATGTTTATGAAAATCCTGAAGTTAATTTCAGTGAATTAAAAGGTAACAAATTTACTTTTGTTTCACTAAAAGCTAATGGATCAGATAAAGATTTATTACCAGAACAAATTAAACAAAATCCAATCTTTGTTAGATATCAAAAAGATGAAAAAGTTGCACCAGTATTTGGTGTAAGATTAAATACAATTATTGAAGACAGACATGCTTTAAGTTATATAGGTCAATATATAACAGTTGATCGAGTTATCTTTGCTCAAATCCAAAACAGATTAACTAATAATAAAACACCATTCTTCTTTAATAAAAACCTAAAAGAAGTATCAAGATCTGATATTGATAATATTCTTATTCCATACTTCTTTACTAATGATCCATCACTTAATTTAACACTTCGATATGAAGTTTCTGATGTTGATTTAAAGACTCAAGAATTAGCAATTACTGCTGTATTTAAAGATAAAACAACCAATCAAGAATACAGAACTGGAAAAATATTCTTTGGGTTTGATAAGTTTGAAAACTTAGAACAAGAAAAGATCATTTTAAATACAGAATCAAGTCTTTATACTGAACCAGGGTATGATGAAAATACTGATGACGGTAAAAAGAAAATTAAAGAATATTTAGATAAAAATAAGCTAACTTACGATAGTATCAATTCTTATGAACAAATATCAGATATCTGAACTGTAATTCACTCAGAATTTGACTTTGAAAAATTTGAACATCCAAAAATTGGATTAATTAAGAATGATGATAAATCAATTACATTAACAGTTTCTATGAAACAACGATATGTTAATGGTGAAGTTAAAACAAGTGATGATTTTGAAGTAGTTAAACAATTTACTATTAATTACTTTAAAAATAACTAATTAATAAAATGTTATAATAATTAGATAATTTATAGACATTACGCAGGAGATTATCATGGGCATTGATCCAAGAATTAAAGAGGTTCTAGTAACTGAAGAGCAAATTAATGAGCGAATCAGTGCTGCTGCATCATGAATTAATGAAAACTATAAAAACAAACAACCAATTATTGTTGGTATTCTAAAAGGATGTATCCCCTTTATTGGACGTCTTTTACCACAAATTACTGTTGATGTTAAATTAGATTTTATGGCAATCAGTAGTTTTAAGGGTGGAGTAGTTGCGCAATCAGAACCTGAAATTATTACTGATTTAAGATTTGATGTTCAAGGAGAAGACATTATTCTTGTTGAAGATATTGTTGACACTGGACGAACAATTAAAAAAGTAATGGAATTATTAACTTTGCGAGGTGCTAGATCAATTAAGTTAATTACTTTAGTTGATAAAAAAGATGGGCGTAAGGTTGAATTAGAAGCAGACTTTGTTTGTTGAGACATTCCTTTAGTTTTCATAGTTGGGTTTGGTCTTGATTATGAAGAAATCTTGCGTAATCTTCCATATATTGGTGTTCTTAAAGAAGAAGTTTATAAGGAAGATATACTTAAACAAGCACTTAAAGAAGCAGTAGCTAATAAAGAAGAGAGTGAGGATAATTAATGCAAATTAAAAATTGATTAAGAAATCTATTTGCATCAGATCCTAAGGATAGTTCAAAAGAGCCAAATCGAATTGATGATTTAAGCCAACCAAAACCACAAAACAAAACTCCAGAAAATAAACGACGTAGAAACCAAAAAATCATTACTTGAATTATTGTAATAGCACTTATTAGTACAATCGTTGGTGTGATCATCTACTTTGCAACACGTCGACCTTATGATGAAGTTTTTGTTAAACAAGCACAAACTGAACAAAGAGTTGTTAAGATTACAAAAGCTAATCCAACTAATGATTATTCACAACCTGAAGTTCTTACTTTTGATGAAAATAATATTCGTAATGCAGAAGTAACAATTAAAACAGGTAATAGTTATCGTGTTGTTGCTTCAACAATCAATTCTCCTAAGAAATTTTCATTCACAGTTGTTAAAGAAGGAATTGAGAAGTTTAGAATTGGTGAAACATTAATTCATGTTCCAATTAATCAAACTACAACTGGTTCAGAAACAAATAACTGAAATTGATTCATTGGTATTATTTTAGAAAAAGCAAAATTACCAAATCCTGGATTTAATCCACAAGTTATTATTTCACCATTAATCTCTATTATCTTTATAGCGATTATGATCTATGTAATGTCTCGAATGGCTCGTGCTCAAAATGAGTCATTACTAGGGACAGGAAAAACTAATGCTAAACTAACTAAATCAAATGTTCGATTTACAGATGTTGCAGGGATTGCTGAAGTTAAACAAGAATTAATTGAAATTGTTGACTTCTTAAAAGATCCGCGTAAATATGTAGCAGCTGGGGCAAGAATTCCTAAAGGGGTTATTTTATATGGTCCTCCAGGAACTGGTAAAACATTAATTGCTAAAGCTGTAGCTGGAGAAGCTAATGTACCTTTCTTCCAAACAACAGGTTCTGCTTTTGAAGATACATTTGTTGGGGTTGGTGCTAGAAGAATTAGAGAATTATTTGAAAAAGCACGTAAAGCTGCACCTGCTATTATCTTCATTGATGAAATTGATTCAGTTGCTAAAAAACGTGGTAATTCATTAACCGCAGTTCAAGATCAAACAATTAACCAATTATTATCAGAACTTGATGGGTTTGAAACATCAAGTGGGGTAATTGTAATGGCTGCAACTAACCGTCTTGATACATTAGATGATGCTGTATTAAGACCAGGACGTTTTGATCGTCATATTTCTGTTAACTTACCTGATATTGCAGAACGTGAACAAATTCTAAAAATTCATTCACGTAACAAAAACTTATCAGCTAAAGTTAATTTAAAAGATATTGCTCGTCGTACACCAGGGTTCTCAGGTGCTCAGCTTGAAAACACTTTAAATGAAGCTGCTTTATTATCAGTGCGTGATAACAAAACTGTTATTACAATGAAACACTTAGATGAAGCGATTGATCGTGTAATTGCAGGACCTTCTCGTCCAAACAAAGTAATTACAGATCGTGAACGTAAACAAATTGCTTACCACGAAGCTGGACATGCTCTTGTTGGATTATATACACCTGGTGTTGATGTTGTTCAAAAGATCACAATTGTTGCACGTGGACGTGCTGCTGGTTATACTTTACAAACACCAGAAAAACAAGAAAACATCTTACAACGTAAACTTGATTTAATTGGTCGAATCCGTGTTGCTTTAGGGGGACGTGCTGCTGAAGAATTAATCTTTGGTGTTGATGAAATCACAACCGGAGCAGCTAATGACTTCTATAAGATTACATTAATTGCTAGAGCAATGGTTGCTTCTTATGGAATGACTTCACTTGGTCTTACTCAACACATTCTAACTGAAGGTGTAGAAAACCCATACCGTAACAACTACTCAGAACAAACAGCTCAACAAATCGATGTTGAAGTTGAAAAAATTATTCAACAAGAATATGCTTTTGTTAAGGAATTAATTCTAAAACACCGTGATGAAATGGATATGATTGTTGAAACATTACTAGAACTTGAAACAATCTTAAAACCACAAATTGATTACATCCACGAACACAAAGAATTACCTAAAGAAGTAATTGAAGCTCGTGAAAAACGATTAGCTGATGAAGCTAAGAAATCAGATGATGATGCTGAAGAAGCTGATGTAGTTGATGAACAGTCAACTAATAAACAAAATTAATTAAATAGTTAATAACAAACAAAAATACCAGGCATTAAGCTTGGTATTTTTTCTTAGTATATCTAACTAAATTCATAATTGATACAACCACTAAAAAGAGATTAGTGATGATTTAGCAGATTTAAAATAAACATAGATTTTAACAATATAACTATTCAAATAATATCAATAAAAATAGATTGATTTAAAATAAGGAACATAATTAGTTCCATTTATAAGTATATCTTAGTAGGTAGATAAATAATTGGAACAAAAACAGATATAAAAAGTGGAACATTTAAAAATATTTATGCTATTATTTTTTACATCCAGGAGGTAATAATATGACCTATCTTCTTTTAACATCAAGCAATATGCATTGTGGATCTTGTGCTACAAACATAAGAGATGCACTAAAAGAGTTTGAACTTAGTAATCTAAATGTAAATATTTTAAGTAATGAAATCGAAGTTGAATTTGATGAAAATAATTATCAAATACAACAAATTCTAGATTCTTTAAGTAAGCATGGATTTAGTTCTGAAATTGTTGAACAATATAAATATTAATTATGATTTTAGCTAAAATATCAAAACGTTTTAAAAGTTTACCTGCTATTAAACAGAATTATTACCATTCATTAACTAAAACAGTTTTAGGTTTAGTTATCTCTTTACCATTAATGGTATTAGAGATGATTATTATGTTTAAAGGCCATAATTTGTTTGATTTAAAAGGTAGTGTTATTTATAATTGAACCATTTTTGCAATTAGTATTTTTGTAGTATTTGGCTTAGGGTTTAATTTCTTTAGAGATGCTTTTTATGAGATCTTTAAATGGAAACGATTAGGAATGAATATTCTAATCAGTTTATCAACTTTTATCGGGTTTGCTTATAGTGTTTATATTACAATCGATTTAACAATTAGTTTTGCAAATGCAAGTGGATTAAACCATCATAAGAGTGGTTTTTTTGAAACTGTTTGTATGATTGTAGCAACAATGAATGTTGGTTCACTTGTTAATGATCGAATTAAACTTAAAGCTAATCAAGATGTTAAAGCACTTAATAATTTACAAATCAAAACCTATCATGCATATGATCTAGAAACTAAAACAACAGAAACAAAAGCTGTTTATGGTTGTGCACTTAATGAATATGTACTAGTTAAAAAGGGAGAAATTATTCCTTTAGATGGAATTTTATATTCAGAGATTTGTGAAGTTGATGAATCTTCATTAACAGGAGAAGCTAGACCAATTATTAAGAAACAAAATGATAATTTGATTTCTGGATGTATTAATATTGGTGATCCATTTGTTTATAAAGTAACTAAAACATATGCTAATTCAACCATTAAAA
The DNA here is from genome assembly GCF_000941095.1 of Ureaplasma diversum. Taxonomy (NCBI): domain Bacteria; kingdom Bacillati; phylum Mycoplasmatota; order Mycoplasmoidales; family Mycoplasmoidaceae; genus Ureaplasma; species Ureaplasma diversum. Next base: position 880,974 of record NZ_CP009770.1, read on the forward strand.
AAATTATTAATGGGGTTAATAAGATTGCTAACTCTAAACCAAAGATTCAACAAATTGCTGATAAGATTTCAATGTGATTTACACCAATTATTTTATTAGCAGCAATTCTTGCTTTTTTATTGCAAATGTTTGTTCCTGCGATTGAACAACTACCAATTGCTTTTAGTAATATTGAATTACATAACATTGGATATAGTAAAGTAGATAAAGCAATTTTTGTTAGTGTTGCGGTATTAGTTATCTCTTGTCCTTGTGCTTTTGGGATTGCTATTCCTTTAGCTGTATTAATTGGAGCAAGCAAGGGTGCTAAGAATGGAATCATGTTTAATAATGCTAACATCTTTGAAAAAATCAAATCAATCAATGCTGTTGCTTTTGATAAAACAGGTACTTTAACTAATGGAGTTTTAGAACTAGTTAATATCAAAGGTGATCAATCTGATTTAGATATTATCTATGCTCTTGAAAACACTTCTTTACACCCCTTAGCTAAATCTTTTATTAAGTATGCTAAAGCTAATAATATTAATTTATCTAATAAGATTAGTAATATTAAAGAAATAGCTGGTGTTGGTATATTTGGATATGATCAAAACAATAACCAATATTGTTTAACATCAGTTCAATATGCTAAAACTAATAAGTTTGTTTTTGATCAATCTATTAATCAAACAATTAATGATGATACTAATAACAATGAATTAATTAGTTATGTTGTTTATAGTGTTAATAATCAAGTTAAAACTTTATTAATGTTCTCTGATCAAATCAGAGCAGATGCTTATGAAACTATTAAATTATTAAAACATCATAACATTGATGTTTATATGATTAGTGGAGATAATGAACAAACAGTTAAAAAGATTGCTAATGATTTAGATATTAATCATTACTATTATGAAATTAAACCAGAACAAAAAGCAGAAATCATTGAACAGATTCAAAAAGATAATAAATCAGTAATTTATGTTGGAGATGGAATCAATGATCTATTGGCTTTAAAACAGGCTGATTTATCAATCTCTATTGATATTCATAATAAAGCAGCTAATTCAATATCAGATATTAATTTATTAAACAATGATATTTTAAATATCTTTAAAGTAATTAAATTAACTAAGATTACAAGAAAGTTTATTTGATCTAGTTTAATGTGAGCATTTGGATATAACCTTTTATTTATTCCTTTAGCTATTGTTGGTATTATTCCAGCTTTTATAGCTGTATTAATTATGGCTACAAGTGATATTGCAGTTGTATTAAACTCTTTATTATTTAAAGGATTAAGAATTAAAGTAGCTAATTCTAAAACAGCACATAAATTAAGATTGAATACTATTAAAGATAAAAGAATATAAGATAAAAACCAGATAATGTAGAAGAGATTAATTCTTACATTGTCTTGTTTTTAGTTGTTGATAAGGGTAGGGATAGGGTTTATTAAGAAATTGATGATTTTTAATTAAGAGTAAATAGTTAGAACAAAAGGTATTTCTACTGTTAAGTTAAAGAAAACAAGATCTAGCTGGTCACAATCTAACTCACTATAAATCCAATCAATCATAAAGCATGCAATGAAATAAATATCCACTCATCTTAGAATAAGTTAATTATGTTTATAAAACATTATTATAAGTTTTTGATTTGTTAACTAATATTTCAATCCAAAACATAACCAGTAATCAGCAAATGACCACTAGCTATCTTTTTATAAATAAATTATTTAGTGTTATTGACTCTTTTTATATAACTTTCTATATCACCAATGATTTTATTTCAGTTTTCATCATTAGTATTGGCTTCACGATTGAAAAAATGTGAACCAAATATTTTATAGTTTTTATCATATAATGTTAAATCATCTGCAATTTCATGCTTATCTTTTATTGCTAATAAAAATTCTTCTTTTCATTTATCTAAAGCCTCAATATGCTCACCTTTAGCTTCAGCATATATTTGAAATAAGTAACTCTTCTTCTCATTTTTATTTTGAATTAATAATAAGAAGTCAGGTTCAAACCTTTCTCCTTTATCAAAAGAATAAATAGCAAGTTCAGGAATTCGTTCATTTCTAATTAAATAGAAATCAATCCCATCTATTTCTTCAAGTTCAGGTTTAATTTTCTCATTAAAATATTTTATGAAATCTTTTTCTTCTGTTGTACCGTAATTATCATTGTACACATATCAATTTTCATTACTTAAATTCAATCGATATTCTTGTTTGTCTGCATTGGTTTGAGAATTACCATGTCCATCATTTTTTGTTGGTTTAGAAATATTAATTATTTTATCTTTAATTACATCAGCTATTCTATGAGCATAAAATTGTGTTGTTCCTTCATATTCTTGTTTTAAATTAGAAAGATATGAAGCAATGTTACTAAATGAATGAACAAGAGATTTAAAAAGATCAATAGCTCTAATTTTATTTGTAGAAGATTCGATTTCTAATTGATTATTTCCTAATCAATTTTCACTTGTTAAGAACTCTCTTAAACTTTTTAAGTTAGGATATTTTTCTTTTAAATAGTCAAAGTTTAGTTCCTTATAAGAAGCTGCGGCTGCAGAGATGATGTGGTAGTCAATATCTTTAAATGTAAATGTTTTTTGTTTGTGTTCTTGTTTTGATGTTTGTTCATCTTTTGTTAATAAGTTATAAACAGAACCGCTGTTAGTAATATTATTTAGTTTATAAAAATACTTTTTAATCTGTTGTTTAGTTTCTAAAACATTGTTGTATGATTTTTTAACAACTCTTTTATTAGAAAAAACAAACCCATTATTATAGATATCGGTTTCTTTAAAACTATCTTTTAATTTGTATTCGATTTTAGTAGATTCTTCATCTAATAAACCAGATTTTTCTAATGCTTTTTTTAGTTCATAAATATATGCAGAGTCATTTTTAGAGTGGAAATACATTGTTTCAAGAAGACGATATTTATTACCTACATCTGCATCATATTTACGTTTAAATCGTTCTTGTTCTTCGTTAATTAAAAAAGGACAATAACGAGCACCACGACCAATTAATTGAGCTTCTTTAATAGTATAAGCACCAACCTTGCCAGGTTTTCCACTTCCCTGTCTTGTATCATAAAGTCTTACTATATCAAATAGATTTAAAACATCTCATCCTTCGTTTAGCATATCAACAGCAAATATAAAACGAATGTTGTTATTTTTATCTTCTAATGAATTAAGTTTAAGTTGATTTTCTTTAGTATTATCTTTAGTATTATTAATTAATAAAGAATTTTCTTTACTAAAACTATTTTTAAGTGATTGAATTAAGAAGTTTAATCCGTTTTCTTTGGAACTAAAATATTCTATTGCTTGAGTTAAAGCTTCTATGTTTGCTGTTTTTAGATTAGTAATTTCAGCTGAACTTAATTTATTTAAGTTTTTAAAGAACGAGTCATAAAAATCTTCGGATTCTGCGATCTTTTGAGATTTAAATAAAACAACAGGTTTGATGTTGGTCTTAGCATCGATGAATAGATATTTACGATATTCACTCATAATCATAGCCATCAATGATCGTTCTCATGTATCTGATGATGTTGCAAAGTTAGCAAAATCTTTTGTATACTTAGATTCTCTAAATTTTAATAATGGATAATCATAGATAATCTTATCTATATATTTTTCTCTAACATTTTTATCATTTAAATCTGCTGTAGCTGTGAACTCTAATAACACATTATCTTTGTTTTTATTAAAAACTTTCATAACTGAGTATTCTCAAGAATTAAAGTTTTCTTTTTGTGGTGAAGACATTTTAGTTATTGTGTTGATGTGATGTGATTCATCAGAAATAAAAACAATTTTATTATCATCAAAGTCGTGATAAGTTATTGAATTTTCTTTAGATTGGTTTAAATCTAAATGAAGTTTTTGAGTCGTTGTAAAACAAATATTGATTTCATCAGTTATTAAAGAATTGGTTAATGAAAAGTTATCAACTTGATTCACTTTCAACTTTTGCCCTAAATAAATTAGTTCATCACTAAATAAATACTTACTTGATGAACTATTTAAAAAGTTATCTTTTGTTTTTTCTAGAATGTTTGTTTGGTTAACAAAAAACAAGAAGTTTCTATAACCTTTTTGAAATAAATAAAGGATAAGTCCCGCCATAATTACAGTCTTACCAGATCCAGTAGCCATATGGAACAAAGTATGGATATTCTTATTTTTATTTTGGCTTTCTTTTTCATAATATGTTATGAAATATCTAAGTGCATCTTTTTGGTAATCTCTAAGTTCGATCCGAGATGATAAACTTTTTTCAACGAAATCTGGCAATTCCTTTAAAAGATTATCCTCTTTTAAATAATCATATTTTTTATATAAATAATCTTTATTTTCTTTACTCATTACTTATCACCATAAAAAGCCTTATTGAAATTCTTATCGTTTTCACTAATGTTATATTCAGCATCTTCAATGCTTGAATAGTTTACATATAGTTTGTTTTTATCAATT
>NZ_CP009770.1:885514-973501 GCF_000941095.1 Ureaplasma diversum
ACTAATGTTATATTCAGCATCTTCAATGCTTGAATAGTTTACATATAGTTTGTTTTTATCAATTAATTTAATTAATGCTTGTTTTTGTTCATTAAGGTTTAATGTATTAAATTCTTCATCTAAAGAACTAATATCAGAACTAAAAACATAAGGAACTATTCTATCGTCTTTTAGGATTAATTCCTTAATTTGATTGATGTTTTCATCTGTGGCATCTTTGACTTTTTCAATTAGTTCTTGGGCGTCTTCTTTAAGTTCAAGGTAAACAAAATTGCCTCCACCATTTCATTTTACTGATTTAGAAATACCACCTTGTTCCCCGTTGGTAACTTTTTTCATTCTTTCAATAACAACATCTTTGATGTAACCCATTTGTTCCACACCAATATATCTTCTTCCCATTTTGTGGGCAGTTGCTGCAGTTGTTCCTGAACCAAGGAAAAAGTCAAGGACAAGGTCGTTAGGTTTAGTGCAAGAAGATAAAATGGTTTGAATCAAATTTTCTGATTTAGGGTTTTTAAAAACAATTTTATCAAATAATTTTTTCAAATGTGTTGTTCCACTAGCACTACTTATATTAACAACGCTTTGAATAGGAAGTAAAGCAGGTCTTAAGACATATTGTTTATCATTTTTAACAAATATTTCACTACGATCCACAAATTCTTTTTTTATTACATTTTTATTATTTTTAATAAGAATTTGATCATTATTTCAATACTCTTTGAATTTAGTTTCAATACCCCAAGTTCAACATCCTAATACATTACCAGATCTTTTAGGTGGTCTAATAATTTTATAACCTAATGATTTTAAATAATCATCAGTCATATATATTTCATTTTCATTAGAGTTTATAGTTAAATTACTAACATCATGGTCTGCTAATGCAACTGCATGAATTATATTGTTGCCTTTTTTGAATACTTTGAAATCATTATAACCTAAATTGTTTTTATCTATTAGTTTGTTATTTTCAATAATACCATTCTCATTACCTTCGTAATAGTAAATTGTATAACCTAAATTAGGTCTATCAATTAATCTATTGTTATTGCCAGTTGCTCCATTTTCATTGCCTTCATAGTAATGAGCAATATATTCAGGATTTTTTCTATTTGTAGATTTGTTTTCAGTTAATGAAAAGTCTTCCTTGTTTTTAAGATGATATTCATCTTTAAAAACTTCTTTTTCTACATAATTAGTATATGTTAGAAGCAAATCATGATAATTTTTAACATATACATGAATATACTCGTGATTTCTTTGTATTGTTTTGCTATCGTTCTGAGTATTACCTTTTAATTGAATTAACATTCCATAAAAATTGTTTCTTCCAAAATACAGGGAATGATTCATTTGAATATAATGATTCATTCAATCACTCAACATGACTCATGTTTATGAAGAATAGATTAGAGTTAGCTAAAAGATTATTAGCGGATGATGGTGTTATCTTTGTACAATCTGATGATAATGAACAAGCTTATTTGAAAGTTTTAATGGATGAAGTTTTTGGAAGAAACAATTTTTATGGAATGTTAATTCAATTAAAAGGTAATACTCAGAACGATAGCAAAACAATACAAAGAAATCACGAGTATATTCATGTATATGTTAAAAATTATCATGATTTGCTTCTAACATATACTAATTATGTAGAAAAAGAAGTTTTTAAAGATGAATATCATCTTAAAAACAAGGAAGACTTTTCATTAACTGAAAACAAATCTACAAATAGAAAAAATCCTGAATATATTGCTCATTACTATGAAGGCAATGAAAATGGAGCAACTGGCAATAACAATAGATTAATTGATAGACCTAATTTAGGTTATACAATTTACTATTACGAAGGTAATGAGAATGGTATTATTGAAAATAACAAACTAATAGATAAAAACAATTTAGGTTATAATGATTTCAAAGTATTCAAAAAAGGCAACAATATAATTCATGCAGTTGCATTAGCAGACCATGATGTTAGTAATTTAACTATAAACTCTAATGAAAATGAAATATATATGACTGATGATTATTTAAAATCATTAGGTTATAAAATTATTAGACCACCTAAAAGATCTGGTAATGTATTAGGATGTTGAACTTGGGGTATTCAAACTAAATTCAAAGAGTATTGAAATAATGATCAAATTCTTATTAAAAATAATAAAAATGTAATAAAAAAAGAATTTGTGGATCGTAGTGAAATATTTGTTAAAAATGATAAACAATATGTCTTAAGACCTGCTTTACTTCCTATTCAAAGCGTTGTTAATATAAGTAGTGCTAGTGGAACAACACATTTGAAAAAATTATTTGATAAAACTGTTTTTAAAAACCCTAAATCAGAAAATTTGATTCAAACCATTTTATCTTCTTGCACTAAACCTAACGACCTTGTCCTTGACTTTTTCCTTGGTTCAGGAACAACTGCAGCAACTGCCCACAAAATGGGAAGAAGATATATTGGTGTGGAACAAATGGGTTACATCAAAGATGTTGTTATTGAAAGAATGAAAAAAGTTACCAACGGGGAACAAGGTGGTATTTCTAAATCAGTAAAATGAAATGGTGGAGGCAATTTTGTTTACCTTGAACTTAAAGAAGACGCCCAAGAACTAATTGAAAAAGTCAAAGATGCCACAGATGAAAACATCAATCAAATTAAGGAATTAATCCTAAAAGACGATAGAATAGTTCCTTATGTTTTTAGTGCTGATATTAGTTCTTTAGATGAAGAATTTAATACATTAAACCTTAATGAACAAAAACAAGCATTAATTAAATTAATTGATAAAAATAAACTATATGTAAACTATTCAAGCATTGAAGATGCTGAATATAACATTAGTGAAAACGATAAGAATTTCAATAAGGCTTTTTATGGTGATAAGTAACTGAAATCATCACAGTTTCAAGCGACCTACCCGTTGAGTTGTCTATAGCTACTGAATTTAATTTATCTCATTTACTACAATTCCAAGTATCTTCGATAGGATATTTCTCTGCTCTATTTGTGTGATTAACAAACTCTAAAAATTCATTAAAAATATTCTTATCCAAACCAAATTTTTTAAAAATATCTTCAGCTTCACTGACCGTTAATAATGGAGCAAAATCCTTGTTATATATATAGTTTTTTTTAAAAAAATAATTATTTGATTTTGAAAAAAATAAAATAGAATCATGATTTCTTATAAATTTATTAGCTAATGTTTTATAACCAGACAAGAACCCCATTCTTCAAATAATTTGAGTTACGAAATTTTTATACCCAAAAATTTCATCCATTAAAACCTTTAGATAATGCATTTGATAGTAGTCAATATTTACAAAAATAACCCCATCTTCAGTTAATAAACGTTTTGCTAACTCTAATCTATTCTTCATGAATGTTAGTCAGGTAGAGTGATTGAAATTGTCATTATAATTAAAACCATCATTCCCTGTATTATATGGCGGATCAATATAGATACATTTAACCTTGTTTTCATATCTTTTAAGAAGAGAAGCTAATACTATTAAGTTATTTCCCTTAATGATTAAATTATCTTCTTCATTAAAATCAGTGATATTTTCAATGCCATCTTTTGTATATTTTTTAATATTTGTAAAAACCTTAGGAGCTAATAAATTTGTTATTTGATCACTAGCTAAAATATCATTAAAAAAGATTTCTTTTCGTTTTTGATCATCCTTATCTTGACCACCAACTAATAAGCAATCTTTAAAAGGAAAATCAAGCACAACTGATTTGTTTCTTGCAACATATTCATCGTTGCAAGTTAGTCCAATATTATTCATGTATTTAGTGTATGAATCTGGTAAAAATTCCTTAGATTCGATTAATCAGACAAACTCCTTTTTATCAAACACCAATACACCATTTACATCTTTGAAAAACGCTTGTTTTATTTTCTCATCAGATAGCAACAATTCTAATAATTCTTTTTTTGTTTCATATGCATCAGATATAACCTTAGCTTTAAGTAATGTTTTATCTTCTGCCACATAATCCTTATTTTTAAGTAATAGATCTTTAATTTGATCAAATAGATTATTTGCTTTTTGCATGTATACAGCTCCGTTTTTCCAATAGATTTTTAAAATCTAACCTAATAAGTATTATACTAAATTAACAAATACCCAAAGGAACGAATGGAACCAAATGAACAACTAAATAACAGTTCAACAAGCAACACAACTTTAATTCAAAACAAAAACGACCCATTCACTCTAAATAGAGTAAAAAAAGTCGTTTTTTTAAGTTGTTTTAAATTACAAGTTGGACAAACTCTCGCATTACTGGTTTTTTTGGATTTGATAAATCTAATAACGGTTTTTTAAAGTATAAATTGACCAAACCTTTTTTAATAATTAGTAATTCATATTCAACTAAATTTGAATCTGGATTTTGATCATCTTTTTTAACATTTGGATTAAACCCAATACTAATAGGAATAAATGAAGCAATTAAATCATTATTTATATCTACTTTAGAACCAAACTTAATTAAACCAGCATCAACTAATGTTTTAAGATCAATTTCAAATTGGTCTTCAATTTGATAAATCTTCTCTTCTCTACCTAATTCATCAGTTTCTAGTTTATGTTCAGCTTTTTTAACACTTTTAATTTTAGTTAATATCTGATTAAGTAAATCAGGATTAGTTTTAAGTAATTCTTTATTAATACTAAAAGATAAATCTTTTTTGTAGACATTATCTTGATAATCAACTAATTTATCATCAACATTATCTTTTAAAACTTGTTTATTATTTTGATCAAGTGAATCAAAGATATTAAGTGGTGTTGTGAATTTTCAAGAACGGTAGAATAATCAACCTAAGACTTGAGATAAATATTTTTTAGGGATAATTGTAGTTGTAGAATTGTTTTTAAATCGATCAAGCATTGCTTGTACAGATAAAGGCATATTTGGTTTAACTTCGTGTTGAACAAACAACTTATAACCTAATTTATGTTTTCCTTTATTAGCTAGATCACTAGCTATATCATTATAAATTAATGGAGCTAGTTGCTGGGGTTGTACAATCTTACTAATTCTTGTTACTGAATCATTTTCAGCTAAAATAATTTCTTTTGGTATTTCTTTTTTAAGAATGTTTCAAGCAGCACTTGGAACTGATAAAGATTTAGGAGCTTCTTCTGGTAATAAATCAAACAATGGTTTAAGATCTATTGTAATAGAAGCTTTAAGTGAATATACAACTTCTGTTTCTAATTTATTTAACATCCTAGTTTTAGGATCATATTCAACTTCTAATGGTTTAGTTTCTTTAATTTCAATTCCTTGTTCTAAGAAGTCTAATAAACTATTCATTTTAAGTTCACTATTAGAACTTTTAATAGTTGGGTGGATTAAAGCATTAATTAATGCTTTAATATTAGTTTTGTTTCAGTTTTTATTATTTAATAATAATTCTTCAATTAAACTTAAATAAGTTTGCGGAATTACTATATTGTTTGTTTTTAAAAAATCTAATAATAAAGTTAATCCTTGTTTGTAATCAAGTTTACTATCTTTATTTAAACTAATTAAATCAATGATTTTAATGTTTGATAATTTGTATTCAAAACCAACACTAGAAGCTAGTTGATCATTATCTACATTAGCTCTGTTATTATGTGGTACTAAAAGATTAAAGATTGTTTTGATTTGTTGAATCAGATCATATAACTTAACTTTATTAGATCCTAAAGCAATTTCAATGTTAGGTGTGTTAGATTCATTGAAATTAAATAATAATGTAATTAAGGCATCAATAAAATCTAAGATCCCAACTTGTCCCACAACTCCTTTTTTAGATTGAGCTTCTAGGGTTTGGATCGTATTTAGAAGGGGATCAATTAAAGCTTTGTATGGTTGGACTGCTTCAATTGAAACACTATTTAATAATTGACGGATTTGATCGATTTCAGCTACTAAGTTATCTTTAAAATCAATACTTAGGATACGGCTTGAAATCGTTTGTTTAATACTATCATCAAGTGAAGGAACTAGATCTAATGTTTTTTCTAATAATGGTTTAAAAGCTTCTACAACAGCTCCTAATGAATTATTAGCTGTAAACAATCTAACAATTTCTACTATTGTTTCATTTTTAATGATTGATCCAACTAATTGTTTAATGATTTCACTATTTTTAGTTAATAGTTCTTTAATAGTTAAATCATTAACGATTCCGTTTAAAATAGCATAACTAGCTTTAGTTGCTTGTTTAGCTATAGCATTAAAATAATTAAATCTTTGTTCAACATCTTTTTTGATTTGTTCTGAACTTAACAGTTTTAGTTGGTCTACTAAAACTGGTTCTAATGAATAAAAATCATTTCTATAACTAGCATTAGTTATTTCATTGTTTAAACTATAAGACTTGTTTAAGAAAATAAAGTTATTATCTCCACTAAAGTGTAAGTAAGCATCTTCTTCTTGCTGTCTATTTTCTTCTTTAAGAACACTGGTTTGAGTATATACTTTAAACTCGTTAAATGAGTATTTTAAGCGATAAGTATGTTTTAGTTGTTTTCTTGTTGTATTATCAGCAGCTTCTTTTAATCGATTAGTTACAAATAGATCTAAGTTAATTGGTTGGTCTTTGATTTGGACAAGAAACTTTTGGCTTGTATTTGTTAATATTCCAATGGGAGCTAATGTAAAAGGATCATTAGCTAGTCTTGATGAATCATTTTTATTAGTGTATGCATACCAGAAATTAATATTAACAAATTTGTTTTTGTTTTTTGTTTGTCAATCAATTCCATTATTGATATCTTCTTGAGTTAGTGGTTCAAAAATTGGCTGATTAGGATTAATTAATATTTTTTGATCATTTTCTTTTTTATAGACTTCAACAGTTGGAAATGATGCATCAAATTCTAGATTAACAACAAGTGCAGGTCCATATAAAGATGCTAAAAAAGCAATAAAATCATTTTTAAGAGTATTAGGTGTTAGTTTGTTGATTCATTCAACAAACTCAATATCTTCAATACTTAATGATCGGTTCAGATTTGTATATTGTGAAGCTGATGATAAGAAAAGGTTGTTGTAGAACTTATTTCTTTGATCTTCTACTCTTGCTTCATAATTAGTTTTAGAACTTAAGTATTGAGATGCTGTTTGGGGATTTTGTTGGTAGTTGTTATTATAGTTAAACATTGATTTTAATAAATCAATATCACTTTTAGGGTTTGCTATTGTAAATAGTTGTGAAATAGATTGACTATCTTTATTAGAGCTATTAGCAGTATTTTTATCTTTTGCACTTGTACAAGCAAAAACTAATGGTGCAAAAATAGTACTAATTGCACCTATACTTGTAATAGAGATTAATAACTTCTTTTTATTTAGATTTTTAAGTTTCATAGCTATTACCTTTGTACTTTGATTAAAAATCAATAAGTAAGCAAATAGATATTAATTATATTATTATAAACAATTCTTTTTAGTTTAAGCAACTAAGGAAGATTGTTAAGTTGATGAAAGAAGATTAAATTAATTATTAAATAGAAAAGAAAACAATGCTTAAGTAAGCATTGTTAGTTGGTTGATATATAAAGTTTTTATTCGAACATGCCGCCCATGTTTTTGCCAAATGGGTTTTTACCACTTTTAAGCATTTTACCCATTTCAGCCATTTTATCTCTTGATTGTTCTCATTGTTTTAGTAGTTTGTTTAATTCATCAGGAGAACGTCCTGAACCATTAAGAACACGCATTCTTCTTGTTGGTTCTTTTTTAAATAATTTAGGATCACGACGTTCTTTTTTAGTCATACTAGATAAAAGAACCCCTCAGATTTTCATTTTCTTTTCAGCTTCTTCAATTTGATCAGAAGAGATTTTATTAATTCCTGGGATCATTGTAGCAAGCCCTGATAAACTACCCATTTTTGGAATCTGGTTCATTTGATACATTAGATCTTCTAAATCCATTTTTCCAGCCATCATTCGTTGCATAGCATTCTTTGCTTTTTTCTCATCAATAACATCAGCTGCTTTTTCAGCTAATGTCATAATATCTCCAAGTCCAAGAATCCGATCTGCCATTCTTTCAGGATAGAAATCACTAATTGAACCAACACGCTCTCCTGTACCTGTAAATTTAATTGGTACATTAAGAAGAGAAGTAATTGATAAAGCAGCCCCTGCTCTTGCATCAGAATCTAATTTAGTAATAATAATTCCAGTTAATTTTAATCAATTATTAAATTCAGTAGCTACATTAATAATATCTTGACCAGCCATAGCATCTACTACTAAGAAGATTTCATCTGGTGTATAGACTCGTTTGATGTTAACTAATTCTTGCATTAATTCTTCATTAGTTTGAAGACGTCCAGCGGTATCGACAATAATTAAATCATTATCTTGTTGATCAGCTAGATTCATTGCATTCTTAACAATTAAATCAGGACGAGCAACACCTTCTTGATAGAAATCAACTCTAGTTTGTTCAGCTAGTGTTTTAAGTTGATCAATCGCTGCAGGTCTGTAAATATCTGCTGCTACTAATAATGGTTTTTTATTATATTTATTTCTTAAAAAATTAGCTAGCTTACCAACAGTTGTAGTTTTACCAGACCCTTGAAGACCAACCATCATGATCTTTAATGGTTTTTTATTAACATTAAGGGGTTTGTTTTCTTTACCAAGAATTTGAACCAATTCTTGTTTAATGATTCCTAATACAACATCAGAAGCTTTATCAAAGTTTTCTACATAAGTTCCGATTGCTTTTTCTTTAATACTACTAATAAACTTTTTAACAACTAACAAGTTTACATCAGCATCTAAAAGAGCAATTCGGATTTCACTTAATAATTCTTTTATATCTTCTTCTTTAAGAGTGGCATTTTTTAATTTTTTTGACAATCGTTTAGAAACGATTGAACTAATCATTGATTTTAACATTACTTTTAAAACCCCTTCATCATAAGTTTATTATTAATTGCTTGTTTTAGTGTTTCATCATCAGCATAATCAATGCTACTGTTTGATGGAATTCCAAAACCGATTCGATAAACCCTAACAGCTTCTAAATCCTTAAGTAAATGTAATATATACTCTGCAGTTGCTAATCCATCATGAGTAAAACTAGTAGCAATAATAACTTCACTAAACCCATTATCAACTACTCGTTGTTTTAATGTTTTAAGATTAGTGTGTTCAATCATTACACTTTTTCTTAATGAGATTTCACCTTCAGTGATGTGATATAACCCTTGATAAATATTAGCTGCTTCAATTCGTTCTAATTCTTCAACTGTTGTTACAATCATTAATTTAGAACGATCCCGATATTCATTTAAACAAATATCACATTCATCATTAGTACTTAAATTAGCACAACTAACACACCTTTTGATTTTAGCTTTAGCATTAAGAATCCGTTTTGAGAAATCATTAATGTATCGTTCATCTTGTTTTAATAAGAAAAATGCTCATTTTTTTGCATTCTTAGCTCCAACTCCTGGTAATGAACGAAGAGCATCAACAAGCATTTCAAACTCAGCTGGTTTACTCATAATTTAAATAATTAACGACCAAACATTCCTTTAGGCATCATGCTATTCATTAAAGCATCACGTTCTTTATTTGTTTTTTCAATTGCTTCATTAATAGCAGCACGAATTACATCAGTTAATGTATCTGTATCATCTGGATCAACTAATTCTGGTTTAATCTTAATGTCTAAGATTGATAATGAACCAGCTAGTTTAATTTGAACATATCCTTTATAGTCGTATTCAAATTCTTTATCATTAAATTCTTTTTGGTTTTTAATTAAAGCTTCTTGTGCTTTTTGAGCTTGTTGCATTAATTTTTTGATATCCATATTTCTTATCCTTATTTTTTTATTCTTCTAAACTTAGATTAAATTGTTTTAAAGCTTCTGCAGTTTCTTTTAATTTGCTAGTTAATTTTTTAACATGGCTATTATTTACATCATTTATTATAATGTTTTTTAATTGTGCTCGCTTACTATTAATTTCCTTAGCTATTTTTTTATCAATTGCTATTACTTGCTTATCTGCTGCAAATTGATCTGTATCAAAAACCTTAAAAAAAGATTTAATAAATTCATCATCAAAAGCTATTTTGTTAATAGCTTCAACTCTTGATCCATAATCTGACATTAAAACAACACAATTATCTGATACCCAAGCAACTTCAATTGTATAGTTAAGAACAGTTAAACTATCAACTAGTTTTTTATGTTCAGCTACTGTTTCTTGTTGCTTTATTTCTTTAAATAGATTTAAGAATGTTAGTGTTTTTTGTTTTGAAGTAAAACAAAGAGCTTGTTTAGCAAGTTTAATTATTTCTTCATTATCAATAACTATATTAGATTGTTCATTAGAAGTATTAGTTTCTTGTTGATCTTTTTGTACTGGTTGGTTAGCTTGTTGATGATAAACTAGATTTGTTTTAAATAATGAAGCTAAATCAATTGGTGTTTGCGCTTCAGGTTCTATATTAATTGGAATTGGTTGAGTGTTTTCTTTAATAATGACTGAATCAGTTTGTTTAGTTGGTTTAGGTTCTTGTTGTGGTTGTAATTTAGGTTCAGTTTTAGGTTCAAATTGATTTAGCTGGTTTTTAGAGTTTAGTTCATTATTTAATTGATTAGTTGGTTTTGATTGATTTAGTTTATTAACTGGATTAGTTAGTTGATATACTAAGATTTCCATTTCAACTAAAGAATGAACAGAATCTTTAATCTTATTTCTAGCTAACATTAATAAAGATAAAATTCTTTGATAATCTAATCCATAGTTAATAATTGTTTTAAGTTCATTTTCATTAAGTTTTTTAACATACTCTAAACTATTTGTTTGAAGATATGTAATAGTATCAAATAAGATCTGAATTAAATCATCAACTAATAAATGAAAACTAATTCCTTCTAAACTTAATTGATCAACTAAACTTCTTAAAGCAGAGAAGTTTAGATTAGCTACATATTCAAGAAATTGAATTTTATACTTATTATCAATTAAACCAAAGACTTGATTAATTAGTTTTAAATCAATGTTATTATGAACACTTAATTGATCTAATAAACTTAAAGCATCCCTACCTGCTCCATCTGCTAAATCAACAATTTTAGTTATAGCTTCTTTTTGAATACTAATATTTTCTTTATCAACTACATATTCAATCATTGATGATAGTTCAGCTTTATTTAATCGTTTAAAATCAAGTCTTAAACATCTACTAATAATTGTTAAAGGAATTTTTTGATACTCTGTTGTAGCTAATATAAAAACAGCATAGCTTGGTGGTTCTTCAATTGTTTTTAATAAAGCGTTTCAAGCAGCGTTTGATAGCATATGAGCTTCATCAATAATATAAACCTTATATGGAAGACTAACTGGTAAGTAGTTAACATTTAAGATGATCTCTCTTATTTGATCAACTCCATTATAACTAGCAGCATCTAATTCAACAATATCCATTGCTTTTTCATCAATGATTGATGTGCAATTTACACACTTCATACAAGCATCATTACCATTGACTTTACTTAAGCAATTAATGGCACAAGCAAAGATTTTAGCAAAAGATGTTTTTCCAATACCTCTAGGTCCTGAAAAAACATATGCATGCCCAATTTGGTTACTTCTTATACTAGCTAAAAGTAGATCCTTGATCATCCCTTGTCCAAATACACTACTAAAACAACGCGGACGATATTTCCGATAAAGCGATATTTTATTCATAACAACCCCTGATCCTATCTTTTTATTATACATAATAAACACCAAAAAAAGAGATATTTTATAGATTTAATTTAGGGGGTTTAGTATCGTAAAATGCTACTATATAACCTAAAATTTATCACTTGTCAAGAGCTAAAAAATGATATTGAAAAAGTGATAAAAAAACCAACATAAAGAGAATAAAATTTTATATAATCAATTATTAACAACAAGGGTAATTTAATATGCAAAAATCAAACAAACAGGTTAAGACGCCTGAATTTAAAAAGAACCGTTTATCAAATTCAATTGTCATTGGGGGGATGATTGCTTTTGGTAAATCAACACTTGCTCAAGCTTTACACGAAACATATAAACCATCAAATGTAGTTTATGAAATGAACGATGATGATCAATTAATGAATTTGTTGTTAGCAAAAATGTATGAGCGTGAAAACAATGTTCTTTTTGGTTCATTATTTCAACTTTATTTCGTGCTTAACCGATTTTCAAACTATAAAAACAACTGTAACCAAAAAGATTTAACAATTTTTGATAGAAGTATTTTTGAAGACTGATTATTTGCTCATGCTAATATTGATAAACCATCAGTTTTCTCATACTATGATGGTCTTTGACAAGGAATTTGTAAAGAATTAGTTTATGAACATGGAGTTCCTAAACTATACATCATCCTTGATGGTGATTGAGAACTATTTAAAGAACGTATTTATAAACGTAACCGAGCAGTTGAAATTGAAAACTTCGATAAGAATGAAACATATTTCAAACGTTTATTAGAACTTTATACAAGTTATATGACAAATGTATGTAAGGACTTTGGCATTAACTATTTAGTTTTAGATGCAAGACAACCAGTTGAAGTTAGTGTAGCTACTGTTCAAAAGAAATTACAAGAATTAGCAGATGAACAAGCAAAATAATAATCCTAATCAAAATTTTCAATTATCCAAAAAAGCCAAAATTTGAATTGGTGTAGGTCTTGGTTTATCTGTTGTCATTAGTGGTGTGGCATGAATTGTTTCAACCAAGAGAAAACCTAAACCAACCAATTATAATGAATGTTTAAAAAGCAATGGTGAAGAGTATTGTAAAAAACACTTTGATCCAAATAAACAAGAACCAAACAAAACATAAATATGAAGGAATTGTTAAAACAACAATTCTTTTTTTATTGTCAAACATTTAATCATCTAAATATAATTTATAATTATTGTATTGAGATAATGAATAGAGCTATGAATAGGTTTAAAAAGGGGATTAATTATGGAAAATATATTGAAGTTGATAAAGAATGAAAAAGTGGAGTGGAAGAGATTAGGGGAAGTTTGCGATTTTAAAAGGGGTCAATATATAACAAAGAAAGACATTATTGATGGCGATATTCCTGTAGTGTCTGGTGGTATAAAACCTGCTTATTATCACGGAATTAGTAATAGAGATGGTATAACAATAACAGTTGCTGGAAGCGGAGTTAATGCTGGTTTTGTTAGTTACTGAGATCAACCAATTTTCTTAGGTGATGCGTTTTCAGTTGATCCTATTGGTAATTTAAATAAAAAGTATTTATATTATTGATTAGTTAACATCCAAGATCAAATCTATGCTTTAAAAAAGGGAGCTGGAATACCACATGTTTATGGTAAAGATTTAGCCCGTTTTTTGATTCCAATTCCATCTTTAGAAGTACAAGAAAAAATTGCAAAAACACTTGACAAATTCACAAAATATGTTACCGAATTACGGTCCGAATTACGGTCCGAATTACTATTAAGAACTAAACAATATAACTACTACAGAAACTTTCTTCTTAGTAATGAATACTTAACTAAGAAGACATATGAGCTTTGTGGAGAGCATGTAGAAGTTGAGTATAAAACTTTAGGTGATGTTTGTAATTTTAAAAGGGGTCAGTATATAACAAAGAAGGACATTATCGATGGCGATATCCCAGTTGTCTCTGGTGGTGTAAAACCCGCATATTATCATGGAATAAGCAATAGAGATGCTGGAACAATAACTGTTGCTGGAAGCGGAAATGCTGGTTATGTTAGTTATTGAGATCAACCAATTTTCTTAAGTGATGCTTTTTCAGTTGAACCTATTGATAATTTAAACAAAAGATATTTATATCATTGATTAATAAGTGTTCAAGACAAAATTTATAGTTTAAAACAGGGGGCTGGAATTACACACGTTTATAGTAAGGATTTAGCTCGTTTTATAATCCCAATCCCACCATTAGAAGTCCAAAACTACATCGCTTCAATCCTTGATCAATTTGATTCATTAACAAGCAACCTTTCCGAAGGTTTACCTAAAGAAATCGAACTACGTCAAAAACAATACGAATACTATAGAGATCAACTCTTATCTTTTAACTCAAATAATGAGTAATTTATCTAAAGTAGAAAAGTAATATTAACCTACTAATTTTTATTTCCTTTCCCACTTAAGTATAAAAATAAAAACTTATTTTAAATGTTATGAAAAAGAAATTATCTAATTTTTTAATATCAACTACTATCATTGGTTCATTAAGTTTATTAGTCGCTTGTACTACTAATAACAAAACTAAAGAACTAATCATTTTTGATCCTAAAAATGATCAAAAAACTACTAATCCAACCACACAAAAAACTGATCAAAAAACTAATAACCAAACTTCTAAAAATCAAGAAACACCAAAGCAAGAAAACAATCAAGAATCAATTAACAACGATACTAAAACTAATACCCAACCTGAACCTAACCAACCAACTCAACCCTCTAAAAATCAACCACCTAAAATTGCCCCAAAACTTGCTTATGAACAATTAGTTAGTGAAGTCAATAACTTTATTAATAATGATCTTAAAGAACTTAAGTATGAATTTTATAGAGATCAATTAAACGATCTTTTAAACAATACATCTTATTCTTTAATAACTAAACAATATAAAGATTGAGATAGTTTTTATACAACAGCTAATAAAGAATTATTAGATGTTTTTAATAGTACAAAAGCTAATTATAAAAATGCAATTGATCCTAATTTAACATCAAAAGATTTAGTTCTTAAACAAGGAACTAAAGAAGATGAAACAGTAGGTGCTAAATTCTTTAATGATACGCAAGCTAATATTCCGATCAATGAAGAAGCTAAAGCTTTTGTCTCTTTACTTTCTTTATCTGATATAAAAGATTATTACTTTAGTGAACAAGATAAAGCTAAAAAGCAAGAAATTCAAAAACACACTAAAGAAGTAATAAAAGGTGCTAAAACTACTAAAGAGAAAATCAGAAAAATCTATGATTGAATCCATAGTAATTTAAAATATGCATTTAATAACGATACAACAGCAGCCATTGATCCAGTTCATGCACTAAAAATCAGAACCGCAGTATGTGGGGGATTTAGTAATTTATATAAAGCAATGTTAGATTCGATTGATGTTAAGAATGTAGTTGTAATAGGTTGATCTAAGTTTGGAGCTCACCAATGAAATCTTGTTTATGATGAAGAAACTAAACAATTCTTTCATTCAGATCCAACTTGAGGCAAAGATCCTTATTTTAGCCCATCAATTAAAGACTTCTCTAAAGATCATAGAGCTACTAAGATATTAAATGCTTATTATCAAGAAAATGATTTCTTATATGAGTATGATCGCGGTTTTACTATTCATAAATATTTAAAACCAAATGATAATAAGGAAGTAAAACCACCATTATCTATTAAAAATAAATATAGTGTTGTAGCTATATCGCAATCAGCTCTTAGTACTATTAATCATTTATATGTTCATAAGAACATTAAAAGAATTGATTATAGTTCAGGAACTTATCAACTTAAATCATTTAATGTAGATCAAGATAACATTGTTTTTAGTTCTTTAGATGGTGTTTTATATTCTAAAGATAAAACAACATTATTAGTTGTACCAACTCAATATACTAAAGATAGTATTACTTTATCTAAGAATGTTAAAACAATCTTAGATTGAAAATCTTCTTTAGATAGTTTAAAGCTTAAATCAATTAATGTAGAAGCTGGTAATTATTGATATGGTAGTTTTGCTAATATCTTATATGATAATAGCTTTTCTAAAATCATTTATGTACCAAGACAAATTAATCATAAAGTAGTTGTTCATTCTAATACTAAACTAGAAGCTAATGATTTTGCTTTTAATAACAATATCAAAGAAATCATTTTAAGTGAAGGAATTAAAACAATTCCAGATTACTTTATTAACAACTTAACTAATTTAGAACTAGTTCACTTACCAGCTTCTTTAGAGAAGATATCTAAAAATGCATTTACTCAAGCTAATGCTAACAAACTAGCTTTTAAAGTGAATGGAAAAACAAATTCTAAAATCATTGATTTTCTAAAACAGAACAAATATAAAATCATTAACTAATAATGATTTAAGATCTAATTAATTTATCAAAAATAGAGCAGATATATTCTTGCTCTATTTTTAAGTACAAAAGAAAAACAACCCCGGGTTTTCAGAAGGGTTGTTTTTTGGATTAGGTCATTTGTGTTGATATGAAATTAGCGATTATATTGTATGAGATGCTATGAATAAAACATCCATACAGAAATAGTTCTTGTTTGTTTTAGAAAGGAACATTTTTAAAACAATTAAAGAAGTTAAGAAGGAGGTTGATTTATACAACAAATGTGATTGAGAATGTGAATAGAAATTATTAAAAAATAACGGTTTATTATTGTTGGTTATAGGATTTTTTATGTGTTTTTATCTATAGGAGAAAATACTAAATTAGGGTTAATCGTAATTAAAACACAGAAAGATTAGTAAAATATTGACCACTACAATTTTTACTATTTATATACTTGAAAGGAACACCAACTATGAATAACATAAAACTAAATCTTGTACTGATTTAATTTATTACTTATTTTTAGAATTGTTGTAAATTGGACTACATTTTATATAATGCTATATTAGTTGAATGACGAATAGGAGCCACACAAATATTATCCCCAATCCAATTAAATATTGTACATTAAATTTAGATAATTTAAAGATATATTATTTAATATTTAAATAAAAGAGAGAAGGAAAAATAAAAAAATGCCAGTGCACACATAAAGATTCTGCTATTGCTGCTGTATCTCTACCCTGACAAGTTTCGCCACTTTATGTTGCACTGACATTTTAAATTATAACAAGTTATTATATATTTGACAAGTTAGTTTTTCTTTAAGAATCAAATATCTTCTAAGACAAATTCTTTGTTGTTTAGATACATTAACTCATCTGTTTTATATTTAGCTAAATTAGTAAATTTAATCTTATATGAAACAAGACATTGTTCAGTGTATCTTTCATCCTTATCTATATCTTTAGTAATATATCGTTGTTCACCAACAACAGGGGATTTCATATGATTTAAAACAGCTCTAATTTGGTGGGTTCTTCCTGTTAATAGTTCAATTTCATAACGATAATATTTAGATACTTGATTTAAGTATTTATATTTAGTAATAGCTGTTTTGTTTAAGTTAGTTTTAAGATCACTTACAATCATCATATTAGTATTAAGATCTTTGTGCATATAATGATAAAGTGTATCAGTTTGTTTAGGTAATGGTTTATATACTAAACATTGATAGAATCGTAATACATCATTGTTTTTAAACATTTCCATAATTACTCTTAAAGCTGCTGCACTTTTAGCAGCTACTATTAATCCTTCAGTGTTTAGATCTAAACGATGGCACAAACTAGGAACAAAAGCAGATTCATTAAATGGTTTATAAACATCTTTTTTAGCTAAATACTTTTTGATCCGATTTTGTAAAGTATCAAATTGATGTTTGTCATCATCATGGACCACTAAACCAATTGGTTTATGGACAACTAAAATATGATCATCTTCATAGATGATATTTAATTCATCCTTTGCTTTAGCAAAGTTTAAATCGATTTTCTTTTCTAAGAATTTATCATGAGTATAAACACTTACCACATCATTAACTTTAAGAATGTAGTTGTGTTCAGTTCTTTTATTATTAACCTTAATGTCTTTGGTTCTGATTAATTTATAAATGCTTGCTTTATTGAGATTTTGAAAATATTTACATAAAAAACGATCTAACCGTTGGTTAGCATCATTAGTTTGTATGGTTACTTTTTTAAGCATACGCCCCCTTTTTATTAAATTAAAGATTTACGGTCTAAATTTACAATTCTAGTTTTACCATCATCAAAATAGTCCATTAGTTTGTGGACTCCATTTTTGTGGCTAAATAATAATTCAGTGTCTGTGATAATCATGATTTGATAGAAACTAACGCTAAATTCATTATCAACATTACATGCTAAAGAGTTGTTGTCATATCAAGATAAATCTAAAACACCAGCAATTTTGTTAGATTCATTAAAGTAGTCATTATTAACAAAAATTTGTTGTCATTTTAGGGTTAAATGGTTGTAGTATGAGTATTTAGCAATACTAATAATAAAGTGAATTGGTCAAATTTGTTTTGGGTCATTACAATCTCAATCAGCTTGTAATTCCATAAAGATTTCTGTTCTTTCATTTGTATGCTCATCATGGTTATGAGATACAAATGAGCCAAGTCCAAAAGTCATTAAGATAACCATATCTTTTTTATAGATTACTAATAAATCATATTCAATTGGTACTTCTCTTTGGTTTTCTGATAAATAGATAATTTTTGTTGCTGGACCATATTCTTTACTAATATGGTCATGTATAATTTGTTTTTCTTTAGCACTATAGGCAAATCTTTTAACCATTATTACCAACTCCTTGTAATATTGTATTACATCTATTATTAAGAGATGCATACAACATCTTAAAGATTATTAAATATAATCAATTTAAAAATATTATATTACTTAACTTATAAAACCAAGAAAAGACATACTAAAAACAGTTCAACTAAAAAATGAATTTTAAGCGAACTGTTTTTTGTTATTTTTTAGTTGTTGATATTATTCTTTTCTCAAACAACATAATCAATCTTATTGTTGTTATTGCTTGATAATGAATCATTGATTCGAGAAACTATTTTATGTTTATCAATATATCATTCATATTCTTTGATCCGATATGTTGAATAACCACGATCTTCTAAGAAGTATTGACGATCGATGTCTTCAAACATAATTTGAATACTTCGATTTTCTTTTCATGGTTCAACTAAGATTGTTTTAACAACCTCTTTAGTATCTTTTTTAACGATTACTAAATCGATTTTCTTAGTTCCGATGTTTCAGTTAGGGAAAACTCGGAACTTATTAGAAAGTTTTTTAGTTAGTTCTGAATAAATTTCTTTAATTAAATCGTTTTCAAACTCAAGTGTTTGTTGTTCGTCTAAATGTTCTAGATTTTCACTAATACTTTTTTGTGTATCTACTTTATCGATGTATTCAACAAATTTTTTGAAAGTCATAGCATTGTGGTTGTTATGATTACTTACTTGGATTTGGTGTCCATAAAGTGATTTGATCACAATCATTTTCTTACGAGCTCTTGTAATAGCTACATTAAGACGGTTAGAACCACCTTTAGCATTTAATGGACCAAAGTTGTTTCGAACATACCCTTCTGGGTTAGGTCCATATGCAATTGATAAGATTACTAAATCACCTTCATTACCTTGGACATTTTCAAGATTTGAGATCATGATTTCGTTGTTTTCAATTTTTTCACATAAGCCATCTTCAAATGAGTGCATACGCTCAAGAATTAAGTTTTCAACCATATATGCTTGAATTGCATTAAAGGTAACAATTAGAATACGTTTATATTTCTTTCAGTTATCAATTAAAGTAGCTACAGTTTGTTCTGCTTCAATTGGATTTCCTTTATCTCAGATACCATTAACGTTAATAACTTCAATTCCTTTTTCAAAAGAACCAGCTTTTGTTGCTACTTCAAGGTTATTGTTATAAATGTATTTGTTTGAGAATTCAATCAATTCTTTAGTATCTGATCGATAGTGGTTTTTAAGATGGTATTCATTTCATCAAGAAGTTTTAGCTCTTTCTAGTAATGAATCAACTTTATCAAAGTCATCAAGTTCATAATCAACATCGCTTAGTTTACTAATAAAGAATGATGTTGGTTTAAGTTGTTTATCATCTCCTGATACAACCTTGATTTTTGATCGATAAACAACTGGATAAGAACGTTCAATTGTCATCTGTGAAGCTTCATCAAAAATACCGTACTCGAATTCGTTTTCATTAAGTGGGATTAGTGCAGCAACATTATCTGGACGTGCTACTCAGATTGGGAACAGTTTCTTAAGAGCATTGTAGTATTTTTCAACATAAATACTAATTGAAGGTCAAGTTCGGCTTGATGCAATTCTTAGTGCATTTGTTACCTCTTCTTTTTCAGGTTGAGGAAGTTTAATTAAGAAGTTACGTAAGTTATTAACATATTTCTTAAAGACAATTTCTTCAACAATCTTAGCTGATCTTCTAGATTCTTTTCTTAGTTGAGAAATAATATCTTGTAATAAACGACCTTTAGTTTCAGAGAAAAGGGGAATTGCTTTAACGATACTATCTCATAAAATAACAGCTTTAAGTTGTTTAAATTGTTCATGAGTAATGATTGTTTCAACACTTTTCATAATTGGTGCTACTTTATCAATATCAAATAAAACAATTGGTTCTAAATAAAGCTTTTTAACATAAGGAAGTGAGATTCATGATCATTCACGAATGATATCTTGCATCACTGGAGTATAAACTTCAGCTAAAGCATATAGTTTAGATAAGAATTCTGTATCTTGACTAAAGAAGTCTCGATAGTTAGCAATTTGATCCATCTTAGGTCTTGACAGATATTGTAAGTTATTCATAAACTCAGTGAATAACACTATTAATTCTTCAGCATCTTTATTCTTAGCTCTAATTTCTTTTAAGCTAAGTGTTGATTCATCACTTGGATCTGAACTTGTAATAATTGTGTTATTAGTAATGAATTCAGCAAAAATAATTTGCTTATCATTATCTGAACTTGCACCATTGTAAATTGATAAGAATGAATTCATTTTATCTTTGTTTTTAAGTAAGAATTCATATCAATTATCTTTAGAACCTAATAATCGTTTGTGTTTTGTAAAGAATGATTCACAAACATCAACAATTTCATTTAATTCTTCAGGTGTTTTTGATTGAAGTGAATAATCTTTTTCAATAACTTCACGACGGAACTTTAAGAAGTCACCAATTTTTTCAATGATTAAACGTTTATCTCGAACAGTTTTATTAGCTAATAGACTGTTGTTTTGTAAGTTGTGTTCAATTTCAAAGTTAAAGTAGTTTTGTACATCTTGGGTAATCTTTTTTTGGTGCATTAAGAACTTAGTTACTAATTCTTCATTGTTTTTGATTTTATTCATTATTCCTTCTAAGTGTTTGTTAACTTGTTCAACAGGAATAGAATCTAAAATCTTATATTTTTTAATGAATGAACTGAATTCAAAATAAGCTTTGAATAGATCTTCAATTTTTAACATTGTATATTTATTAAAGATCTCAGATACTTTATTAAATAAGGTATCTTCTTTTTCATTATCTTCACCAAATTTCTTTGGTTCTAATCACTTATCTAAAATATCTTGACCTAGTGTGTTTTTAAGAGCTACATAATCTGCATAATCGATTTCATAAACACCATCTTTGTAGTCTTCAATTCGTCAGTGCTTTTTAACAATAGCTAATAATTCACTATTTAAATCTTCATAGTTCTTAAAGAACATTGATTCTTCTGGTGTGAATTTAATTGGTTCAATTTCTTTAGCTTTAGCTGAACCTTTTGATTGTTCACGATATCATTGAGTTCCTAATAAATCGTTTAAATTTGAGATTTTTTCAAAAAATGTATCTTTATTTGTCAAATCATATAAATAAAGAGCGAATTGAGATAGTGAACCAATTCTTTCAGTTAAGACATCTAAAGCTGCTCTTTTTTCAGAAACTAATAATGAGCTTTTACCTTTAAGTAAAACATTAAAAATGATATTAGAAATAACTTCTGATTTACCAGTTCCCGGAGGCCCATAAATTAATGTGTTTTGTGAAAGAGAACTAGCAACTGCATATTTTTGATAAATGTTTAAAGGACGACCAATTTCAACAACAACTTGTTCTTTAATAACTTTATCTTCATAAAACTCAACAGGTTTATTAACTGATTTATGATCACTTTCAAAAGGATCAACATCACTTTCAATAATTTTGTTTAAGTCTTCTTTAAGTGCTCCCCCATCTGGTTCAAAAATACCTAATAAACAAGAAGGATCGATTGAGAATGATGTGTATTTATCTAAAATATCTTCTTCATTTTCATTCACAAAAGGAACTAATTCATTTTCAGGAATAGAGATTGAATACCCAACATAGGTTTCAATGTTTTTAATAACATCTTCTAATTTATGAGTTTTAAGGATTTCTGTTGTTTCAATATTGTTATCTCTATAGTTACGTTTTAAAAAGAATTGGATTTTTTCATTAACTACTGGTTTATCATCTTTTTTAGCAATTAAGATTTTTCCACAATCTTCTTTAATTTCAACTTTATAAAGTGTTAATGGTGATTTAATTGCATCATTTGGTAACATTTTACCCTTTAAGAAGTTGAAAGCTAAATAAAGGGGTCAAACAGTTGTATCTTCGAAATAATTTTTAGCTGTTCGATTAATTGATAAGAACTTTTTACGAAAAACTAATAATTGTTCAATTGCATAGTTAATCACTTTTTTCTTGTTGTTAGTAAAATCTTTATTTAGTTGGTTGATACGAAGATCTGGTAAGTTGATGTTGTATGATTGAGTAATCTCAATGAATTCATTAACATTAGTTGCATCTTTTAAATTTTGTTCAAATAAAGTAAGACTTTTTCCAGCATCAAGTTCGATACAACTAATTTCACCATTAATGAAACTAATTAAATCTTCCTTTTTAATGTATTTAAATAAGTCGATTGTTTTTCCAACATTTAGCTTGGCTAAAATAACAGGATCCCTAGGGTTTATACTAACTAGGTTCATTAATTTTTGCTTGATTGCTTTTTTCATTTTTTGTTTCCTTTATTAGTAAGCTTAAGATTTATTTTAACTTAAATAAGAATATTATGCACTAAAAGATGTATAAGTTAGATAAAACATAATTTTTATTTTTAGCAAGCAAAAATATTAAATAAGTTTATAATTTAATAATATATTAATAAGGATATAAGACCTAAGGACAAATAGTTGTGCTAAGTACTAATTTATTTGATTTAGAGATTGAGAAATTAACCAAAACATTAGTTTCTAAAAACAAAAAGGTTGTTGCTTTACATAGTGTAGAAGAGAACGAAGCCTATAAGCTAATGAATAATTTAATCAATCTAATGGATGTTCAAATTCCAGAATGATCATCGGTTTCAAATGCTACTGTAGAGCAATGTATTGATGATATTCGGAACTTTTTACTATCTAATGCAACGATGGAAAATTTTAAGAATTTGCCAACTAATTCAACAATTTTAAATTGATGGAAAAAACGTCGAATTAGCAAAATTGTTAATAAGCTTGAGGAATTAGATACAGCAAGAAGTGGTAAAGTAGTAACTTCTCGTTCTGGAATTTTCTTATTACCAATCTTAACAACCTTAAGTACATTAGGTGCAACTTTAGCTGTTCCATTATTATCAATCGCTTTCTTAAGAACAAAAGAAATTGTTGAACTATGAGGAAATGGTGGTTTCCACGCCTTAGTTGGTTCTTGTTTTAGTTTAGTATTTATTATTATCATTGCTACATTTGTAACTTTATTTAATAACATCAAAAACAATCATAAAGACTATATTGTCAAAAACATGAACAATACCTTATTAAAGATTTTTGATAAATATTTTATTTTAGATTCGAAATTCAATATTAAAAACAAGATTACATTTTATACCAAGTTTATCGAGCGTTCGAAATTAGTAATATCGAACCATTATACATTCTTTTATGACACCATTAATGTTAATGGGGATAATTATGTTTCAATTCTTAAGTATTTTAAAACTTTAAATCATTTTAATAACACTGTTGTTTTTAATGCTAGTGAGTATAAATACTTAGATGAAAGAAAGATTTTTAGAAACGTGTTTAGTGAAGATAAAATCATGGTAGCACGGATCAATAGATATAAAAATAAAACATCAGGTCGTAGATTGATGAATTTCATCTTCTATCAAATCTCTATGATCTCAAGTTTAAATACTAAGAAACTATTACAAAAATATCCTTTATTTGTAAATGCTTTATATCGTTTCTTAGAATATAGTGAATCAAATAGCGAGCTATTAAATTTACTATTAGATGTGAAACGACACGCTTATAAGATTTCAAGCCAGATTGATGAAAGTTATCAAAGGTTCTTTGTTGATTTCTTTGTATTAGCTGTTTTTAGAGCTTTAGATGAAAACGGGTTTGATGCTTTAAGTAATGATATTTCTTACTATGGTAAACCAAGTGAAGAAACAAGCAATAACGTTACTTACACTTCTTTAAAATTAGATCAAATTCTTAACAACAATGTAATAAATTTTGGGCAACAAGCATTTATTTTTAACTTGCCAGATTATTTTGAAGAAACTGATAACAAAAACATTTTTGCTGAATTATCAAGTGCTAATAAGAATATTGATTATTCACCAAGAAGTCAAATTGCTATAGCTACAAAACAAATGAAAGAAAAGGGTTATACCCCACAAGAAACATCATTAAGCGAAGACTTATGATATGATGCTTGCTTTAGTTCAGATCATGATGATGACACTTATTTAAAAGTGTTTACAATGAATGAGAATACTGAATACTTCAAAGAGTTACATGAAACCTTTGAACAAGCAACTAAATCAGGGGTTAAGAACCTGTTGATTTATGTTTATAGTATTAAGATGTTATACCGTTTAATTGATGATCAATATGAATTAGTAAATGAAACAATTAGTTAATAACTAGTTGTTGTTTTAGTTTTATTAATTAAATTATTAATCTCTAAAAAGGAAATAATATGACCAAGTCCCAACGCCAGGAATTTATCCGCAATAATAAGATGATCTACTTTAACAGGTTTAGGTATTTCTTTTTTGAATGAACTTCAATGAAGGCTTATCAAAAAATCTTAGTACCTGAAACTGTGGTTGGTTTTATATATCAATTTATTTTATTTTTTGCAAGTGCAGCAGCTAGTGCTATATTTATTTATAATCACTTTCAATTACAAGAATATAGTGTAACAAAACATTTTTCTCAAGAACAGTTTGATCATACGATCTATTTTATAAAAACTTATTTTAATGTTTTTTATGCATTAAACTTCGTCTTCTTATTAGACTTTTTAATGCGTTGAATGTATGCTGATTACACATATAATACACTAACAAGACTAAAAGCCTTTTCATTAATGCCTTTTCGATTTGTTAATTTATTAGACTTAACTTCATTTATTATTGCTGTGACAATTTATAATGTTGTGATTAGTCATAATTTACATGCTATTGAACAAGCAACAAGTTTAGAAGAGAAGATTAAATATTTTAATAATATTGTATTTGATAAAGCGGCAATGGATGTGTTTCCAGCTGTTATCTTGGCTCGGATTTTAGGGTTACACCATAAAGTTATTAAGTTTACAATTGCAAGCGGACAAGTTAACTTTTTTTTAGAAATTATAAGAAGACGTTGAAACGTTTTATTATCTTCATTTATCTTATTAATTCTGACAACATTCTTTTTAAGTTTTATTGTTTATCGGGTAGAACAAGATTATTACAATGACTTTAATATTCCTATAGATAGTGATGAGAGAAAGTTTAAAGATTTTGGAAGTGCAATGTGGTTTGCAGTTGGGACAATTACAACCATTGCTTATGGAGATATTACTCCGGTTTCTAAAGCTGGTCGGGTATTTGGAGCGATCTTAGGTTTAGGTGGAGTTGCTTTCTTTGGGTTTATTACTTCATTATTAGCTTCTGGAATTGTTTCATTGATTTCAGAAAAAACAAGATCAATGGAAAATAATCGACTTCAAGCTTTACAAAGTGAAAATGAACGATTATTGCACGAGTTTTCTAGCAAACTTAAAAAAGAGATTATTGAAGAATTAGTTAAGCATGAAGCTAGACTTGAAAATGTAACAGTTCAAGAAGTACAAGTTGATAAAACCGATCTTTTAGATAAAGAAAAATCTAGAAAAAAACAAACAAGAAAAAAAGTTTACTATGATGATATTACTTCATTAACTAAATCAAAACAAATGGTATTTCAAAAAAGTACACGGAAAAGAACAACAAATAAAAAGAAGGTAAAATAGATGATTAGATTATTGTTAAAAATAATTAAATGATTATTAATCATTATTGGTATTGGTGGAGCTGGAGTAGTTGTTGGTTGATTTGCTAATCAAGCACACACTAACGCTACACAAAGACATAGAAAGTTTGTTACTAACGATCTATCTTCTGAAAAAGATTCAACTACTAAAAAAATCAATCTTAATAAAAATAATGAAAATAAATAAGAAAACGGGGTTGGAATATTATGAAATATAAATCTAAACAAAAATGACTAATCAGTAGTTTAGTAGTTTTATCAGCAGCTAGTATAAGTGCTGTTGCTGTTTCTTGTGCTCCTAAAAATAGTAGTCCAACTAAACCATCAAAACCAAAAGATAATAAAAACAAAGATCAACCTTCTAATTCATTAAATAATAATCCTGTTCAACAACCTAAAGATACACCAAATAATCCAACAAATCCTACTAAGAATCAAAAGGAACAATCTGATTCACCAGATAGAATGAATGATCAGACTCCTGGAACTCAACAAAACCCACCTGCTGATAAAGAAAAAGATAAGCAAGGCGAGAATGATAAAAATACTTCTCCAGAACCAGCTCCAGAAGTTCTTGATGAAACAAAACCATTATTAAAATTTAGTGATGAATCACCAACAATTGAACTTTATCCTGGTTCAAATAGAGCTAGACTATCTTTAATTCTCGATAAACAAAAATTCAATGGTGAGTTAAAAAATAAATATATTATTGTGAAATTAAAAAAAGATGGCACAAATATCGATGCCACGTCTATGCCGATAAAACTAGATCAAGATGCTAACAATTTACAAATTGACTTCCATCCTGTTGTTGAAACTGCGAAATATAAACTAGATTCTGCTTTCATATTTAGTGAAGAAAAAAACGAACAACAAAAACCAAAAGAAATCATAAATATTATTTTTAGCAATAAAGATAAAAACAAATCTATTATTGTAAAAAAACAACAAGGTAAAAAAGAAATTCCTGAATCTGAAAAAGATAAAAAACCTATTGTAATTCAACTAAAACAAAACAACAACGAACTTGAAATAGAAGTTAAATCAAAAGATGATAACAAACCTATTAATGGTAAATACTTAAAATTTGCTGTTACAGGTCTTGATAAAACAACAAAAGAATATATAACTCCAAGTGTTGATTCTAGTGGTGATTTATTAATTAATAATGGTATGGCTAAAATACCAGGCATTTTAATTGATCAAGATTACAAGAATAAATTTGAAAAAGTTGTCTTAAAAATTTTTGGTATTTACGACAATAAGACTGATATGAATAAATCAACAGAGTACAGATTTGATTACAATGATCCTAATACATTAATTGATTACAATGATAATTTAATTCTTTCTAAAGATATTAATTAGAAAATGTAATAAATATTATTTTGAAGAATAGAAAGCAAGAAAAGTTTATGAAATATAAATCTAAACAAAAATGACTATTCACTAGTTTAGTAACCCTATCAGCAATAAGTATCGCAGCTGTTGCTGTTTCTTGTACTCCTAAAAATAGTAATCCAACTAAGCCATCAAAACCAGCTGAAACAAAAAAGAACAATCCACAAAACTCATTATCTAAACCATCAGACAATAAAATTTCTACACCTTCAAAACCAAAGCCAACCAACCCTTTGTCTAGTCAACCTAAAAATAATCCTTCTGACACTAAAAAGGATAGTGTAGACAAGGTTACAAAACCAAGTGATTCTACTAATAATCAAAAAGACAAAGATCAAACCGGTAATAGTAAAACAGATAAAGATCAAAAAGATCAAACTCCTAAAACACCAGAAACTAAAAAAGAAGATAAGACGGATAGTTCAAAACAAGGTGACAACCCTGGCTCTCAAAAGAATGATTTAGATTCATCTAAGAAAAAAGAAGAGGGTAAACAAAACCAACAAAATCAAAATGATAATAATGGTGGCAACTCTGATACAACGCCAGATCCAAAACAACCATCACAACCACAACCACAACCACAACCACCTGAAGAAAAAGATACACCTGGCGATGATCCTAATGTAGGAGAACAAAAAGAACCTGCTCCTAAAAAAAGATGAATTAGAAAAGCAAGATGAACAACCACAAAAAGAGGGTAAAAATCAAGATCCTAATATGGAAAAACCTAAAGGAATGGAAGCAGACAAACCTAAACCCCAACAACCTGCCCCATCTACTCCTGATCAAGAAGGTAAAAACAAAGATGGTAAAGGTCAAGATACTGAACCAATGCCTGAGCCTGAAGTGATTGACACTTCAAAACCATTATTAGAATTAAAAGAAACATCTGGAAATATTTCACTTAACCCCGGCTCTAATGAAGGTAGATTAACATTTAAATTAGATAAACAAAAATATCCAGAAAACTTTGAAAATAAATTTATTGTTGTTAAAATAAAAAATATTGATAATAATTCTTCTATTTTACAAGGTTTTCAAAAATTAGATGATCCAGAAAATTTAGTTATTCCTTTTGCACCTATTATTGAAAATGGTAAATATAAATTAGAATCAGCAGCTATATTAGAAAAGAAAACCGATGCACGTGAACCTAAAGAAGTTGTTCAAGTTATTTTCAAGAAAGCAGATAAAGAAAAAACTCTTATTGTTAAGAAAGCAACAAGAAAGTACGATATTCCTGCTGGTGAAGAAAATAAATCGCCGGTTAATATTAAATTAAACACAGCAAGTGATAAGTTCGAGCTAAACGTAGAAACTAAAGATAAAAAAGAAAAAGTAAATGGTGTTTTCTTAAAATTCATTATTCTTGGACTAGAAAAATCTAAAAAAGTGTACTCAACTCCAAGCTACACTCCTGGTGAATACTCAGAAGTTAAAGATGGTAAAGCAACTATTACTGGTATTGATTTTGAAAATAATTACAAAAATGCATATGATCATATTGTTGTAAAAATCTTTGGTATTTTTGAAGATAAAGATGGACATATAAAATCAACAAAATATAGATTTAACTATGAAGATCAAAACGAAACAATTGATTCAAGCAATAATTTAATTTTATTCAAGGATTTAACTAAGGATAGCAGCTCAAGGTAAGGGACTAAATATGATTAATAAGAAAAAAATATTTTTAATGAGTAGCATTGCTATTGCAGCATCAGCTAGTATAATAGCCGTTGCTGCAGCTTGTACAGAAGAACAAAAGCCTGAACAAAAATCAAACCAAAATCAATCTGATTCTAAAAGTGGTTCTGGAAGCGGTGTAATAAGAAATAACAGTTCTAAAAATAGTATTAAGTTTACTGTTGCTTTGGAATCAAACACTTTAAACTACCGTAATCAAAAACACAACATAACATTAAATGTTGGTTCTCAATATGCAAGAAAAATTGTTGAAGTTGAACTAAAACCAAATAGTTCTAGCTCAAGCGGATCATCTATTAAATCAACTAAAGCACCAAGCAATAGCAGAGGTGAAGCAACAGTTGTCTTTAGTGGTTTAGAACACAACAAAAGCTACTATATTTCTGCAGTTAATGTTTATGAAGATCTAAGAAAAACTACTCCTATTGTATCTAATTCTTATTTTGCTAATACAAATGAAACTTTAGTTGTTAAAACCCCAGCTAATGGTGATGGATCAAACAATGTTGGCTCATCAAAGGGTTCTTTTGATCCAAATCAAAATAATTTTAACCCAGGATCTGGTCCACTACCTAATCTCGACAATCTTGAGCAACTTCAACAACATATTGCAAGAATACAAAAAGAAAAAGAACAAAGAGAGAAATATCGTCCCGTTTCTGCATCTGTTCCAGATTTAAAAATAAAACCAGAGCAAGCATATGAGAAAATTAAAAATCGTTCTTTTGCTATTGGATTTAATAGTGTTGATTATGCTAAGGAAAGTAATGGACAAATTAATAATTCTGTTGTACCTTTTGAACCAACAGGTACTGGCTGATTATTAGACTACGCTTGAAAAAAAGGTGAAAAAACTTCTGATGAAGTGATGCTTTACATTGCTACTAATGCCCATGTTTATAATCGTGCATTTAATGCTATGGACACTGCATATAAATCTCAATTTCCAGAATACTTCACGAAAGAAGAACGAAAAAATGCTAAGGTTGATAGTTTTGTATTAGCTGTCCCTAAGAAGGATGCGAACTTAAATCCAATCCCGTCTGGTAAAAGCTATGGACCTGAAAATAAATTACAATATTTTGTAAATGCAACAAATCATGAGCGATTCAGTTCTGAGAGAGTTTTTAACGATATTGAGTTCTTAAAAGAAGGTGAAGAAGCAATATTCTCAAATCCTAGAACTGTGTTTGTTGCTTTAAATATCTTTGATGAACAGCGTAATAAAGAACTTTACAATGCTGCAGATAATGAAGAAGATAGAAAATATAGTGCTAAGGATTTTGCAGTCTTTGGCATCAAAGTAAATTATAAAAAACTAAAGGAAAAAGCTGGTTCTGATCCTAAATATAAATTATTGTTAGATCATATTGATGCTGCAATGAAATCAATTGATGATGACATCAAGAAATTCTCAGAAAAGAAACATCCAAACCATGATCAAAGCACTACTCCATATTTAAGTCTTGATTACCCATCAATGTGAATTAATAAGGATAGACCACTTGATCAACAATTAGATAAAGCAAAATACAATATAGATAATAATACATCACTAAATATTGAAAGAGCTTATATAGCAGGTTTCCCAAAAATTGGTTCAAGTCAAATGCTTTGAAGAAACTACCCTGAAGGATCATCTATTCCTGAAGATGCTTTCAATGGAAATAGTTTTGGTAAAGGCATTGGAGTTTCTAAAATATTAGATGATCAAAGAGAATCAACTGGTTTTGGTTTTAACGGATATGTTGATTTTAGTAGCATCTACTTTGGTGCTTCTGGTTCATTAGTAGTTAATGAATATGGTTTACCAATTGGTATTTATTCTGTAACCGACAGCAAAGTTGGTGACAAAGACATCAGCAAACGTGGTGGATTCACTTTCTTAGTTCAAGCACATAATGATAATAAGAATCAACAAACAGGTCCATCAAGAACATTAATTAGTTTACAAGCTGGTCCAGCTCACAACTTAATTGATGGTTCTGATCAAGAAAAATACCCATACCAAAAGAAATCTTACCGTCAAAACTTAAATTGATTAAGTAAACAAGACAACTCTGAATTTAAAGAATTTGCTAAAACTGCAATCTTTAAAAAAGGTGCTTAATAACAACCAATTAATAATAAACAACCCCTTAGGTTAATCCTTAGGGGTTTTTGTTTGTTTGTTTGTTTGTTTGTTTGTTTGTTAATATTTAATTTAACACAACAAAAAAGACCTATAGTTTATCAACTACAAGTCTTTTGATATGTTAATAGTTAATTAGAATGAAGCTTTACGCATTCATGAACAAATTTCATGTTCTAGATCATCTTTAAGTTTGTTATCGTCATTATTAATTAATAAGAAGTAACCATCATCATCACTAATGAAGTTGAAGTCATCAAATGAAATATGTGCATTATTCATAATGCTATGTAATTGTTTAATGTGTTGGTGAAGAACTTCTTTTTTAGGTTTTTCATCTTCATTAAGATAAGCTGTTAGTTCTTCAATTAATTCTGGTTCTTGAGCAAGTATAGAATTATCTAAATATCTAGATCAAGTGAAGAATGTACTTGCTTCTTTAGGTTTTTGTTCAAGTACTGCATATAAACGCATTGAAATTGGTTTTTCTTCATATTCCACATAAGGAACATTAATAACATAACTTCTTCCTCTAAAATAAACAGTTACAGGATCAATTCGTTTATGAGTAATGTATGTTACTAATTTTAAATCAAAAACATTAACTCCAAAGTTTGTTCTCTTATTTTCATGAACAAAGTAGAAATCAACATCTGATGGATTTTCTAATGATAATAATTCTAGGTTTGTGAATTTTTCAGCTAATGTGTTTGATATGTAATTAGTTGGTTGGTTATATTCTTCAAAAATATAATTACTACCAATTCTATATTTATTATCGTTATGGTATCATTCACGAGAAATAACAGGGCTTAAGTTAATATAAACAAAGTTTCTAATGAATTCAGAAGTTAATAATTTAGTTTTAGCTAAAGCAAGTTTAATATTATCAGCTAATGTGTCGTTGTGTTCAGTTTTTAGTAAACTTGAAAATCTATACGGTGGGTGTTTTGTAAAGTAGTAAGCTAAATCTGCTGTATCGTTTGCTGGTGTTAGAAGGTGATCACCTTTTTTATAAATGGTATTATCAGCTGATACACTTGCTCAATCTAAATATTGTTCTTGTGCAAGTGGAGTGAAGTATTCATATAAAGATTGTTCAATATCTAAACTATGTTTCCCTCCCCCAATTCCATATCGCATTGAGAACTCATGGTTAGAGAATAATGATTTATCACGTTTTTTAATTGTTTGTGCATGAGTTGTAAAACTAAATTCAGGTTTGAAGTTTGTTTTTTGTACATATCAATTACGAACATCAATTCTTGGTGTTGGTTCATCATGAGTTGCAACAAGGGTGTGATTTTCAACTCGATCTTCATCTCTAATAGTTACAACAATTGAAGCACTAGTTCTTACTGTATCAATTCAAAATTCTTTATAGTTAGCTAAGAAACAGTCTGTGCTTTTAAAACGAACATTTAAACAGTTACTAAACCCAACAATTTGTCCTTGTTTATGAGTAGGAAGTCTCATTGTTTCTATAACAGCTAAGTTAGGTGTAGGACAAAGCTCTAAACCATTTGCTCAGAAGATTTCTTGAGCAAATTTATAAGGAGTCACTTTTTCCATTACCTTAAAGATAATTCGGGCTTTTTCTTCGTTTGTTTCATCAATTATCTTTTGATTATTAGCAGCAAATATATTGTAATCTTCAATTACTTTTTTGTTTTTAAAGTAAATCGGTAATAAAGCAAAACCAATGATGATAAAACAAGCAATGATAATAAAGATATTACCTACCTTTTTACCTAAAATTCCATCACTTTTATAACGACTAGAAACTTCACTTTTAATTTGTTTAATTTTTAGTTTTAATAATTCTGTTTTTTCAACTTGTTCTTTATTTTCAGCTGTGATTTTATCTTCAATAGCAGCTAATTTATCATCAATACTAGAATTAAATTCAGCATAATATCCATTAATTGGATCACTAATTAGTTGTTGAATCTTTTCTTTATTTAATCCCGTTTTTTGTTCGGTTTTTTCTTTTTCTTGGATATCGATTTGTTCCATATCAACACCTCTAATGTATATTTTAAATTATACATAATCCAGATTTTTTAATTGGTCTAAATATACTAAAAATAGAAAAAATGAATATAATATATGGAAATGAATTATAATATATAGGTATTTTATGCAGATGTAGTTCAATGGTAGAACGCAACCTTGCCAAGGTCGAGACGCGGGTTCGATTCCCGTCATCTGCTCCATTTAAAATAAATAGCTCTTTAAGTAGAGCACAAATACCGTATGCAAAAAACAACACAGCAATGTGTTGTTTTTTGTTCTCTTCATATCTAAAAACCCTATTAACTATTCTTCATCAAACTCTTCATCATCTAAATACTCTTCTTGATCAGCTATCATTGCAAGCTCAAGAACAGAGACAAACTCTTTTTCTTGTTCATTTAAAACATGATCTCATTTAAGTTTTTTGTTTTCTAAAATTGATTTAGTAAAAGTATCAATTAATTTAAATAGTTGATCTGATGATAGTGAACTATTAAAAGGGAAATAAGTGTTTGTACAAAAAGCTGATAAATGAGTTAGTAAGTTATAGATTTCTTGATCTTTAACATGTTCATAATAATATTGTTCAAAAGCAATACCAATATTATTAATACCAACTTGTTCTCATACTTGATAAAAGTTTTCAAACTCTTGGTTTGGTTTTAATTTCATACTTTTATTAAAAAAAGAATTATAGTATTCTATTTCTATATCAATATTATTAACTACTAATAAATCAAAAGCTTGAAGTTTATCAGATGGTTTAATAACTTTGTTTTTAAAAAGACTTTCTAAAAAAGCAATATCTACTTCATTAAACTCATTAACAAATTTATAAATATAGAATTCTAACCAATGGATTGATAAAGAATTTGTTTTAAGATTATAAATTTGATTATAGTAATCATTCTTAGTGAATTTAGCTTCGTTTTGTTCGATTCATTCCATTTCAGCTTCACGAATGATTTCATTAGCTTCAGATTGAAATCTTTCTAATGTTGGGATATCTATTAATGGGTTTTTGAATTCTAAAGATAATAAATCATAAGCATAAGAATAATCCTTATGCTCTTTTGCTTCTTTAACTTTTAATAAGATATCATCAAAGTATTTTTTAATGTGTTTCTTTTCGTTTTCGGTTAGGGGTCTTTTGTTCATTCTGTTTTATATTATTTTTCTTTTTGTAATAGTTACGACGTTTTTTATAATGATGTTTATTTTTAGGTTTTTTAACATTATTAAGAGCATTAGAAATGTTATTACTTGTTTCACAATGAAGTTTAAGAAGAGCTTCTTTAGAGATTAGGTTTTTAAAATGGTTGTTTTTGATTTTTTTGATAATGTTTTGTTCTTCAACAACAATTTTATGGATTAAAGCTGGGGGATATTGATATTTAACAGTATTATCAAAAAACTCATCAATATCAACTTCTCTTCAAGAACCATCAGCTCCGATTTTAAAATCTAAATCAAAATCATAATACTTAATTGCTCTTTGTTCATAAATAAAAGGACTAGCTACATTAATATAGGTTTTAATACCATCATTATCAATACTGATGATCGTATTAAATCAATCATCCTTATTAAAGAATCAATAACTAGTTCTTTTTGTATAAGAGTTGAAGTTACGAAAGGTGTTTTCTTCACTTGTGATTACTTGACTTTTTGTTGAACATAAAATTAGTAAATCATCACTGTTGTGAACAACAATTGGGTTTGATCAAGTTCGATATAATCAGCCATTATATTTATAAGCGTGAACCATTACGGGATCACCTATTTTTAATGAATTGGTATCTTGAAACTCTTCTTTATTTGGTTTTGTATTGATATTGGATTTGATGCGGATTCTATCTTTAGACATAAAACAATCCTAATTTGTTTGCATAATTAATAAATTGATTAAAAAATCAATATTAAGACCATAATGACTTTTTAAGTTTTTAACACAATCAATGAATTCTTTGTTGCGATAACAAGCTAGATCAAAATATAATGGGTCATTATAGTTAAGTTCACTAAGTTTAGCATTAGCATTAATAAATGCTAGATAATGATAAAAATTATCTTTAAGTTCATTATAGAGTTGTTGTGAACTTGGGTTTATTAAATCAATGATTTGATGGGTGTAAGATATTAAAACATCATCATCAAGATGATGTGTTATTAAGTCTTCATAAATAACTTTGGTTTGATCAAAGAACTTAACTGCAAAAGGGGCATTAAAATATTGAAACATTTGCTCAGAAGCAAAATAAACAGAAGCTAATAAGTATCGATTAAAGGCTTTAAATCGGTAGTGAATTAGTTGATAATGTTTTAAAGAGATTTTCTTAAAAACATGCTCTAAGGGTTTAATAGCGATTTTAAAACCTTTGTTTAAGTGTTTAATTGTTGCCATCTTGTTTAGTTCCTGCTATTTTTTCAAGTTCAGCTTTAATAAAATCTAATAAAGCTTTTACTTTGGCATAATCCATTCTTGTTGGTCCAACAATTGATAATTGTTTACTACCTTCAGGTAGTTGGATTTGGGTTGAAGCAATAGCAAACCCTTCTTTACCAAAGCTATCCCCATAAGTGATATTAGTAGAACCATGGATTTTTTTAGTTAAAGAAATTTGTTCTCATACACTAGTATCTTCTAGTAAATTTAACATTTCTTCTAATTTCTTTTGATCTTCAAATTCAGCATGTTTCATTATATATTTTACACCAACATGAGTCATTGAATAAGATGGTTTCTTAGAATAAAAATCAAAGATCCGTTCCATGATCTCAGCTATAAAGGCTTCAAAAGCATGAACTTTATTTCGGATAATATCTTTAATAGAGTTCATTTTATCTTTGATTTGTCATAATGGTGTATCTACTAAACGTTCATCTAAAACATTAATACATGTTGATAGATCTTCAAACCGAACATTAGGAGATAGATTGATGCTATGGTGGATGATTCGGTTTTTAGATGTTACTAATAAAACAATAGCTACTAGATCATTAGTTCTTACTAAATCAATTCTTTTTAATAATTCATTATCACACCCATCACTTATAACAGCTGGTAAATTAGTTACTTCGTTAATGATGTTAACTGATTCATTAAAAATAACATCAATACTAGCTTCACGTTGATATAAAATCTTTTTTAAACGGTCTTTAATTTTTTTATCAATTGGGGTTTGTGTTAGATTTTCATTATAAAAATTATAACCCTTAATTGAAGGGACACGCCCTGCACTTGTGTGTGGTTTTTCGATTAGTTCAAAACGCTCTAAAACAGCCATTTCATTACGAATAGTAGCTGATGATAAATTAGAAAAATCAGACTTTAATAAAAGGTTTTTTGAAGCAACAGGGACAGCTGTTGCTGTATATTCATCAACAATTGCTTTAAGGACTTTTTGTTGTCTTTCACTTAATTGTTGATTAAATACGACAATCTCTTTATCTTTTTTAACACCACTCATATGATCTAATCCCTTGGTGCAGTATATAGTTTATTAAAAGCAGTTAGTAAAGTATATGCTTTGTTATCGATTTGAACACTAATAAAATCAATTGTATCAATGATAAAGTTTTTAGCAAACCCAGCAGCTAATTTTTTAAAAGCAAAAAGATCAAAATCAAACTTGATTTCATGATCTAACATCTTTATTAACTTTTTATCATTGTCATATAAAGCAATTTGGTTTTTTTGTTGATCTAGATCAAGTTGTAATTGTTGGTTTTCATAATTGAAATAAAAAGTGTAAATATCATCTTTTTTTTCAAATCTGAGCAAAGTTAACGAATTAATAAATGAGGAGATATAACGGAAAAAATTCATTAATATTGTTTGGTTAAACTTATTGTTAATGAACTCTTGCATTACTTTTTCATTTTTGTTTGCAATTATAAAATAAGGGATCAAAATAAAAAGAAAAAATAATAAACCAACAATTACCATAGCAAGAGCAGGTGGGTTTAGTAGTATTGTTTGATCAACTGCTTTTTCTTTATTAACAAAAGCTCCACCAATCAAGATTGCAAAACCAATTACAAAAAGCACTAAACAAGCAATTAAACCAATTCCACGATATTTAGTAATCTTATCTTTTAGTTGTTCGTTCTCAAAGATATTTTCAACTTTTTCATTAGTTTTTAAACTATTTTTATAAAAATCTAGTTGCTGTTCAAATTTATTATGTTCCAAACTATTACCTCCAAATACTTACTTATATTATTATATAATGTTATATTAAGCTATTCTAAATCTAAATGCATAAGATGCTAGAAAGAGACTAAAATGCCATTCATCAAGAAAGTTAATGTTGATTTCAAATTAGAAGGCAACAGAATTGTTTTAAGTAAAGAATATTTAGCTAATTTCAAACATACTTTTTCTAAAATCACAGGTTCAAGAATTGGGAGTATTCTTAGTGTTAGTGATTACTCTAATCAAGTTAAAACTTGAGCTCAAATGGTAAAAATTTATAAAGAAGATATTGATAAAATTTATTCAGATGCTGGTAATATTATTGAACCTAAGATTAAAGATTATGTTGAACAAAAACTCAACATCAAATTTAGACAATATGATCCAGTAAAAATTAAGTGAGATATTTTTACTGATAATAAAATCTTTGGTGGAATTCCAGATGGTGAGCCAGTTGATGAAAATGGAGAATTATTATATCCACATGCTCCAATGTTAGAAATTAAAACAACTTCAATTGATTCTTTTAAATTCAAAATTGTTGATGAAGTATTAGTCTTACAAAAAGATAAAAGAAACTATCCAATTATTAAAAAAGAAAACGAAAAAAGAGAAAAATGATTTAAGAGTAATGGAGAAATTGAAATCCCATTAGACTATAAATTACAACTTGGCTTATATTGTTATTTACGTAATATTACAAAAGGTGTTTTTGGTATAGCTTTTTTAACTGTTGAAGATTATATGAATCCATATGACTTTGATGTTAATAAAAACGAAATTGTAATTGTTGATTATGAAATTAATTTAAAAGATTTCAGCAAGATTTTAGAAGATGCTAAACATTGGTATGAAGAACATATCATCAAAGGAATTAGTCCTGAGTTAACTGATAAAGATTTAAAGTGATTTAACATATGAACGAACAAATAAAGAACAAAATTATTTATATTAAATATGGTGAACTAACACTAAAAGGTAAGAATCGAAAAGATTTTGTTAAAGTGTTAACTAAAAACATCAAACTAGCTTTAGCTGATTTTGATGGTTTAGAATATGAAGTTAACTATGATAATTTAAAATTAAAAAACATCAAAGATGATAAAAAAGCAGAATTAATCATTAATGAACTTGTTGATGTTTTTGGAATCCAAAGTATTAGTTATGCAACTGAAGTTGCTTTAGATTTAGAAATCATCAAAAAAACAGCACTTGGTATGTTAATTAATGCTAAAAACAAAACCTTTAAAATTGATGTTTCTCGAAGTAATAAAAACTTTCCTTTAAATTCAATGGAATTAGCACATAAGATTGGTGGACATGTTTTAGCACATAATCATAATTTAAAGGTTCAAATTAAAAATCCTGATTTATTAGTTCGTGTTGAAATCAAAAATGATTGTGCTGTTATTTATAATCAAAGAGTAGCAGGAGCAAACGGACTACCAGTTGGAGCAAACGGAAGAGCTTTAGTTTTATTATCTGGGGGAATTGATTCACCAGTTGCTGCTAAATTAGTAATGAAAAGGGGTTTATCTGTTGATTTCATTACTTTTATAACTCCACCCCACACAAGTGATGAAGCATTAAATAAAACAATTGAATTAGCTAAGATAATTACTAAGAATAATAAGTTGTGTAAATCAAATTTATATGTTTGCAACTTCACTAAACTTCAAGATGAAATTGCTCACATCTCAAAAGAAGCTTATCGAATTACTATTATGCGTCGTTATTTTATGCGTATTGCTAAACAAAAAGCAATTGAAACTAACGCATCTGCTTTAGTAACTGGAGAAGCACTTGGGCAAGTAGCTTCGCAAACACTTGAAAGTATGCAAACAATAGCTAATGTACTTGATAATTTTCTATTACTTAGACCATTGTTAACTTATGATAAAAATGAAATTATTGAACTAGCTACCAAGTTTAAAACTTATGAAACTTCAATTCTTCCTTATTGTGATTCATGTTCGTTATTTGCTCCTAAAAATCCGGTTACTAAACCAAAAGAAACTGTTGCTAAATCACTAGAAGAAGAATCATTAGTAATTAATGATATTTGTGATCTAGTTTACAATAAAGAAATTACTAAAATTAAGTTAGGGTAGTTTTATGTATCAAGATCTAATTAAAAACATTATTGAGTTTACTTATGGAGCTTCTAAGATTAGTATTTTTGTTCACCAGAACCCTGATATTGATGCATTAGGAAGTGCTTTTGCTTTAGCTCGAATCCTTCGATTAAATACAGCAATTATGCAAGTTAAAATTGTTGGTATTCATAACCAACATGAAAAACATTTTAAAAACTTGTTTGAATTCGATAAAGAAGAAGTCGATGAACAGTATGTAAAAGATTCTGTTGGTTTTATTGTTGATACAGCTAATGATGAGCGAGTTTTAAGTAACTTAAATCATTTATGTAAAAAAACAATGTTAATTGATCACCACGTTAAAACAACCCCTTTTACAACAGTTAGTTATATTGATGATAGTTCAATTGCAGCTTGTGAGATGATTGGTTTAGGATTAATGAACCAAAAAGACTACAACTTTGACATTAAAACATTAAATTATTTATTACTTGGAATAACAACTGATTCAAATCGATTATTTTATGATAAAGTAAGTGCACGAACTTATCAATTAATGGCTTGATTTGCTGAAAATGGTGTAAAACACCATGACCTTTATTTACAACTTTATGAACGAAATCTAGAAGATTTAAAAATTGATACTTTCTTGTTAAATCAACTACAAGTTGATGAAGGCGTTGGTTATATTAAAGTTGAAGATAGTTGGGATGATCAATTTGACTTTAAACGTTGAAGTGATAAAGTCTATTTAATGAGTAATATCAAAGAAAT
The DNA here is from genome assembly GCF_000941095.1 of Ureaplasma diversum. Taxonomy (NCBI): domain Bacteria; kingdom Bacillati; phylum Mycoplasmatota; order Mycoplasmoidales; family Mycoplasmoidaceae; genus Ureaplasma; species Ureaplasma diversum. The sequence continues at coordinate 925,974 of NZ_CP009770.1, forward strand.
TAAGATTTGATTTATTACTTATCATGATGATACAAAAGGTTTTTATAAAGTTTCATTAAGAAGTTCTAAATATCCTGTTCGCTTAGTAGCTGAAAAATATAATGGGGGCGGTCATAATTTAGCAGCAGGGTGTATATTAGAAACAATTGATAAATTAGATGATTTAATAAATGATTTAAAACAACTAATTAAAGATAATTAAAAATATAATATCTTTATTGATTATTAAATATGAGGAGTAATAGAATGGAATTAATTAAAAACCAACACATTAACTACTTTTTTGAACCAGCTAAAAGTGAAAACAAAAAAGGTAATATTATTTTTATTCATGGGTTTAATGCTTTACCAAGTTATTTTTATTTAGTTAGTGATTATTTCATTGAATATGATTGCTATTTCATTTGTTTACCAGGACATGGTTATACTAAAGTAGTTAATGAAAAAGATTTAAATCCGATTAGTTTTGCAGATGCTATCATCAATCTAATTCATGAATTAGATCTTAAGAAATTTTATTTATTAGGTCATTCACTTGGTGGAGCAATTGCTTGTATGCTTGCGGAAGCTTTGATTACAAGAGTTGAAAAATTAATTGTTGTTTGTCCATTCTTTTATGGTTTTAATAAAAAGATATTAGGTGCTTATGCACTATTACCTTGGTTTGCAAGAAAGCATCCAGATAAAGCCCTTAAGAAAATTTATTTTGATTATCGAAACAATTTTATTACTCACCCTAAAACAAGACCTGAAATTACTCCTTCAAGTCAAAATAAAGAAAAATATTTATGAAAACTATTACTTAATATGGGTTTTTCATCTGAAACACATAAACGACTTAAATATGCTCAAAGCAACTTAATAGTTCCTACCTTATTAATTAACTCAAAAAATGATCAGTTGATTGATTATAAAACAGCAGCTAAAAAGCTAGCTAAAACTAAAGATTTACAAATTTATACTTTTTATAAATCTGGACATATTCCATTTGTTGAAGAACCAGATCTTTTTGCAAAAGTTGTATTAGATTATTTAAATGATCGATTAGTTGAACAAACACAAAACGAAGAAGTTGAAGAATCAGAGGGTGATTTTATTGAACAAGAAGCAAACGAATAAAAAACCCTTATTTATTGTTTTTGAAGGAATTGATGGTGCTGGGAAAAGTACAGTTTTATATGCTGTTAGCAAACGTTTAAAAGCAAAAACAAAACGTAAAATTATCATAACTCGTGAACCAGGCGGAGAAAATTGTACTAGTGCAGAAAGTATTCGATCATTACTACTTGAAAACATTGATAATTTTGCTCCTACAACTTGTGCTTATTTATATGCTTCAAGTCGAAACGAACACATACAAAAAGTTTTAAAACCAAACTTAGTAAATGATAATGTAGTGATTTGTGATCGATTTATTTACTCATCATATCTTTATCAAGGAATAGCTCAAAATGTTGGTTTAGAAAATGTTCGCTTAATTAATCAAGCAGCTGTTGAATCAATCAACATTGATTATGTTTTTTATTTTGATATTTCATACAAAAATGCAATGGCACGAATCGATCGAAGAATCCATACTAATTCATTTGATAATCAGAAAAAAGAATTCTATTTTAATTTATTAAAAAACTATCCTAAGATTTTATATGATCCAGTTTATAACCATAATGCTGAAATCATTATGGTTAATGCTAATTTAGATTTTGAATCAGTTGTTAACTTTATTGTTAAAAAAATAGCAAAGATCATTAAACAACAGGAGAATAGTTAATGATTAGTCATGCTAATTTATTGATTTTAAATCAAGCAGCTAATCAAATTGCTTATTTAAAAGAACAATTGATTGAAGTAATCAAAACAAAAACTAATAATGATCTTGATTTATACATTAATAAGATCAATAATGATCAATATTTAGATCTTGTAATCTTGGATGGAGCTAGTTTAAAGAAACAAGATTTAATCGATTTACAAAATCGATTTAATAATCCTGGACTTGAAAGTATTGATGTTAAATTTTATTTAATTAAAAACATCGAACAAGCATCTAAAATTGTTTTAAACTCATTATTAAAATTTGTTGAAGAACCACCATCAAACACCTTTGCTTTTTTTAGTTGTAAAGATGTTAATAAGGTATTATTAACTTTAAGAAGTAGATGTAATTTATTTCAGCTAAAAGCTGATTATGAAACATTTAATAAATATCTTAATCAACTAGAAGTATATAATACTTATAACTTAGACTTAAAAGCTATTTTTACTAATTTAGAAGATTTAGATGAATTAATTAATAGCTCATCTATTAAGGTTATATTTGATTGTTTTAATGTTTTTGTTAATAATACTAATTTATTAGATCAACTTAAGTTTGTTGATATCATTAAAGACTTTAGTGCTTTAATGATTAATTATTTAATTTCTTTACTTCTTAGTTTAGATCTAAGTATTAAACAAAAAGAAGCTTTATTGAATCTAGCTAATAAAAACAATAAAGTACTTATTAACAAAAATGTCTTTTTTACTTTATTGTGAAACATAATGAATTGGAGAAAATAAAATGACTACAATTGTTGCATTATCAACAGCTCCGATGAACTGTGCTATTCATATTATTCGGATCTCAGGACCAGCTGCTTTTCAAATCGTTAATAAAATAACTAATAAAGAAATTAAAAAAGAAACTTTTAAGATTCAACGAGCTTTAATAATTGATCATAATGAAGTAATTGATGATGTATTAGTTAATACTTTTGTTGGTCCTAAAACTTTTACAGGTGAAGATCTAATTGAAATCAACTGTCACGGGGGTGTGGTAGTTGCTAATATGATCATTAAGTTATTAATTAAAAATGGGGCAACACCAGCTCAACGTGGGGAGTTTTCTCAACGAGCTTTATTAAACAAAAAAATGGATTTATCAGCAATTGAAGCGATTAATAACTTAGTTAATGCTAAAAATGAACTAGCAGCCAAAGGAACAGTTGGAGCTTTACTTGGTAAGGTTTCTAAAACTATTAGTAATTTTAGAGAACAATTATTTTTATTAATTGGTCAAATTGAAGTTAATATTGATTATCCAGAATATGATGATGTTGAACAAGTTGATGCAATTAAACTAAAAACTAGTTTAGAACAATTACACAAACAAATAGCTAAAATTGTTCAATCATCAAAACGTTATTTACCAATTAATAAAGGGATTAAAGTATTAATCATTGGTAAACCAAATGTTGGTAAATCAACTTTATTAAATGCTTTAGCTAATGAAGAAAAAGCAATTGTAAGTGATATTCCTGGAACAACAAGAGATGTTGTTGAAACAACCATTAACATTGATAACATCACTTTAAATATCTTAGATACTGCAGGGATTCATACAACTGATGATTTAATTGAAAATTTAGGTATTAATAAAGCAAAAAGCTTAATTGATCAAGTTGATCTAATTTTATATTTAGTATCATCAACAGAACAAGATGAACTAGAGTTACATCATCTAGTTCAACATCAAAACCATTTAGTGGTTTTTACTAAAAAAGATTTAATTAATAAGTATGATGATACTAAACTTTATATTAATGCTAAAGAACAAGAGATTGAACCCTTAATTAAAGCGATTAAACAATTATTTCATACCCATGAGTTTGAAAACTCAAATCAAGAATTATTACAATCTGCCCGACAAGTTGGTTTATTAGAACAAGTTCAATTAATTATTGAACAAGTAATTAATCATTTAAACAATAATGCAACAGTTGATCTTGTAATTGGTGATTTAGAGATGTGTAATCACAAATTAAATGAAATTCTTGGAGTTGGAGAGAACTACGACTTTTTAGATGAACTATTTAAAAACTTTTGTATAGGTAAATAAAGATGAAAAAGACAACTTTAATTGATACACATACACACACTAACATTGAACCATTAACACAAGAGTTTGATCAAATAGCTAAAGAGTGTTTAGCTCAACAAATTGGATTTAATATTGTTGGAGTTGATTTAGCTACTTCTAAACTTGCTATTAAACAAGCTAAACAGTATGATCATTTAATGTGTTCAGTTGGTATCCATCCAACTGAGTTCAAAGAATTAAATGATGATATTATTGATCAACTTGATCAATTAATAGCTGATAACTTAGATGTGATTAGTTCGATTGGTGAATGTGGTCTTGATTATTATCATCAACCTTATAACAAAAACCTCCAAAAAGAGTTTTTTATTAAACAAATTAATTTAGCTAAAAAGTATAATAAAGCATTAATGATGCATATTAGAGATGCACATGATGATGCAATTGCTCTTTTAAAAGAACAACAAGTAAAGAATGCTATTGTACATTGCTTTACTGATAAAAGTAGTTACATTGATCAATATAATGAATTAGGTTGTTATATTTCATTCCCTGGGGTAATTACTTTTAAACCAACAGCTAACAATAATATTTTAGATTTATATGAAGCTGTTAAAAAGACCCCACTTGATAAGATTTTAGTTGAAACCGATGCACCATATTTAACACCAGCTCCTTATCGTGGTAAAGTTAATTATCCACAATATGTGCAACATACTGCTACTACAATTGCTAAAATTTTAAATAAGTCAGTTGAAGAAATAAAAGCAATTACAACAGCTAATGCTAAAAGAGTTTTTAATATTTAATTGAAACTATTAATAAAAAGATAAAGAATACAGGTTATTAACATGTTTGATATTAATTTGATAAGAAAAGATTTAGACAACACAAAACAAAGAGTTAAAGCTCGTAATTTTGATCCATCAGTTATTGATAAGATTTATCATCTTGATATTTTAGTTAGACAATTAATGGTTCAAGAACAATCTTTAACCAATAATAAAAACAAACTATCTAAAATAATTCCTGAATTAGCTAAAACAAATAAAGAAGAACAATTAAAAGTTTTAGCTGAACTAAATACTATCAAACAAGAAATTGAAACAATAAGTGAACAGTTAACTGTTAATAAAAAAGAATTAGATAGCTTATTATTAACAATTCCTAATGTTGCTGATGAATCAGTGCCAGTTGGAAAATCTGAAGATGATAATGTTGAAATTAAACGTGTTTTTGAACCAACTAAATTTGATTTTGAACCTTTAGCTCACTGGGATTTAGCTGCTAAAAATGAATTAGTTGATTTTGAAAAAGCAGCTAAATTAACTGGTAGTCGTTTTAGTGTTTATACTAAAGATGGAGCTAAACTTTATCGAGCTTTACAACGTTTTTGTTTAGCTATGAATACAAATGCAGGATATGAAGAAATTATTGCCCCTGTTATTGTTAATCAAGATTCATTAATTGGATCAGGGAATTTACCTAAATTTGCTGAAGATTTATTTAAGCTTGAAAATAGTAATTATTATCTATCACCAACTGCAGAAGTGCAATTAGTTAATTTACATCGAAATGAAATCTTAAAAGCATCTGATCTACCTAAAAAGTTTACAGCACTAAGTGCTTGTTTTCGTAGTGAAGCAGGATCTGCTGGTAGAGATATGCGTGGGGTAATTCGTCAGCACCAATTCCACAAAGTAGAATTAGTGCAACTAACTAAACCTGAAGATAGTTTTAATGCTCTTGAGTTAATGGTAAGTCAAGCTGAAAGCATTCTTGAAGCATTAAAACTACCTTATCGTCGTTTATTGTTATGTACAGCTGATATGGGCTTTTCATCAGCTAAAACTTATGATCTAGAAGTATGATTACCATCATATAATGCTTATAAAGAAATATCAAGTTGTTCTAACTGTACAAACTTCCAAGCAAGAAGAGCAAAAATCCGTTATAAAGAGCATATTAACAGTAGTACAGAATATGTTCATACGCTTAATGGATCATCACTTGCAATCGATCGTTTATGAGCTGCTGTTGTTGAAAATTATCAGCAAAAAGATGGTTCAATTATGATCCCAGAAATTCTTAAAAATTATTTGTAAACTTTATTTTCCGAATGTGTTAAAATTTTATCTGTTTTCTAATTAAAATTAGAAGACATTTTTTATCTCGTCAATGAGCGAACAAATATATCAATAGATAGAGAATTAATTTTGGAGGACATTAAATGGAAAAACCTTTCCTACATCTTAGTGCTATTACCAAAACTTATGATGATGGATTTACAGCAGTTAATAATTTCGATTTAAAAATCAAAAAAGGGGAATTTGTTACCCTTCTTGGACCTAGTGGGTGTGGGAAAACAACAATGCTTAAAATGTTAGCAGGTTTTGAACAACCATCTAGTGGAAAAATTTTATACAACGGAGTAGATATTAAGGATATGCCGATCCGTTTAAGACCTACTTCAACAGTATTCCAAGATTATGCATTATTTCCAAACATGACAGTTAAACAAAACATTTTATATGGTTTGAAATTAATGCGTACACCAAAGGATAATATTGATCCAAGTATTTACACACAAGCAGAGAAAGTATTATTAAACTCAGAAAAGAAAGCAAACGAAAAAATCAAAGGAATCGCTAAGAAGCGTGAACAATTGCTTGCTGAAATTAAAAAAGTAGAAGCTAAATATAATAAATCAGCTGAGCTTTTAGAAATCAAAGACATGCGTCGTACTCAATTCATAGCTACGCTTGAAGAGTTATGAGAGCAACAAGAAAATGAAAGTGATCAAAGCAAAATTAATGCCATTGAGCTTCAAATCAAACAACTTAAAAAACTTTATAAAGATAAAAGTGCAATTGATAAAAAGTACGATGCTTTAATTTATAAATACAACGATCTAGATTACTGAGAATCATATTGATCAATTTATCCAGAAATTAAAAAAGAACAATTTGAAAAACATAATATTACAAGAAGATTAACTAAACAAGAAGCTAATGAAAGAGCTGAAAAAGTAATTGAGTTAATTGGTTTAAAACACAAAGCTAATAGTCATATTACTGAACTTTCTGGTGGGATGCAACAACGTGTTGCTTTAGCACGGTCAATTGTGATCGAACCTGAAATCATTTTATTAGATGAACCATTAAGTGCTCTTGATGCTAAGGTTCGTAAACAATTACAAGATGAAATTAAATCATTACATACAAAACTGGGTTTAACATTCATCTTAGTAACTCACGATCAAGAAGAAGCGTTAAGTTTATCTGATAAAGTTGTTGTTATGTCACATGGTCAAATTGAACAAGTAGGAACACCATCTGATATTTATGATTCACCAAACTCTTTATGAGTTGCTAACTTCATTGGTAAAACAAATATCTTTGAAGGGGTTTATAAAGATAAAGGTTCTGTTGAATTCGATGGTGTAGTTTCAGAAACTGATGTAGTTGAAGGTTTTGAAAAGGGTGAAAAATGTTTAATCATGATTCGTCCTGAAGACTTTGATGTACTTAAAGCTGGTGAAGGATCAATTAATGCGGTTGTTGAATCAGTTTTATACAAAGGTTTATTGTGAGATATTAAATGTCGTTACAAAGACATGATTATAAATGTTGAAGGTATTGATGAAGTTAAAGTTAATGAAACAATTGGATTAGATTGAGATGATATTGATGTTCATGTTATTAAATGAAATGATGAATATGATCAATATCGTAACAACAAAGTAGCTGATAATGAGAACTAGTCGATTCATCAAACGTTTTACTTTACGTCAATACATTATTACAACTAAAAGAAAAATTAGAAAAAATCGAATTGATCAAGCACAGTTTGAACAATTATTACCAATTGAACAAACACTTGATAACTTAGATATAATTCAACCAATTGATTTATCAACTCTAGAGTTATCTTCACTTAATTTACAACATGAAGATGCAAATAAAAATGAAGTGATGAATCAACTAGAAATCAAAACAGAAGAATCATCTAATCAATTTGATTCAATCCCATTAAATGATTTATTAATTAATGATCATGATCAATTATTAAATCAATCAAATACTGTAAATCAAAAAATTGATCTACAGATTCAAGAAGCTAATGCTAGTTTAAAAAAAGTTATTAAAAAGAAACCAAATAAGTTTTTACCAACTAAAAACAAAAAACCTTGGTTTGATCGTTTTAGATTAACAAGAGGGTTAGTGTTAACTATTCCTTATGTTTTATTAACACTATTCTTATTAATTATTCCAATTGCAGCGATTGTTATTAAATCATTTGTTCCTAACAATGATCCAACAACAGGGATTACAACAATTGCTGATAACTGAGCAATTGTAACTCCTGCAGTTGGTGAGAAGATCTTCCATTCATTATGGATTGCTGTTGTTGCTACTATTTTCTGTATCATCATTGCATATCCATTTACTTACTTCTTATCAATTAGTAAATCAAAGATGCTTAAGATTATTGCTATTACTTTGATTACAGCTCCAATTTGATTAAGTTTATTAGTTAAATTAATTGGACTTAAAACATTGTTTGATGTGATCCATGGTGAGATCAATAGTACATATGGGCATATGTACACTGTCATTGGTTTAACATACATCTATTTACCATTTATGATGTTACCACTTTATAATACTTTAACAACAATGCCAAAAAACATTACTAATGCTAGTTATGATCTAGGGCGAGGCTTCTTTTATACATTCTTTCATATTGTTATTCCATATACAAAAAATGCTTTATTATCAGGAATATCAATCGTCTTCTTATCTTCATTCACATCAGTTGCTGTAGCTGGTTTCTTAAATAACAGTAATAGTGGTGGATCAATTGGGGATGAGATTGCTCAACAAGGACAAGCTGGTATTGCTAATGTGATCCAACTTTCAAGAGCTTCAACGCTTACTTTAGTAATTAGTTTAGTATTAATTGGTTTATATTTAATCTTTGTTTTAGTACCAAAGATTTGAAAACTAGTTGCTTATAAAAGAGTTTGAAAAAAGAAAAACAAGGAGGTAGATAATGAAAAACTTTAAATTTAAAGATTTATGAAGAACTTCGTATATTTGAATCGTTTTAGCTGTTATTTACATTCCTTTAATTATTATTGTTTTATTATCTTTTACAGCCCCTTCTGTTAAAAACAATGTTACATCTGCTTTTAATTGAAATGATGGAAGTAACTATTTATTATTAGATAATGAACAATTTAAAAATGCTTTATTAAACACTGTTATTATTTCTGTAATTGTTGTCCCAGTATCAGTTATTATTGCTGTTATTACTTGTTTTGGGATCTGGTATGCTCGAACTTTCTATAAGAAAGCAACTATGTTTAGTTCACAAACTAACATTATGATTCCAGATATTATTACAGGGGTATCTTTATCATTATTATTTGCATCAACATTTATCCCACTAGGATTTAGTTTTGGTTTTACAACTATTATTCTTTCACACATCTCATATTGCACACCTTATGCAATTGTGATTATTTATCCAAGAATGGTAAAGATGAACAAAAACTTACTATTAGCAAGTTATGATCTTGGTTATAGTAAACTTGCTACTTTCTTTAAGGTAACATTACCTTATATTATGCCATCAATTATTTCATCAGTTATTATTGTGTTTGCAATGTCGTTTGATGACTTTATTATTACTAAATTAGTTGGTGGTAAGGTTAATACTATTAGTACTGAACTTTATTCAATGGCTAAAGGGATTAAGATGTGAGCTATTGTCTTTGGTTCATTGATGATTTTAGCGATGATCGGAATCGTATTTATAATTGCTTTAGTAAAATTATTAAAAGATAATAAGTTAAGAAAAGCTAATATTAATGAGAAAATGAAGATTTGAAATAAGCAGGACTAAAAGATGAAATTAAAAAGTAAATGACATAAATTATTATTAGGTGCAGGTTGTTTAACTTTAATTGCTCCGATCGCAGCTGCTTGTAGTTCAAACTCAAAACTTGTTTTTAGTAACTATGATGGATACATTGATCAAGATGTTGCTAATGAGTTAGCTAATGAACATAAAGAAAATGGTTTAACATATAACTCACACGATAATAATGAAGTAATTCCTGGTTTAATTAAATCAAAAACAGTTGATGTAGCTGTAGTTTCAGCTTATACTGCTGTTGGTTTAGCTAAGAATAAATTAATTCAAAAAATTGATTGATCGCAATTTAATATTATTAATCCAGAAACTAAAAAGAAGATCACAACAGTTGATGAATTAGCTAGTATCTATACAAAAGAAGTATGAGCTTTCTCTAGTGTTTATGATCACTTATTAGGTGATATTGATCAAGATGGTAAACCTGATCGTTTAATTGAATACATGGTTCCATACTTCTTCCAAGACTTTATTTTTGCTTATCGTGGCAAAAAGATCGATCATTTACACAACCCAAACACAACTTGAGAAAACATCTATCAAGAATTAACTCGTAAGGGTGCAGATAACCGATTCTTAAAAGAAAATGAAGCTCAAATTGGAACCGCTGATAAACCACATACAATTAAAGCTAATAAATCAAAGATTACTTTAATTGATGACTCACGAACAGTTTATGATATTGCTAAGATTATGGATCACGAAGGAAAAAAACGTGATCAAGTAATAGCTGAAGCAAATAAACAAATCAAAGAACTACAAGATGAGATTCAAATTACAAAAGAACTAATTAAAACTCCTAACTTATCAGAAGATATTGTTCAACAAAACAAAGAACGATTAGCTAATTTAGAAGCTAGATTAAATTTCTATAAATTAAATCTAAAACCAAATGTTTCTTTACCTAAAAATAGTACAGTAACTGAAATCATTGATAAGTTTAATAACATAACAAATCACTTTAAGGATTTACCTGCAGATTCACACAATCTTAAAGCTTCATCAAATGACTTAATTAACGAATTAGCAACTGGTCAGTTTGCTGCTGGTTTATCTTATAATGGAGATATCTCATTTGCTTTAAATGGGGGAGAATATTTAAGTGATGATGAATCATCTGAATATGAAAACATTAGACCAAATGCTGATAACTTTCATTTCATCAGACCAAAGAATACTTTAAAAGTATTAGATGGATTTGTAATTAGTAACTTCATTGATCCAGTTAATATTGATGCAACATATAAATACATTAATGATATTTCATTCTCTGGTCTTAACTTACCTGATTATGATGGTTCACCAGCTATTTTACGATGAGATATGAAAATCCATCGAAATAAAACTGATAAAGAAATTCAGGATTATGAAAATAGTGATATAAATCAAACAGAAGAAGGGGAGTTACTTAATGATATGGGATATATCTACAAATCAATGCGAAACTTTGATTATGTAGCTTACACCCCTGTTCTACGTAGTATCTACGATCACTTATTAGATGCTGATGAAGGATATTATGGAGCTAATTCATTCCAAGAAGATGAATTCAAAAAACGATTAGTAAAAGCGTTCTTAAAAAATGGACAAGCTAAATATACTCATAAAAAAGAACGACAAACAAAACATGCTAACTTATCAACTCTAGCAGAACTTGTAATGCATCTACACAGTAAATATAAAGAAGAAAACAAACCATTTAGTCTTACTAATGAAATGTTAGATGATGTTTACAAAAAACTAACTCTTGTTTATGAACTTAAAAACAAACAAGAAGGAAATGAACCAGTTGAAATAGAAACAGTTGTTGATCAAAACAATGAAACTGAAATCGATTTAAGTAGTTTAGAACAAGATCAAGAATATGTTTTAACTAGTGTTAAAAATAGTGATGGTACTGAACTTGCTTTAGATGCATTCAATAGTATTAAATCAATTACTAAAAAAGAAAATGCAGAAAACTTAACAGCTACTTTAGCAGCTAATTATGATCAAATTAAAGAAGAAGATAAAATAGTTAATCAAATTAAAACAGCATTAGCTAATTTAGGTGTTAATTTAGATAATAAATATAAAGAAACGATCTTTAAAACTTTAAATGAAGAAGTTTATAAAGATATTGATCAGTTTATTGAACAAAAACAAAAGTTATATGCACTACAACGTGAAATTATGAAAGTTGACTTTAGTGCAGATCCAAATAGTAATGATCCAGCTTTAATTGAGTTCCCAACAAACGATCTATCACTTGCTAATTTAAAACTTGCTTACATTGATTTTAAAAAGAAAGCATAAAACATTCAAACAACCCAAAAACCAGGGTTGTTTTTATATTGTTTTTTGAGTTAAATAAACCATTAAAAAAGGGTTGCAAAAGATATCGTTTTATTGTATAATTGTAAAGATTGTTGCTTGTGAGATTGCTGATACACCGAGAAAAGTTGTCAAAAGGCATCAGGTAACTCATAAAGTAAATAATTCAACGATTCGCATACAAATATCAATGCATCAGGAGACAACAAAAAATGAATCAAGAATTAAGAATTAGATTAGAGTCATACGATCACAGATTATTAGATGATACTGTGAAAACAATCGTTGATATATCTAATAGTACAGGAGCAAAGGTAAGAGGTCCAATCCCATTACCTACTAAAAAAGAAATCTTTACAATCTTACGTTCACCACACGTTAACAAATCAAGTCGTGAACAATTTGAAAGAAGAACACACAAGCGTTTAATTATTTTAGAAAACGCAACTCCAAAAACAATGGAAGCTCTTAAACGTTTAACAATTCCATTTGGTGTTGAAGCTACCTTCAAACTTTAATTTATTTTTCATTAGGAGGAAACGATTCATATGAAATCATTACTAGGAACTAAAGTAGGCATGACACAAGTTTTTACTGAAGAAGGTAAAGCTGTTGCTGCTACTGTTATCTATGTTGAACCAAATAAAGTACTAGCAGTTAAAACTAATGAAAAAGATGGTTATAGTGCAGTGCAAGTTGGTTATGAAACAGTTAAAGAAAAAACTTTAAACAAACCTGAACTTGGATTATTCAAAAAACTTGGCTTTGAACCAAAAAGACATGTTAAAGAATTTAGAAATCTATCAAGCACTTATGAAGTTGGAGCTGAATTAACAGTTAGTGAATTTGCAGCTGGTGAATTAGTAGATGCTCAAGCATTAACTAAAGGACACGGATTTACAGGTTCAATCAAGCGTCATAACTACAAAATGGGACCAATGGGTCATGGTGCTGGATACCCACACCGTTATGTTGGTTCAATTGCTAAAGGTCGTGGGGGTTCTCAAGCTCAACGTGTTCTTAAAGGAACTAAACTTCCAGGACACTACGGTCATGAATTAGTAACTATTAAGAATTTATTAGTTTTAAGCGTAATGCCAGAACAAAACGTAATCTTAGTTAAAGGAGCAATTCCTGGTCCTAAGGGTTCAAATGTAACACTTAAATCATCTAATAAAGCAAGACACATTGTAAACGACCCACAAGTTGTAAACTACTTAAAGAAACCTTCAACTAATGAAGAACAAGAACAAGCAAGTGAATAAGGAGTAAATCATGGCAAAAATTAAATTATTAACAATTGATGGTAATGTTGCAAAAGATCTTGAAATTACTTCTGACTTATTTGTTGAACAACCACACAAACAAGCAATGTTTGATGTTGTCATTAGTGAAAATGCAGCAGAACGTCAAGGAACACACTCAACATTAACTAAGGGTGAAGTTCGTGGTGGTGGTAAAAAACCATTTAGACAAAAACATACAGGACGTGCACGTGCTGGTTCTACTCGTAACCCACACTGAACTGGTGGGGGTGTGGCATTTGGTCCTAAACCAAACCGTAACTACACTAAGAAAGTGAACCGTAAGATTCGTTTATTAGCATTCAAGTCAGCTTTAAGCGTGAAGTTAATGGAACAAAACTTATTTGCACTAGAAGCTAATGCTAAATTAGAAGTTCCATCAACAAAGAAAATTGTTAACTTCATTTCAAATGCAAACTTAGATAACAAAAAAGTTTTATTTGTACTTGATGATAATAATGAAAACATTTCAAAATCAGCAAACAACTTACCAAAGGTTGTTTCAAAGAAATGAAACCAAGTATCAGTTCGTGATATTTTACATTCAAATGTTTTAGTAGTAGCTGAAGAAGCGTTTGCTAATTATGCTAGAAAGGTAAGTCAATAATTATGGAAATTACAAGAATCATTATTCGTCCACATGTAACTGAAAAAACTTACCAATTACGTGAAAGTGAAAAGCAAGTTTTATCATTTGTTGTTGATAAAAAAGCAAACAAACACCAAATCAAAGAAGCATTCATCGCAATCTTTGGACAAAAACCTGAAAAGATTAGTACTGTGTTACGTAAACCGACAGTAATTAATAAAAACCGTCCAAACCAAGGTTTTACAAAAGCAAAGAAAATTGCATATGTAACAATGCCTAAAGGTGTTAAAGTTGGTCAATCTGAAGATCCAACTGATACTAAATAATAAATATAAATAACAGTCGAAAAGCAAAGAGGCAATTATGGCAGTTAAAAAAATTAAAAACCATAGTAGTGGTAAACGCCAAACGGTTGTTGTTGATTACAAATCTGTATTAACAACAAGCAAACCAGAAAAATCATTACTAGTTACTTTACCTAAAAAAGCTGGTCGTAACAACCAAGGTAAAATTACAATTCGTCACCACGGGGGCGGACACAAACGTAAATATCGTGTAATTGATTTCAAACGTAACAAAGATAACATTGTTGGTGTTATTAAATCAATCGAATACGACCCAAACCGTACTTCATTTATTTCATTAGTAGTTTATGCAGATGGTGAAAAGCGTTACATCATCGCTCCTAAGGGAATTAAAGTTGGTGATAAAGTTGTTTCAGGAACTAATAATGTTGACATTTTAATTGGAAACTCATTACCACTTGAATTTATTCCTGAAGGTACATCAGTTCATAACATTGAACTTTACCCAAATGCTGGGGGACAAATTACAAGAAGTGCTGGAGCAAGTGCACAAATTCTTGGGTTTGATGAATCTAAGAAATTCGTATTAGTTAAATTAAACTCTGGAGAAGTTCGTAAATTTAGAAAAGAATGTCGTGCAACAATTGGTGTTGTAAGTAATGAAGAACACATTCTTGAAAATTTAGGAAAAGCAGGTAAATCACGTCACTTAGGAATTCGTCCAACAGTTCGTGGTTCTGCAATGAACCCAAATGACCACCCACATGGTGGAGGTGAAGGTCGTTCACCAGTTGGTATGGATGCACCTCGTACACCTTGAGGTAAACGTCACATGGGTGTGAAAACACGTAATAGTAAAAAAGCTTCAACGAGCATGATTGTTCGTCGTCGTAAGTAATATAGAAAGGAATATAGGTCGTTATGGCTAGAAGTTCAAAAAAGGGTGCTTACGCAGAACCAAGTCTTCTTAAAAAGGTTGAAGCTGCAAATGCATCAACTTCAAAAAAACCAATTAAAACTTGATCTCGAAGAAGTCAGATTTTCCCAAACTTTGTTGGTCTAACTTTCGAAGTTCACAACGGAAAAACATTCATCAAAGTTTATGTTACTGAAGACATGATTGGTCATAAGTTAGGTGAATTCGCACCAACGCGTAACTTTAAAATGCATACAGAAGCAAAACGTTAGTAAGAAAGGAAAAGATCAAAAATGACATCAAAAGTTATTCAACGAAATATTCATATCTCACATCGTAAAGCTTCTCTTGTAATTGATTTAATTCGTAACAAACCAATCGATGAAGCGATTAGAATCTTACAACACACACAAAAGAAATTTGCTCCAATCGTGTTGAAGTTATTAAACTCAGCAGTTGCTAATGTAACTAACAACAAAAAAGATATGGATCCTACTAATTTATATATCTACAAAATTGTAGCTAACCAAGGTCCAACAGCAAAAAGACGTAACTTCCGTGCTAAAGGTTCAGCTGATATAATCTTCAAAAGAACAACTCACTTAGAAATTGTACTTTCAGATGATAAAGATGAATTAGCTAAAGAATTAGCTGCAATCAAAGCAAAAAAAGCTAAATCATCAACTCCTAAAGAAACAAAACCTGTTGAACAACCTAAAAAGGAAACTAAAAAGGAAGCTAAAAAGGAAGCTAAAAAGGAAGCTAAACCTAAAAAAGTAGTTGAACCTGTAGTTGAAGAAAATGAACCAGTTGATCCTGAACTATTAAAGCGTGAACAAGAAGTATTAGTTGTTGTTGATGAAAAAGATGACAATGGTGAAGAAGTTAAAACTGAAACAATCATTATCTCAGCATCACCAAAGGTTGTTAAAGAATTATTTGACAATCCAGAAAAAGATGTTTTATTCTACAAAAACACACCAGTTAATAAAGTATCACGTGTAATTGTTTATGCAACTGCTCCTGTGCAAAAAGTTGTTGGTGAATTCGATTTAGAATTAATCGACAAAGGTGCTGTTTCAACAAACTGAAAGAAATACAGCAAGCGTTCAGTATTATCTAAAAAAGATTATGATGTTTACTACACTGGTAAAGATCAAGCACATGCTATGGTAAGTTCTAAAGCCTACAAATACCGTAAACCAAAAGCACTTAGTGACTACAATATGAGCAAGGGACCAAGTGGGTTCCAATACTTAAAATAATTAAGGGGAGAAAAATATGGGTCAAAAAGTAAATCCTAATGGTCTAAGATTTGGAATTAACAAACAATGAGTTTCTCGTTGAGTTCCAGCAGACAAACAACAAATGGGTAAGTGACTAGTTGAAGATCACAAGATTCGTACTTACCTTAATACAAAGTATAAAAACGCTGCAATTGATCACATCGAAATCGAACGTGACCAACAACGTATTCACGTTTATATTTATGCTGTACAAACGGGTTTATTAATCGGAAACGAAGGTTCTGAAAAGAAAGCAATCGAATTAGCGATTAATAAAATTGTAGGTCGTAAAATGAACGTTTTCATGCGTGCTGTTGAAGTTTATGCACCAGAATTACAAGCTAATTTAATGGCTCGTGAAATTGCAAACGCAATTGAAAACCGTGTTTCATTTAGAACTGCTCAAAAAGCGGTTATTAAAAAAGTACTTAAGGCTGGAGCTAAAGGAATTAAAACTCATGTTTCTGGTCGTTTAGGTGGAGTTGAAATGGCTCGTGAAGAAGGATATTCACAAGGGGTTATTACACTTCATACATTACGTGCAGATATTGACTACGCACTAGCTGAAGCAAAAACAACTTATGGTATTATTGGTGTTAAGGTATGAATTAACCGTGGAGAAATCTTTGGTAATAAATTAATTAACAATGTAGAACACAGTATTGCAAAAGCAAGTGAACGTGCAGCTAAAAACCGTCGTAATTCAAACCAAAAACCATTTAATAAAAACAAGCGTTCAAGCAATAAGCCATCAGCAAGCCAAAGCGCAGCTAATGAATAAGGAGGAAAATACAAATGTTACAACCAAAAAGAACAAAGTATCGTAAACCACATAAAGTTAGCTACGAAGGTAAGGCTAAAGGAAACCGTAACGTTGACTTTGGTGAATACGGATTAATGGCTTTAGAAGGAGCATGAATTGATGCTCGTCAAATCGAATCAGCTCGTATTGCGATTTCAAAACGTTTACTAAAAACTGGAAAAATGTGAATTCGTATTTTCCCACATATGTCACTTACAAAGAAACCACTTGAAGTACGTATGGGATCTGGGAAAGGTAGTCCAGAAAAATGAGTTGCTGTTGTAAAACAAGGAACTGTGATGTTTGAAATTGCTAATGTTTCAGAAGAAATGATGAAAAAAGCATTACGTGCAGCAGGTAACAAGTTACCAATTAAATGAAAAATTGTTAAAAGGGGAGAAGCTAACTAATGAGTAGTGTTGTTCAAGACCTTCGTAAAAAAAATAGTGCTGAGTTAGAACAAATCGTTGTTGATTTAAAAGCTAAATTACTAGAACAACGATTTGCAGCTGCTAATGGTGAAGCTGTAAAACCTCACACAATTAAAGAAATTAAAAAAACAATTGCAAAAGCATTAACAATTTTAAACGAACGATCACTAGCTGAAGAAAACAAGGAGGCTAAATAATGGAACGAGCACGTCGTAAGGTATTAGAAGGTTTAGTTACTTCTGATAAGATGCAAAAGACTGTTGTTGTAACAGTTGAAACTAAAAACAAGCACCCATTATACCGTAAACTTGTTATTACTCACAAAAAGTACCACGCACATAATGAAAACGATGATGCAAAACTTGGTGATAGAGTTGAAATTACTGAAACAAGACCATTGAGTGCAACAAAAAACTGACGAGTTAGTCGAATTATTGAAAGAGCACGTTAGCAACTGATAAGGAGAAAAATTATGATTCAATTTATGTCTAGATTAAAAGTTGCAGATAACACTGGAGCACGTGAAGTTGGGGTCATCAAGGTATTAGGTGGTTCAAAGAAACGATATGCATCAGTTGGTGATATTGTTGTTGTATCTGTTAAGAAAACAACACCAGCAGGAATGTTTGCTAAAGGGCAAATGGCAAAAGCTGTTATTGTGCGAACAAAAAAAGCTGTGCGTCGTGAATCAGGTTTATTATTAAAATTTGATGAAAACGCATGTGTAATTATTAAAGAAGATAAAACACCACGTGGTTCACGTATTTTTGGACCAGTTGCACGTGAAATTCGTGACCGTGGTTTTGTAAAAATTGCATCACTTGCAAAGGAAGTACTTTAGGAGGTTAACGAGTAATGAATCGTATTCGAAAAGGCGATACTGTTGTTGTAATTTCTGGTAAGAACAAAAACAAGTCGGGCGTTGTTACGAGCGTTAACTTACAAGATCAAACAGCAATTGTTGAAGGTGTAAATAAAATTAAGCGTCACCAAAAACGTGACCAAGCACACCAAGAAGCAGGAATCATTGAAAAAGAAGCACCAATTCGTATGTGCAAACTTGCCCATGTTGATCCAAAAGGAAAAACAAAGGGTCAAGCAACAAGAATTAAATATGTTATTAAAGATAACAAGAAAATTCGTGTAGCTAAGAAGTCAAATAACGAACTTGACGGTGCTAAGAAATAGGGAGGAGCATAAGATATGGCATTTTTAGAAGATTTATACAACCAAAAAGTTGCTAAAGATTTACAAAAAGAATTTGCTTACTCATCTGTAATGCAAATCCCAAGAATCGAAAAAATCGTAATTAATGCAGGAATTGGAAATGCAGTAGCTGATAGCAAACACCTTGAAGCTGCAGTTAATGAATTAACTTTAATTACAGGTCAAAAACCAGTTGTTACAAAAGCTAAGAAATCAATCGCGACATTTAAATTGCGTGCAGGTCAAGGGATTGGTGCAAAAGTAACATTACGAGGTAATCGTATGTGAGCTTTTATGGAAACATTATTTAACATTGCATTACCACGTGTTCGTGACTTTAAAGGGATTTCAAACAATGGGTTTGATAGCCATGGAAACTACACACTAGGTATTCGTGAACAAATTATTTTCCCACAAGTTGTTTATGATGATGTTAAATCAGTGCGTGGCTTTGATGTGACATTTGTTACAACAGCTAACACAAAAGAAGAAGCTCGAGCTCTTTTAGTAGCGCTTGGAGCTCCATTCCAAAAACTTAAAGGAGACAAATAATTTATGGCAAAAAAATCATTAATTGCAAAGCAAAAAAAGCACCAAAAATTTGCAGTTCGTAACTATACACGATGCCAAAAATGTGGTCGTCCGCACGCTGTAAATCGTAAATTCGGAATTTGCCGTTTATGCTTTAGAGATTTAGCATATGCCGGTGCAATTCCTGGTATTAAGAAAGCATCTTGATAGGAGGTTATGTATGTACTTAGATCCAATTGCAGAATTAATTACAAAGATCAACAATGGTCGAAAAATGCGTAAACAAGAAGTTACATTTGCAACTTCAAAGCTTAAAACATCAATTCTAGAATTATTGGTAAATGAAGGTTACATCAAATCTTTTGAAATCAAGCAATTACCAAACAACAAATCTGAAACGATTGTTAAATTAAAATACAAAAACCAAACAACTTCATCAATTAACGGCTTTAGACAAATTTCAAAACCAGGACTTCGTATTTATTCAACTCACAAAGAATTACCAAAAGTTTTAAATGGTCTTGGAGTTGCAATCATTACAACATCTAAGGGTGTTATGTCAGATAAACAAGCTAGAAAGGAAAATGTAGGCGGGGAAGTTATCGCTTACATTTGGTAATTAAAATATGTCTCGTATTGGAAATCGTGTTTTAACTATCCCAGCTGATGTTAAAGTTACTGTTAATAGTGATAATGTTGTAGTAGCCGGAAAAAGCGATCAATTATCAGTTGCATATCCACCTGCTTTAATCCAAGTTAAAGTAGAAGATAACAAAGTAACTGTTGTTCGTGTTAATGATGAAAAACAAACAAAAATGTTCCATGGAACTGTTAATGCAAACATTGCGAACGCAATCTATGGTGTAACAGTTGGTTGAAAGAAAGAATTAGATATTAAAGGGGTAGGTTTTAGAGCAAAAGTTGAAGGCAACAAATTAAATGTTGGTCTTGGTTTCTCTCACCCAGTTATTTTAGATATCCCAACTAAATTAACAGTTAGCACACCATCTCAAACTGAAATTAGTATTGTTGGTGCAGATAAAGCAGAAGTTGGTGCATTTGCAGCTACAATCCGTTCATACCGTTTACCTGAACCATACAAAGGAAAAGGTGTGATGTACAAGGGTGAACGTATCATCCGTAAAGCTGGTAAGACAGCTGATAAGAAGAAATAGAAAGGCACTAATTAGTTTATGAAAAGAATTAACTTTAGTCGTAATAAACAACGTTTGATTCGTGCAAAACGATTACGTATCCGTATCCGTAAATTACAATTAGTTGCTGATCGTTCAGTATTAGTTGTAACTAAAACAAATGCACATATTTGAGCTCAACTAATTGATTACAACACAAACAGAACACTTGCATCATCTTCATCTGTTCAACTAAAGCTTAAGAATGGAAACAAAGAAAATGCTAAGTTAGTAGGTGCTGATATTGCTAAGAAAGCTTTAGCACTTAATATCAAACAAGTAATCTTTAATAAATCAGGTTCTAAATTCCATGGTCGCATTAAAGAGTTAGCTGATGCAGCTCGTGAAAACGGGCTAGAATTCTAATAAAGGAGCAGTTATTATGGAAAACAATAATGTTGAACAAAAAGTAGTTGAAACAGCTTTAGCTGCTAAAACTACAACTAATGAAAAAACAAAAGCTGCACCAAAAAAAGAGTCAGCAAAAAAAGTAAGCTTTAAAAAAGAATCAACACCAACAAGTAGTTTTGAAGAACGTGTAGTTAAAATTAAACGTATTTCAAAAACAACTAAGGGTGGACGTATGATGCGTTTTAGTGCATTAGTTGTAATTGGTGATAAAAAAGGAACTGTAGGGTTTGGAATGGGTAAATCAAACGAAGTTCCAGATGCAATCCGTAAAGCAATCAAGAACGCAAACAACAATCTAATTAAGATTAAACAAACTAAAAAAGGTTCAATTTACCACGATGTTAATGGATGTCATGGAGCAGCTAAAGTAATGTTATTACCAGCTCCTGAAGGTACAGGAATTATTGCTGGTGGACCTGTGCGTGCGGTTGTTGAGTTAGCTGGATTTAGTGATATCTATACTAAATCACGTGGTTCAAACTCACCAATGAACGTAATCCGTGCAACAATTGATGGTTTATTACAACAATTTACTCCACAAGAAATTGCTCGTTTACGTGATAAAGAATTAAAAGATTTATAATGGAGCTTTGGTCATGCAACTACATAATTTAGAATATAAAAAAGGTTCTCGTAATCACAAAGCAAAACGTGTGGGGCGTGGACATGGTTCTGGGTTAGGTAAAACTTCAGGACGTGGACAAGATGGTCAAAAAGCACGTAAATCAGGACAAGTGCGATTAGCTTTTGAAGGGGGTCAAACTCCACTTTATCGTCGTACTCCAAAAGTAGGATTTAACAACGATAACTTTGCAAACAAATACAACGTTGTTACTCTTGCTCAAATAGCACAATTAAGTGAAAAAGAAATTACACTTGAAGTTTTAGCTGCAAACCGTTTACTTAAAAACAAACAATGAGATGTTAAAATCATTGGTAATACACAAGTAAGTGCAAAAGTTGTTTACGCACACAAATTCTCTAAGGGTGCATTAGACGCTTTAGCTGCTTCTAAAACGAAAGTAGAAACTATAACAAAATAATTAATATTGTTATAAAATGTATCTTATCACGATGTTAGTTATGCTATAAAGGGGATCAATAAATGAATACACAACCGAAGAAAAAAAACCATTTTCGATCGTTGTTTTTGATCTTTAAAAATAAGAAGGTTTTAATTTCTATCATTGTTACACTTAGTATTTTAATCTTATTTCGAATTGGTTCAGTTATCCCTTTACCTTACATTAAATTAAATGGTAATTTTAATTCACAAGGTTCTTTCTTCTCAATTATTAACTTACTTGGGGGTGGGGGTTTATCCCAATTTTCAATTTTTGCCATTGGGATTGGACCATTTATTACTGCACAAATTATTATGCAGCTATTATCAACAGAACTTATTCCCCCACTTGCTCGCTTGCAAAAATCAGGTGAGCGGGGACGAAAAAAGATTGAGGTTATTACAAGAATTATTACCCTTCCCCTTGCAATTATGCAAGCGGTTGTTATCATTAACTTACTAACACGAAACAATGGATTTGTATCAATTGCTCAAAATGCTCCATTCCAAGCTGGATCAGCACTATTTTATTGCTTATACATTTTTGTAATGGTAGCAGGTACTTATATCGCCTTATTTTTAGCAGATTTAATCTCTAAAAAAGGTGTTGGTAATGGTGTAACTTTACTAATTTTAACTGGGATTGTAGCATCATTATTTAATCAGTTTAGTGGTATCTTAAGAAACTTAGGAGCGATTAGTAATGAACGAACTAGTCAAATTATTGGTTTCTTATTATATATAATGTTTTATTTGATGATCTTAATTGGTGTTGTTTTCATTAATAATTCAACTCGTAAAATTCCTGTGCAACAAACAGGACAAGCGTTGATTTTAGATTACAACAAATTACCTTATTTACCAATTAAGATTATGACCGCAGGTGTGATGCCAGTCATCTTCGCTTCAACCATCCTTGCTATTCCTGCTCAAGTTTCTGAGTTTTTAGATCATAGTTCACATGGTTATTTCATAATCCAGAATTATTTCATCATTGATTCTTGAACTGGTTTAGGAATTTATGTCATTCTAATTCTTTTATTTACATTCTTCTTTTCATATGTTCAACTTAACCCACCAAAAATGGCTGAGGATATTAAAAAAGCAGGAAGATTTATTCCTGGAATTAAAGTTGGACTTGAAACTGAAAAACACATAACTAAAATTATTCACCGAATGAATTGAATTGGTGCTCCAATTCTAGCCTTCTTAGCAGCCCTTCCACACCTTGTGGCGTTAACTGCAAAAACAATTAATAATAATGTACCTGTGATTCAATCAGCTCAAATTTTTGGTGGAACATCATTAATCATTATGGTAACAGCCACACTTGAATTATGAAATGCAATTAAATCAGCAAGTACAACAACATCATATTCATACCAACGTAAAGAGCTTGAAACAGCAATTAGTTTAAAGAGTATGAATGAAAATGATGCTCAAAATAAAAAATCACAAATTTGGTAGGAATAAATTATGAAAATTCTATTAATTGGACCCCCAGGTAGTGGGAAAGGAACAATTAGCGAACTATTAATTAAAAACGATCAGTTTATGCATGTGTCAACAGGAAATTTATTCCGTGCCATCTTAAAAGAAAATTCAACATTAGCTGAAGAGATTAAGGATTTAATGCAAAAAGGTGAATTAATCCCTGATCACATCACTAATAAGGTAGCAGCGAATGCTATCCAAAAATTAATCGATAATAATCAAGATTTTATTTTGGATGGTTATCCGCGAACATTAAATCAAGCAGATTACTTAAGTAATTATTGCCCACTTGATTATGTGTTTTATTTAGATATTAACCATGATCAATTAATGAAACGTTTAGTTGGGCGTTTAACTTGTAGTGATTGTAATGTTGTTTATAACATTTATTTCAAACCTCCACAAACAGCTAATTTGTGTGATTATTGTAATCGAACACTTACTAAACGAAGTGATGATAATGAAGTCTCTGTACAAAACCGTTTAGCTGAATATGAGAAATTAACATTACCATTAGTAAAGTATTATAAAGAAAAGAAAAAATTAATTACTATTGATGTTGATTGCAAAGTTGAAGAAGCTTATGCAAAAATCAAACAACAATTATTAAAATAGAAAGTTAACTAGCATGATTATTATCAAAAGCCAAGATGATATTAATAAAATCAGAACCGCTGCAAACATTTGAAAAAAAGTAAGAGAAACTCTTATTAAAGCTACTAAACCAGGTGTTAGTTTAAAAGCACTTGATCAGTTAGCTAAAGAAACAATAGAAGCAAATGGTGCAGAGTGTGCATTCTATAATTACTTAGGCTTTGCTGGTAATATTTGTATTTCAGTGAATGAGTGCATCATTCATGGAGTCCCAACCGATTATGTACTTAAACATAATGATAAGGTCACATTTGACGTCGGTGTAAAGTATGCAGATCATTATTGTGATGCAGCTTTCACTATGATCTTAGGCGAAAATGTGCAAGCACATGCCATCTCTAAAGTTTGTTATGATGCAATGATGGTGGCAATTAATTTAATTAAACCAGGCACTAGCACCCATACAATTTCAAAAACAATCCAAAGACATGTTCAACAAAATGGCTATCATGTAATTCGTGATTTTGTTGGTCATGGTTGTGGTAATCAAATTCATGAAGATCCAATGATTCCTAACTATCGATCTTTATTGATACCAAATGCAATCTTACAAGAGAACATGGTTATTTGTATTGAACCAATGATCTTAACTGGATCAAATGAATACTTTATTGATCCTAATGATCAATGATCTGTTATTGCTAAAAACCGATTAATGACATGTCATTGAGAACATATGGTGCTTGTAACAAAAGATGGGTTTGAAATTTTAACCGAATAATTTCTTATAATGGAGAATAACATGAGTGATAATGACAAACTAAAAATGTCTGGAAAAATCGTTGAAGTTTTACAAGGGGGCAACTTCAAAGTTCAACTTGAAAACGATATTGTAATCACTGGTCACGTATCAGGTAAAATGCGTATGCACAAGATAAACATTTTACCAGGTGATACTGTTGATGTTGAGTTAAGTCCTTATGATTTAACACGTGGCCGTATAATTTTTCGACACCGTGATGTAATTAAAAGAACATAACGAAAGGATAAGTTTTAATGAAAGTTAGAGCTTCAGTAAAAGCGATCTGCAAAGATTGCAAAATTATTAAAAGAAAAAATGTTGTGCGTGTAATTTGTGCAAATCCAAAACACAAACAACGTCAAGGATAAAACGAAAGGATAGTAGAATATGGCACGTATTTTGGGAGTAGATATTCCTAATGATAAACGAGTAGTGATTTCATTAACATATATTTATGGAATCGGAAAATCAACTGCAAAAGCAATTTTAAAACTAGCTAACATTGATGAGAACATCCGTGTTAAGGATTTAGCTGAACAACAAATTGCTGACATCCGTCGTGTTGCTCTTGAATATGTAACGATTAATGGTGATAAGTTACAACTAGAAGGGGATTTACGTCGTACAGTAGCAATGAACATTAAACGATTAATGGAAATTGCATCTTATCGTGGGATCCGTCACCGTCGTGGTTTACCAGTGCGTGGGCAAAGAACTAAAACTAATGCTCGTACACGTAAAGGACCAAGAAAAACGGTTGCTAATAAGAAGATTGAATCTAGATAATAGCTTGAAAGGAAAATACAACAGATGGCTAAAAAGAAAAAACTTAGTTTCACGAATGGTGTTGCATACATTCATGCAACAAAAAACAATTCAATCATCACACTTGCTGATGAACAAGGAAATGTCCTTTCATGAGCTTCTTCAGGTTCAATTGGCTACAAGGGTTCAAAGAAGAAAACACCTTATTCAGCTGGTGTAGCAGCTGAAGCTGCTGCTAAAGCTTGTATTGAAATGGGTTTAAGAAGTGTTGAAGTTCGTATTAATGGAACAGGTGCAAGCCGGGACACTGCAATCCGTAGTTTACAAGCAGCAGGTCTTGAAGTAAGTAAGATTCGTGATGTGACACCAATTCCACACAACGGATGTAGACCACCTAAAAAACCACGTTAATGACTGATTTCAATAACATGTTTAAATACACGCAAGGAGAAGCGAATTAATGCAAAAATTTTTAAAGTACAATATTGATGTACCTACGATCACTGAAACAAGTACAAACCGTACTCAAATTAAAATCCACCCATTAGAAACAGGATTTGGTGATACGTTAGGGAACGCATTACGTCGAATTTGCTTATCTTCAATTCCTGGAGCATCAATGTTTGCTGTTAAATTCGGTGGTAAATCACACGAGTTCCAAGGCATTCAAGGAGTAAAGGAAGATTTAACGCACATCATTTTAAATTTAAAAGGATTAGCGATTAAGATTAATACTGATATTTTCAATGAAGAATACTTTGAAAATTTAATTATTGATAAGTGACCAAAATTAACTATTCGTTTTGATGGTCCTGGAATTATTACAGCAGCTGATATTGTATGTCCAGTTGGGTTTGAAATTGTTAACCCAGACTTATTTATTGCTGAAGTAACTGAAAAAGTTGATCTTGAAATCGAAATTTATGCAAAGACTGGTCGGGGACGTGTTGACTTTATTGCTAATAAAGATTTAGTACCAACACTAAACATGATTCCAACAGATTCAAACTATTCACCAGTCATTCACTTTGCTTACAATGTTGAAACAATTAAGGATTCTAAGAACTCAGTATCTGAAATCTTAACAATTGATATTGCTACAAATGGAACAATATCTGGATCTGATGCAATTGCAATTGCAGCAAGAATCTTACAAGAACACGTTCAACCAATTGTTAATATTAATGAACGAATTAAAGAATTAATTGTAACAAGAGAACGTGAAGAAGAAGAGAAACGAGTTAACGCTTCAATCCAAATTGATGATTTAGATTTAACTGTTCGTGCATATAATGCTTTAAAACAATCAGGAATTAATTCAACTGCTGAGTTAATTGAAATGACAAAATCACAACTAGAAAAAATTAAAAATCTAGGGCGAAAATCAGTTACTGAAATTATTCGTAAGCTAGCTGAACGTGGGCTAGACCTTAAAAAAGATTAATAGATAAGAATAAGGAGATAGCTATGAGTTACATTAACAAACCAGGTAAAACGCGTGCATGACGTAAAATGGTAAGCCGTCAACAAGTTAGTGATGTAATTAGTTATGGTTCAATTGTAACAACAAAAACCAAAGCTAAAGAAACACAACGTCATGTTGATCACATCATTACGCTTGCGAAGAAAAACACTTTAGCATCAAGACGTGCAGCTGCAGCAATCTTAATGAATACAAAAGATTTAAGTGCTGACCAACTTTTACAAAAACTATTTAACGATCTTGGTCCTAAGTACGCTAATCGAAACGGTGGTTATACTCGTGTTATTAAACTTGGTACAAGACCAGGGGACAACACTGAAGAAGCTGTTTTACAATTAGTATAATTCTAAATTAATAAAAACAAACTCATAGCCTTAGATGGTTATGAGTTTTTTGTTTACTTAAGATTTAAATTGATTAGTTATTATTTACATATTGATATCTTAAATCATTAATACTAACAAGATGATTATCTCTTAAAACATAAAAGTAATCTCATCCGTTATGATTAATTTGGTTTAGAAAGAATGCACTCATTTTATGGATTGATAAGGGTTCATTATCTTCAAATACAACCTTACCATTAGCTAGTAGTTTACATTGAAACATTTGATCTTTTGAATAAAGTGTTTCGTTGACAAATAAATAATTTGCAGCTATTAGTTGTTCAATACTTATTCTTGGTGGTTTAGTTTCTAGTTTTAAAGAGTTGTAATCATTAATAGTTGGAATAATTGCATTGATCCGATCAAATGCTGCTTGAACATAACTTGGGTCTTTTTCAATTCCAATTCAATTTCGGTTATTATATTTAGCTGCAGCTGCAGTTGTTCCTGTTCCAAGGAATGGATCTAAAACAATATCATTTGGTTTTGAAGCTGCAATAACGATTTTTTCTAGAAGTTCATAAGGTTTTTGAGTTGAATGAAGTTTTTTGTTATTAACATCTTTTAATCGTTCATTACCTGAACAAATAGCTATATCTCAAACTGAACGTTCTTGTTTGTTATTATTTAATGCTTTTAATGTTTTGTAGTTAAAAGTAAACTTAGCATTCTTATTTTTAACTACTCAAAGAATCGTTTCATGAGCATTACATAATCTTGTTCCAGCAAAATTGGGAACTGGATTCTTTTTGTTTCAAATAATATCATTAATAAATCAAAAACCTAAGTTTTGGAGATGATATCCGATTCGGTAGATGTTTTGAAATGATCCAATAACAAATAATGAACCATCCTTTTTAAGAATTCTTTTACACTCTTTTAATCAACTGAGAGAGAATTGATCATAAGCTTCATAATCATCAAACTTATCTCATTCATCATCAATCCCATCAAAAACAGAACCATCAAATCTTAATAAAGTTCCTGTTGTTTGCATAAAATATGGTGGATCTGCAAAAATTAGATCAATGCTATCATCATCTAACTCTTTAAGTTTTTCAGTAGCATCTCCTAGCATAATAGTATTTAAATACTTCTGTGTCATTACTAAAACCTATTTTATATCTATTGTTAAATTATATAAATTTAACTAGCTTAAAAAATAAAAAGTTAGCTTTTAGATTTATTGATTTTAAGGAAGTGAATTTCAATGAACTAGTTTTTTGTTTTCTATTGTTTTAAAATCGAATTTAAGACTGTATTCGCTTAAATCATTAACTTTATCTATTTCTAATAAGAATATTGCATTGTTTTCAGAAAGACTAGTTGGCACATCTACTGGGCGTTTCATAATTCCTTCATCTGCATCAAACAAAGGTCTTATACCATATTCTAATTCAATGTTTATTGTCTTTGTTTTAGAATCAATATTGATAAAATTCAATAACTTGAAGGAAGTCTTTAAATAAAAAAACTAATAAATCGTTTTTATCAAAAAAGATTATACACGACAAAATTTATCCACTTAATAATTAAATATATTCATTAAGTTTAAGTTTTGTTTAACTATCAAGAATCAAAAAACAACCCTCCATAAAGTATTTTTAGAAAGTTGTTTTAAGATTAATAACTAACTCTTAAACTCCAGATTTAAAGATTGCTGTTTTATTAAATCCTTTAAACTCAGAATTTTCTTGTTCACTAAGTCATTTTAAGTTTTCACGATAAGATTTAAATTGTTTAGGGAATTTATCTTTATCTGAACCATCAATTAGATTGTGTGCTGGTCCTTTTTCATTATCATCATGTACTTGAACTAAGAAAGTAAACCCACCTCTTTTGCTCACATCTCTTTCATTATCAACTCTAGTAATAGTTGAATAAATACCAATTGGTAAACCATATTCATTCACTACTAATGAACCAGAAGCACCAAAGAAGATACTACTATAATCTACAAAGGCATTAAAACCAAATCCTGAAGCTGTTGTATTAGAATCTAAAATATGTTCAATTTGTTGTCCTGTAAAGAAACTAGATCTACTGAAAACATCGTTCGGGATATTAGAATTCTTTGGATAATTTCTTCATAACATTTGTTTTCCATTCATTCCTGGAAAACCAGCAATATAAGCTCTTTGAGTATTTAAAGATGTTTTATCATCAATTTTATATTTGTCCTTATTTAGTTTTTCAGATTCTGGTTTGTTTTGATCTTCTCAAATTGAGGGGTAATCTAGACTTAGATAAGGAACTGAACCTTGATCATGGTTAGGGTGCTTGTTATCTGAGAATTTCTTAATATCTTCATCTACAGATTTTGTAGCGTTATTAATATGTTCTAATAATAATTTGTATTTATCGTTAATTTTTGCTTTTTGCTCAAGTTCTTTGTATTTAACTTTTAAACCAAAAACTGCAAAATCTTTAGCTATGTATTTTCTTTGAGCATGATTATTAAGTTTATCAATTAACTTATCATTATTTTCTTGATCAAAAATATTTAAGGCTACAAAAACTGTTCTTGGGTTTTAAAATACTTTACTATCATCAAATGTGATTTGTTTAGATCCTTTATCTAAACTAAATGTAGCACTATCCTTAGTGTTGATGAAATATTCAAGATCATTTGAAGTACCGTAACTAGTACCTGATTCAATAGCATCAAGATTTGCTTCTCTCTTAGGTATTGCTAATACAAAACTATCAATTCTTGCTTGTTTTTGATCTTTTTGTGTGAAATATTCAGGGAACTGTTTTCTATGTTTCTCATCATCTTTTATTGCATTGAAAGCTCGCTTGTATACATGGGCATTTGTTGCAATATAAAGCATTAATTCATCAGAGTTTTGTACACCGTTTTTTCAAGCATAATCTAATAATCAACTAGTTCCAGTTGGTTCAAAAGAAACAACAGAATCATTAATTCCGCCATTATTTTCTTTAGTGTAATCAACACTATTAAATCCAATAGCAAAAGAACGATTTTTAATTTTCTCATATGCTTGCTCTGGTTTTATTTTTAATTCTTCAACTACTTTAGAAGCTGGTCGGTTTAATCTATCTGCTTGTTCTCTTTGTTTTTTAAATTGTTCAAGTAAAGCATTAAGATCAGGTGGAACATTAGGATCAAAACCAGGATTTGAATTATTTAATTTAGGAATAGAATTGTTTTGATCAGGGACAGGATTTGTTTGATT
This sequence comes from Ureaplasma diversum, assembly GCF_000941095.1. Lineage (NCBI taxonomy): Bacteria > Bacillati > Mycoplasmatota > Mycoplasmoidales > Mycoplasmoidaceae > Ureaplasma > Ureaplasma diversum. Next base: position 956,847 of record NZ_CP009770.1, read on the forward strand.
ATTAGAATCTAAGTTATTAGTTGATGATTCATTATTGTTTTGATTATGGGTTTTATTATCAGAACCATTCTTATCATCAGAGTTCATTTGTTTATTAGGTGTTGGTGTTTCTGTTGATGATCCACTATCTTTTTGATCGCTGGGGTTTGGTTGTTCATTTTGTTTTGTTTGATCATTTGAACTTTGTTTATCATCAGGTTCTATTTGTTTATTTGAACTTTGCTCTTTGTTATTAGATGGAGTTTTTACAACTAGCACATTTTCTAAATAAGAATTAGATACAATAGGAGTAGTCTTTCTTAGATCTTCATAAATATTAACTGCAGAGACATAATAGCTTTTATTGTGTTCTAAACCACTAAAAACAACTGTAGTATTACCTTTAGTATCACTCGCTACTTTAGCTGATTTAATAGATGATCTATTTGAACTAGTGCTATTTGGCTTTAATTCAACTTCAACAATTTTTCGTGCATATTGAGACCCTACATTCAATGATAAATTATGTTTTTGATCAACATAATTTAAAACACTTGAATGTAAAGTTACATTGAGCTTATTTTTGTTTTCTTCGATTTTTTCAATTTTAGATCTAATAGACTCTTTTCCATCAACAGATTTTAATTCCACAAAAATGAATTTATTTTCAAAATTTCCAGAATATTTTTGTTTGTTTAAATTGAATAATAATTTCCCCTCATTAGAACCTGGGTTTAATAAAATGTTTTGAGAATCATCTTTTAGTTCCAATAATGGTTTTGATTCATCAATTATTTCTGGTTCTGTTAAAGAATTAGAATCTTGATTTTGCCCGGGTTGGTTTTGTGTTTTAGGATCTTTGTTATCATTTTCTTTTGATTCTCCAGGCATAGAATTATCATTTTGCATCTTCTTAGTTGTATTAGTTGAATCTGCTTTTTGATTATTAGAACCATCAGTTATGTTGTTATTTTTAGAATCCTCTCGGCTTGACTGTTCTTTTTAAACTTTATCTTTTGAGTCATTTTTGGTTTGATCATTATCAGTTTGATTTTTAGTAGGATTCGTTGGATTACTACGTTTGTTTGGATTATTTTTAGGAGTACAAGAAACAGCAACAGCCGCTAAGCTGGCTGCTGATAAAACTACTAAAGTACTAACAAGTCATTTGTATTTTAATTTTTGCTTCATAAGTAAAATCCTGCTTTAACCCTTGTTTATAGTTTTAGAAATAATTAAATTACCATTATGATCAATTACTGTGTTTTCATCATCATAGTCAAATCTATATTGAGATGATTTTTGAGTATCATTATTTTTCTCAAAAATACCAAATATTTTTAAAACAACTTTATCGTATTTCTTTTTATAATCTTCATTTATATTAACATCTTCTATTGTTGCACTACCATTTTGAATTAATAATTTTCCGTCTAAGTTGTAGTCAGGGCTTACGTATTCTTTTGTTTTAGAATCTAGTTCAGTCAGAATAAATTTTAAATATACATCATTTACTGGCTGACCATCTTTTTGTTTAACATTTAATTGCAATTTATTATCCGCATCATTGAATTTAATAACAATTGGTTTCTTTTCTTTTTCAGATTCTGGAATTTGTTTTGGTAGTTTAATTTGTTTAACATTAATAGTTTTATTTGCGTCACTTTTTTTAATGTTAAGTTCAATTGTTTCTTTTGGTTTGTTTGATGAGTCTGATTCCTTGCTAAATATAGAAACAGAGTGTAACTTATATTGATTAAACTCAATAACAGGTTTAAAAAGAAGTTGTAATTCCTTTGAATCATCCTTTAATAAAAAAGGTACAGAAATAATAGGGGTTGAACTTTCGTCTTTCTTAATTCCTACTACTATATATTTATCTTTTAAATTACCTTTATATTGTTGTTTGTCTAAAAGTAAAGTTAATCTACCTTCATTTGATCCAGGATAAAGATTTATATATGGTTCTTCATCTTTTAAAGTTACTAATGGTTTTGAAACATAAACTTTCTCTTCAATAGGTTGGTTACTCTCACCCATATTATTTCCATTAGAATTTCCATCTTGATTTGGTTGTGGAGTAGTTTCATGGGTTTTAGGGTCTTGCCCATCCATTTCATTTGGCTGTTTTTCTTTTGGTGTTTGATTTTGTCCCTCTGGTTGTTTTTGATTATCTTTAGAATTAGGATCTTTATCTTCTTGTTTTTCAGATTGGTCTTTATCCTTATTCTTGTCTATATCGATCGGTGGAGCTTGGTGTGTTTCAGGAGCTTGATCTCCTTTTGGTTTAGATTCCAAGGAACCACTTTCTGGATCATTTTGTTTGGGTTTTCCATCTTGAGTTTCAGGTTGATCTTTTTTAGGCGCAGATTCTATAGGATCGCTAGCCATAGGATCATCTCCAGGCAACTTGTCTGTATCTTTTGGTTTATTTTGGACTTCTGGTTGCTTTGGATTTGATATAGAACCTGAACTATTGCTATTGTCGGGTTTATTTTGATCATCCATTTTGTTGGGTATCTGATTTTTGTTTCCATCACCATCCATTTGTCTTGAACTATCATCCTTATCTTCTTTTTTAGTTTCTGGCATTTTAGGAGTTTGATCTTTTTGATCTTTATCTACTTTATTCTTACCGGTTTCATCTTTATCTTTTTGATTATTAGTAGGATCACTTGGTTTTGTAGTCTTGTCTACACTATCCTTTTTAGTGTCAGAAGGATTCTTTTTAGGTTGACTAGATAAAGGATTATTTGGCTTTGGTTTTGAAGGTGTAGAAACTTTATTATCTGATGGTTTAGATAATGAGTTTTGTGGATTGCTCTTTTTTGTATCATTTGGCTTTGATGGCTTAGATGGACTACTATCTTTAGGAGTACATGCAACAGCAACTGCACTTATACTAGCTGCTGATAAAAGTACTAAACCACTAATTAATCATTTAAGTTTTGATTTATATTTCATAAGACATTTACACCCTTCTTTAGCTTATTAATTTTATATTATTTTTTTAAAATTGCTTAGCTTTAAATACAACACCTTTAATAGAAAATATAACTTACTAAAACTTCCTGTGTTTCCCACTTGTAGATTTTAAAAAAATAATGCCGTTAAATCATCCCTTTTTTGGATGCTCAAGCTAACACTTTTTCATAGATAATCCAGCTGGATTTTGTGCCTTTGTTAACAAAATCAATTTCTTGAACAACCATATTATTAACAATCTCTTTAATTGATTTAACATCATTTACGATTTCAACTAATTTTTGTTCTGTAATTTTTTCTAATCCCTGAGCAACTAATTCATCATTCATTCAATGTAGTATAAATCTTAAGAAAACAAGAGACACAAAACATAAACACAAATATCCTAAAATGTGTTCGTATTTAGATAGGTAAATCGGTCTTAATTCAAGTGTACTTTTTAAAGTTCTAAAGTTCGATTCGATTTTTCATTGTTTAGTATAAATTTCCATTATTTCTAGAATTGATAAATCGAATCGGTTTGTTATATAAACGAAAAAACCATCGTATTTTTCATCTTCTAAAATCTTTTCTTGATCAAGAATATAATAAGTCGTTTTGTCTACAGCCTTGTAGTATCTGCACTTCTTAGCTCCCATTAGTTTTTCTTGTGTAACAACACCTTTTTTGTCCATTTTCTTAGTGAAGTTGTTGATTAAAACTTCTCGATCATGTCGGTCTTTTCTAGCTCTTTCTTCGCTATGAACAACCACTAATCTTTTAGTTGATGCAGCATCTTGACTATCACCATTTGCTGGTTTCAAATCAATAATTTTGTATTTTAAATTATCATTCAATTGAGTATAATCGTCAGAATTCGTAATAGCATTTTTGATTTCTTTTTTAGTTGCTTTTAATCGATAAGCAAACACATAATTTCAACCGTTAGATTCTAAGAATCTAATATTTTCAGCATTATTCATACCCTTATCACCAACTATTGTGATGTTTTTAATTTCGTAAATACTAGCTAATTCTTCTAAAAACGGAATGAATGTTTTTTGGTCTGGTGTGTTTCCTGGGAAACATTTATAGTGAATTGGAATTCCATTTTCATCAGTTGCCATTGCGATTACAATTTGGTCTTCTTTGGTTTTTCCATCCTTTGAATAACCAGGCATTTTTAATCCTGTTCTAGTGAAACTTTCAAAATATGCTGTGGTTGAATCAAACCACATTACACTAATGTTTCTTTCGTATTTTTCGCTAATTTTGTCGTTTAAATTTTTAAGCAATATATGTGAATTTTTTGCAAGATACTCAAGAGATCGATAATATGAATTTTTAGAGAAAACATCTTGTTCTTCTTTTTCAATCGATTTCATTGTACCAAGTATACTTTTAGGTCCTTTGATTCGGTGTGAAAGCAATTGAATCAATATTGTTCTTAAGGTACTAGACTTTGTTTTTGAGCACCCTTTTAAAAGATCAAAATGATCAAATAATGTCTCAAATAATGAAAACATTTTATATTCTTCTTTAACTTCATTTTTAGCCGTTTCATTTGAATCTAAAACAGATTTTACTTCTTGTTTAGTTTTATCATCAAACGTCATAAATGGAAAATCTTGAGCGTTTATTTCTTCATCTCAATCATATTCATCACTAAACATCATCAGTTCGTCAACCGAACTAATTACAATTTTTGTTTCCGACTTTTTAGTATTGGGACCAGTTAAAATAGCAGGTGAACTTTTCACTTTTTTAGTTGTAGTTTTTTTAGAAGTTTTGTTGTCTGTTTTCATATTTTTACTCGTTTTGATATCTTAATTCTTGCATCTTTGTAATTATTATAAACTTTTATATTTTTATAAAAATATAAAAGCAAAATAAAGCATTTTAACTCTTTTTGTACCAAAAGAGAAAAACCCAGCAATAATTTTGAAAAAATCTTGCTCATTACATTCTTTTATAAGTCTTATTTTTATATATAAATATATAAAAGAAAAATAAAAAAACCCTTAACTCGTCATTAAGTTAAGGGTGTAATTGAACAAGTGGGAAACACAGGTATGTTTGTGGGTCATATCCGCCCCTTTTAGCAAGTTCACGGATGTGTCCTCCAGTTGCAGCAATTACATAATCATCTCCAACATAAGATTGGATTGATTTAATTTTATTTGGTGACTCGACAACAATTAAGTCCTTACGCATATTTACTCCGCTTTATATCTTCAAGCTTCATCTTTTTAATTTGTATATAGTATTATAAAATTATTTAACAAAATAATAAAAATTTATTTGATTTAATTGACATTATTTTTGAATGCAGCGATTTCATTAACATTATTAATCTGTAAAGGGAAGTTAGTTTTATTAGTTTGCTTACTATTTGTATGTAAAAATAGTTGTTTATCTAAGTCATGAACTTTATTAATTAAGTACTCATCAAAGTGGTTTAGTTCATTAACACAAATAATAAATTCAGCTAAAGAACAACATAATCTTTTTAGATCTTGACTAACTTTAATTTCATTATTAACTGATGGGATCTCAGATATAAGCCAAACATTCTTATGATTAATATATTCATAGCTTTGTGAATGTAATATAGCTTTATTACAAACTATTAATACTTTATAGTTATTTTTAACTAAACGCTTAATTAATTGTTTATTAGTAACTAAATCATAAACCACAAATCCATATCCTGATAAATGGATCTTTAAGAGTTCATTTTCTTTAAGAGCACAATTAGGATCATCTAATCAGATCCATCTTTTATTAAACATTGATAAGTTGTTACTATAATAAATTACAAAAGGTGGTTGTTTTAGTAATTTAAAACAGTGTGGATACTTATCATCTGTAATCTCTAAAATATTAGTATTTTCTAATATTCCTTCTTTTGTATTTAAAAATGTATTCATCTGATCATTAGGAATGGTTTCAGCATTAACTATTGCTTTGTAGACCTTAAATCAATCTCCACCATATTTAACACTTAGATAATGTGTTATATCGTTCATTTATATCACCTCAATTCTTATATTCGAACTAAAGTCATATTTTTTAAACTTTTTTATTGATCATAGTTAACTGAACAAACTAATCCTGAACTAAAATCATTAAAAAGAGCATTTAATGCTCGTTCATAATCAAGTGTATTATTAACTAATTTGAAATGATATAGAGTACAAATATGATCTAAAAAGTGATCAAAATCAATCATTTCATTTAATTGATATTTAGTTTTTAAACTACTAAAATAAAAAGTACTATAAAACTGATATGCATATTGGATTACATCATATAAGTTAACTACTTCTTTTCTTACACAATTAATTAATACTAACTTATAACCGTCTTCATAGTTACTAACATCTTTAAAAAAGACCCCTGGGGTATCAATTAAATAAAAGTGTTGATTAATTTGTTTTAAGCTTTGGTTTTTAGTTACCCCTGGTCGGTTTTCAGTTTTTAGTTGGTTTTTATTAGCTAAGAAATTGATTAGACTTGATTTACCAACATTAGGTAAACCAACTACTAAACCAACTAATCGCGGGTTTACTAATCCCTTCTTTTCATATTGTTTAATTTTATGATCAAGAGCATTATATAAAGCTTTGATTACTTCATTCTTAAAAGCTTTATTTTTAGTTGATCCAACTAATAGATCATCTAAGCTTTTAATTGTACTTAAATCCTGTTTAAGAGCAATCTTGATGATTGGTTTATTAACAAAAGCAGTTACTAGTTCACTGTTGTGTGATGTTTTGATACATCGTGCATCTAATACTTCAATCACAAAATCAATGTTTTTATATTGAGCATTGATTTGTTCAAGGGCTTTTTTCATATGCCCAGGAAACCAGTTGATTTTTAGTTTATTATTTTCCATAAATTAATTTTTGACTTTGTTTGTATTGATTATAGTTAATGATATATAAATACACATCATCGAATTGACTATATTTAAGATCATTTTGCTTTTTGTTTTTAGTATAAAAATAAAAAGCTAATCTAAAACTTGTTTTATTAAGTTTCTTAAGTGGATTCTTAGGAGCATAATCATTAAACTTATGCATTAGATAAACGGTGCTTACTATAAAAGTATGTAAATAAATACCAAAGATTAATGATATTAAAAAAGCACAACCACAAACAATTGCACCAATCATAAAATCATTACCTAATTTAAAATCTAATAATTTAATATTGTAGTTATAGTTCATTGTGTATATAAAACAAACAACCGTACCTAATAAAAAAGATGCAATAAATAAGTAAACAAAAACACTAATAAACTTGTTTTTAAAAAACCATTTATTAATTAGATGTTCTCGCATCACTAAAATTGATTGTTTAAACATTAGCTTAACTAATCCTTTTTGTTTTTTCTTTTATCTTTACAAAAATCAATAAATACTTTACTGTTGTTGTTTGTATATGGTCGGTTTGGTACTTTGTGGTGGTGTCGACAAACTGCAACATATTGTTCTGCACAACCAATTAAGATTTCTTCATCATTGTATGAAGCTGGTTTTTTGTTAACTGTTCGCATTGAAAAACTAGCATCTGCACCACAATCAACACACACTGCACTTAATTTGGTTACATTTTCAGCATGCACACTAAGTTTACCAATTGCTCCAAATGGTTCACCTTTAAAGTTTTTATCAAGTCCTGAAACAATCACTACATAATTGTTTTCAGCTAAGATGTTACAAACTTCGATAATTCCATCATCAAAGAATTGAGCTTCATCAATTCCAATTGCTCTTACCTGTTCACAACAATCATTGTCCATTAAATATTCAAGAATTTGAGCAGATTCACTAACTTCAATACTACTTAATCGTGATCCATTTCGTGAAATAATTTCTTGGCAAGATCTTGTATCAACTTTTGGTTTGAACACTAAGTATTTAACATCAGCATACTCAAATCGTTTTAGTCGACGAATTAACTCTGCACTTTTTCCAGCAAACATCGGACCTGTAATTAGTTCAATTCAACCGACTTGTTTATTAAACGCACATTTTTTAGCCATTTTTATCACCCATTAATCTATAAGCTAGAATTATAAATTATTTTGTAACATTAAAACGGAAATTACAAATATCACCATCTTGCATGATGTAATTTTTCCCTTCCATTCTTACTTTACCAGCTTCTTTAACAGCTAATTCAGAACCATAGTTAACTAAATCATCATAGCTCATGATTTCAGCTTTAATAAACCCTTTTTCAAAATCAGTATGAATGATTCCAGCACATTGTGGTGCAGTCATTCCATTCATAAAGGTTCAAGCTCGAACTTCTTGTTTACCATATGTAAAATATGTTTTTAAATCTAATAAGTCATAAGCATTTTTAACAATTAGATCTAAACCAGTTGATTTAATTCCTAATTCATCAATAAACATTGCTTTTGAATCTTGATCTAATAAACTAATTTCGTATTCAATTTTTGCAGATAAAGGAATACACAAAGCATTATTAGCATTTGCATATGCTTTCAGTTTGTTATATTGTTCATTAATTTCTGGGTTTGCAATTTCACTTTCAGGAATATTGGCTACATATAATACAGGTTTAAGTGTAATTAATTGAAAAGAGTTAATAACTTTAAGTTCAGGTGCGTTTAAATTAGCTTTTGATGCTAATTGTCCATTTTTAAGTGTGTTAATTACTTTTTCAAGAACAGAGTATTCAAACTTAGCTTCTTTATCTCCAGCTTCAGCTTTTTTCTTAATTCTACTAATTCTTTTTTCAACAATTTCTAAATCAGCAATAATTAATTCATAGTTGATTACTTCAACATCATTAATGGCATCTACTTTGTTATGGACATGGGTGATGTTTTTGTCTTCAAAACATCGTACCATATGACAAATGGCATCAACTTCACGAATATTACTTAAGAATTGATTACCTAATCCTTCTCCATTACTAGCCCCTTTTACTAAACCAGCAATATCAACAAATTTAAAAGAAGTAGGAACAACTTTGTTTGGTTCTACCATACTAGCTAATTTATATAATCGTTCATCATTAACATTAACTACACCAACATTAGGTTCAATTGTTGCAAATGGGTAGTTAGCAGCTTCTACTTTTGAGTTTGTGATGGTATTAAAAAGAGTTGATTTACCAACATTTGGTAAACCAATGATTCCAGCAGATAAAGCCATATAAACACTCCTTATTTCTTGATATTTCTATTAATACAATTAAATTCTTGATATTTAGTTTTAACTACTTGTTTAATAGCTTCAGTTCCATAAGCAAGAATTTTACGCGGATCATATAGTTTAGTTAATACTAGATCAGGATTAGATACTAAGTGGTTTTGAATTGCATTTGCAAAAGCAATTTGACACTCTGTATTAACATTGATTTTACAAACACCAAGTTGTATACTTTTTTGAATTTGCTTAGAATCAATTCCAGATCCACCATGTAATACAATAGCTAAATTTGTTTTTTTACTAATAGCTTGTAGTAGATCAAAATTTAATCCTTCTCAATCATTTGGATAAATTCCATGAACATTACCAATTCCACAAGCTAACATATCAATGTCAAGTTGAGAGATTGATATACAATCATCTAAATTAGCAAGTTCACCGGTTGCACTAATACCATCTTCAATTCCACCAATTGTTCCTACTTCAACTTCAACTGAAGCATTATATTGTTTAGCTAATTGAACAATCTCAGCTGATTTAGCTATATTATCTTTAATATCTAATTTAGATCCATCATACATTACAGATGAATAACCTGCAGCTAATGCTTTTTTACATCCTTCATAAGTTCCATGGTCTAAATGTAAACAAACAGGAACACTAATACCAAGTGCTTGAATTAAATTTTGTACCATTTGAACACAATTTAAATATCCCCCCATATATTTAACAGCCCCTTCAGAAGTAGCAACAATAATGGGTGAGTTAACTTCATTAGCAGCTTCTAGAACTGCTTTAATTCATTCTAGATTATTAATGTTAATGGCAGGAATCGCATATTGATTTGCTTTTGCATCTGCAATCATAACCTTGGCATTAGTTAGCATAAAACTATTCTTCCTCTTCTTCCTCTTCTTCCTCTTCTAATTCATCTTCAAATTCTGAATTAGCTTTTGAATTAGAACTGAATTGATCATCTTCTTCATCTTCATCATAAACAAATTCATCAAGAGTAGTTGAACTTTCTTCTTCCTCTTTTTCTTTGTTTAATTGAGCTTGTTTACGTGTTTCTTCATCTTGTTCTTCTTCATCATTATCTTTATAAAGACCAGCTTCATACATTGCGTTTGAGATTTGTGTGATTTGTTCAATTGTTAAATTTTCACATAATTCTCATTTACCTTCACCATTTAAAATAAAACGTTTATCTTGTGAAAGTCCTGTATAAATTTCACCAAGTTGTTCTTTAATTTGACTCATTGTATATAACTTAGTAGATTCAATACTGTGAAGAATTTCTTCAAAAGAAAAGTTCTTTTTTTCTTTTTTGTTAATTTCAGAAACTGCATCATATGCAATATCAATAATATTCTTATTTACCATACTATTTAATCCTTTATCTATTTCTTGTTTTGTTTTAATCTAAATACAAAACATTTATATTTACTATTTCTAACGTTTTTTAATGCTCTAATACTAATTGATCGATCTTCAAGTTTTTCAGTAATAAATTCTTTATTTAGTTCGTTATAACTATATAACATAACTGGTTTATTAAAATCATAAATATGTTTATGTTGAGCAAAAATGATTGTTTCATTAAAATAATCACTTAAGTTGTTTTCAGGAATTTGATCACTACTTACTTCATATAAGATTGTTTCAAATTCTTGATTGCGTAATCAGTTGCTTGCAAGTTTAGCTATGATTTGATCATCTTCATTAACTAATTGTTCCATCATACTATTAAATGAAAAATCAGTTAATTTAGCTACATATTCACTAGTTCATTCACTATTTAAAAACCAAGGGGTTAATAGTTCAGTTACTAAACTAGTTTTGAATTGGTAGTTTTGTTTATATAAATCATAAACGCGTTTAAGAGTTTTACGCATTAATAAATCATATGTTATTGTGTTGCGATTTCAATAAACATTTTGAAACATAGCATTTCTTGCTAATAAGATGTTTTCAAGTGCATTTCAAGAGTATTTTGAAAAATATAATTTTTCTTGATAAACTACAAGTTTAGTAAATATCATATCATACTCTAAAGTTCCATACTTAGCACCACTAAAATGGCTATCTCGTGGTAAGTAATCAAGTCGATCTGCATCAATTTGAGAAGAGATAATTTGGTGCATTCATTCTTTATTTGAAACATGATTAATCACATTTGCAACATCAATTGGATTAATTTGATGTTTAAGTAAAATTTGATTAATTTGCGAATTAGGATCAACTATAATTCCAACTCCTGCTTTTTCATGATTATAATTGGTTGCTTCTTCAAAAGTATGAGAATAAGGACCATGACCAATATCATGTAAAAGAGCAGCTGCACAAACTACTTTCTTTTCGTATGCTAAATTAGATTGATCTGAATCATAAAACTCTAAATTAGCAACGATTTTTCGTGCTACTTCAAAAACACCAATACAGTGAACAAATCGTGTATGTGTAGCACTTGGAAAAACTGTTCAAGCTAAACCAAGCTGTTTAATTTGGTGTAAACGTCAAAACTCTTTCGAGTTAATAATCTCAGCAGCTCAACTATATTCTTGATCAAAAGTAATTAAACCGTGAATTGGATCTTTAATAAAAAAACGTTTTTTAAATTCCATTATTTTAGTAACTTTAAGGTTGTAGCTAAATTAGCTAATACCTTTTCCTTTGTTGAAAAATAAATCATTTTAGCTAATTCTGGACCGTGTGACATAAATGTTGTTGCAATCCGAATTGGCATAAATAAATTCATTCCTTTTGTGTTTGTTTGTTGTTGGGTTTCTTTAATTAAAGCTTTAATATTAACTTCATCTCATTGATCAATATTACTTAATAGTTGATTAAATGTAATTACTACATTTTCTAATTGATTAGTTTTAATAAAATCTAAATCAGTTTCTGATAAGTTTTGTTGGCTTATAAAATGTTCATCTATCAGTTGTAATAATTGTTTTAAATTATAAATTTGGGGTTTAAACAATAATGCTTTATTTATAAACTCTGGATCATTTTCAACATAGCTATCTGTTAGTTGATGTTCTTTTAAAAATTCGCTAAATTGATCAACAGAGATTTGGTTAAAGTATTGATTTGAAAACCAATTCATTTTTTCAATATCAAAATAAGCAGGTGCTTTTGATACATGGTTTAAATCAAAACTAGCTATTAATTCATCCATACTCATTTTTTCTTTATTATCTTTAGGACTTCATCCTAATAAACTAATAAAGTTAACAACAGCATGTGGTCAATATCCATCATCACTATAATCAGCTACAAATTGTTTTAAAGCTAAATTTCTTTTTGATAATTTCTTACCAGTTTCATCAACAATAATTGATAAGTGAGCATATTGTATAGTTGGTTCATATCCAAGTGCTTTAGTAATAGCTAATTGATATGGAGTATTTGAAATATGTTCTTCACCACGAATCACATGACTAATTGCCATATCATAATCATCAACTACAACTGCAAAATTGTACATAGCAATTTTATTTGATTTTAAAATCACAGGATCTGTTAGTGCACTTGCAGGAATAGAAATTTGTCCACGAATTAAATCATTTCAGCTAAATTCTTCATTTTCATTAATGATTAATCGAATTGTAAACTCAGTGTTAGCTTCTAGTTTTTGATCAATTTCTTGTTGACTTAAATATAGACATCGTTTGTTATATTTTGGCGTTTGTTTAGTTTGTTCAGCAAACAATCGATCTTGTTCTAGTTGTTCTTTAGTACAAAAACAACGGTAAGCTTTATTTTCTTTAATCAATTGTTCAGCTAATTGTTGATATTTAGCTAATTTAGCAGATTGAATATATGGTCCATATTCTTTTGGATTTTTAATAGATTCATCAGCTTCTATTCCCATTCAAGCTAAATAATCAAGTTGTGAATCAATTCCACCTTCAACATTTCGTTCAATATCTGTATCTTCAATTCTAATGATGAAATCACCATTATGTGCTTTAGCAAATAAATAATTAAATAATGCTGTTCTTGCTCCACCAATGTGTAAATAACCAGTTGGTGAAGGGGCATAACGAGTACGAACTTTCATATTATCTAACCTTTCTTTTTATAACAAACAAAAGTACTTCCTGATCCTGATAATAAAACATATTCATACTTTTGTTTTAATTCTTGATATTGATGTTGAATGTTTGGATATAGTTTAAAACAATAGTCTTCTAAATCATTATAGACATTTTGGATTGACCCTTTTTTAAGGTCATTAATAATCTTATGGAAGTCATTGCGAATCACATGAATACTATTACTGTCAAAAAGTTGATAAACTAGTTTGGTATTAACATTAACATTCATTAAATGTAAATCAAAACTAAAATCATCAGGAAGTATTATCTCTTCTACACTAGCTCCATCTCCTTTAATATAACCAGCTTTATAGTTAGTTAAAAAGAAAGGAATATCAGACCCTAGTTTAGCAACTTGTTTTAAATCAAACTGATTTAGTTGTTCAATCTGAGCAATTGCATTCATGATTGCAGCTGCATTTGATGATCCGCCCCCAAGTCCTGAACCAATAGGGATTTTTTTATGAATGTTAATTTTGTAATAATTTTGTAGATTGTAATCTTTTCTTAATCAATCTAAAACACGATAAACCAATTTAGAATAAACATAAATTTCTTTATCATCAATAAAATAGTGAACACTATCCCGCTTAATGTTATTGATCTCAACATTAACTACATCATATAGTTGATCAGAAATTAAAAAGATTGATTCAAAATCATGTTTTTTAAGATTGTTTTGTTTTTTAAATACAGATAAACCAAGACTAACTTTTGCAAACGCTCTGACTTGCATACTTTTTTATACCTACATTTCTTGTGATAGAAATTTATACATTTCTACATATAATGACCCACTAATGTTTTCAGCACGAATATTAGGATCTAATTCAAACTTATTAAATAAAGCAATAACCTTATCTTTACTATAAGCAGTTAATAAATTATTGCTTAATTTTTTACGTCTGTTTAGAAAACAAATTCTTAAGAATTTTTCTATTTTGATTATATCAAAATTAATAATGCTATCCTTGTTAACAATCTCTATAACAGCACTTTCTACCTTAGGTGCGGGTACAAAATGATAATTAGGTACTTTAAAGAGCATTTTAGTATCTGCAAACAATTGCACAAGCACACTAAAAGCATTATATCCTTTTGTGTTGATTTTAGGAGCAATCCGTTCAGCCATCTCTTTTTGAACCATTATATAAGATGCTTTAATCTTTTTACTTTTAATTAATTTAAGCACAATTTTGCTTGAAATTGAATATGGTAAATTAGCTACTACTTTAACATTATCAAATTCATTCTCAGTTAATAGTTGATCAAGATCAACTTTAAGAACATCATTATTAATAACACTGAAATTATCAAACTTAAAATTAGTTTTAAGATGATCAAATAAACGCTTATCTAATTCAATTGCTAACACTTTTTTAGCTTTAGGAATTAGATGCTCTGTAATTGCTCCATACCCAGGACCAATTTCTAAAATGTAGTCAGTTTCTAAGACATTTGCACTTTTAATTATCTTTTGTTTAATTTCATTAGACGACAAGAAGTTTTGCCCCATTTTTTTTGATGGAACAAAACTTGCTTGTTTAATCTTATTTTTGAGCATTCGTTGATTCACTACTAATTAATTCCCAATCTAGATAATTTCGATTCAATTTTGGTATTTGAATTCGCTCGCTTTTTCATAATTATCTTATGAATAATAACTGATTGAATAATTGTGAAGATGGCATTAAAGAATCAGTATAAACCAATCCCTGAAGCTGAAATTGCTACAATAATTGCTAACACAATCATAATAATGTTTTGTGTCATTCTTGTCTTCTTTAATTGTTGTTGGTTCTTTGCTCCAACAGTTGTTGCTGCTCTACTACGTTTACGAGCTAATCATTGCGGTATTTTTTGTGAAAGAATTTGAACAGGAATAATAATTAATAAGAAGAAGATGTAAGGTCATCCAGTTGATGTGAAATTAGAGAAAATTTCAGAAACTGGTGTTGCTGTTAAATCTCAAGCATTAAAAATAGTAATGAATTTTAATGGTCTTAGAATTGTTACAACCCGATAAATAATTAAGAAAATCGGTAATGTAATAATCATACTTTCAAAAGGAGCAAATTGGTTAATGTTATTTTTAGCGTATATTTCTTTTAACTCAATTCTTCGCTTTTGTTGAGAAAGAACATCTTTAGCACCTTTATATTTAGCGTTAATTTCAGCTACTTTACCTTGAATTTCGCTCATTCTTTCTCCATGGATTGTAGCTCTGGCTGTAATTAAGATCGTAATTAAACGAATAATTAACAAGATAATAATTAATCCTAAAATAGCATTTAATCCAACTGGTCAATCACGTGTTGCATACATGAAATGAAGTAAGATTTGTGCAATCGGTCATACAAATAATGCATAGAATGGACCATAATCAAACGAGAAGCTATCCATTGGATACCAAGCACCACTACCAGCATAAACAAGATCAAATCGAATATCTTGTGCACCAACAGCTGGGTCTATATGAAATCCGATTTCATACCCATTCCCTACAGTTGTTGAATGAACTGTTCAGTGATCAGTCATGTTTTGGAAGCAACCATAAAGTCCGATTCCAAGGAAAAATAAGTAAATAACTGCTTTTAGAATTCTAATAGTTAACTTTTTAGCTCTGTTGATTTTATCTTTTTTTGAACTCGTAGCTGATGCTGCACCAGCAAAAAAGCTAGTTGCAGTCCGCATACGCTCAGCTAGTTTTTTATTATCAATTCCCATTTACTACTCCTTTCTTACTTCATGATTTAATACTTTTGTTTGTTTAGTTGATTGATTACTAATTATCTTTTTAATCGCTTTATGTAAATGATGACATAAAACAAGAAAATCACCATCAGTGAATGATGGTTTTAGTACAATCACTAAATCAAAATTATTCAAAGAAAAATCTAATGCAATTAATGCCGCTTTAATTAAGCGTTTATTGCGGTTACGTTGTGTTGCTTTCTTAAAATATTTTTTAGCAACACTAATGGCTAAACGCAAACCTTGTGTCTGATTTGCTAAGTAGTAAATACTAAAATCACGGCTATGCACTCGGTTTTGTTTTTTAATCACTTCAATAATCTGCTCATTTTTCTTTAAGCTAGAAAATTTAGCCATTTGTACTATCTTTCACTAGAAACTGTTAAACTATGTCTTCCTTTAAGTCTACGACGTGCTAAAACAATACGTCCATTTTTAGTTTTCATACGCGCTCTAAAACCATGTACTTTAGCACGCTTACGATTGTTAGGTTGAAACGTTCTTTTCATAATCCACCACCTTTTTTGCTTTTGAAAACATAATACAAAAGATTATAACATTTTTAAGCCTAATATTATAAGTCAATTATAAACAAGTAATTCTTGAACTATTTAAGGTAATTAATGATATATTTAAATGTAGTACTTAAGATAGGTGT